>QJYB01000024.1 GCA_003247835.1 Gammaproteobacteria bacterium | reverse complement strand
GATCGCGCTGGAAGTCCGTGAAATAACCTTCCAAGTCACCGTTATCCCCGGCGACCACGCCGATGCCAAGTGCGACCAGACCGTTGCTGCCACCAGGGAGAAACGCCGTGGTCTGCTGTCCCCCGGTTGCCCCGCTGGCCTCAATCCGCACGACGACCAGGGCATCGGCGTCGAGTCGTGCTGCAAGGATTCGCGCTTCGTCTCCAATGGTGAACCGGCGACTACGGACGTCCTTTGGCTTTCGGTAAACCTGAACGATATCGTCGTCATAGCGTTCGTTGAAGTTCCGGACGATCAACTGGAGTTCCGGGTCGGCGTTGACCTGTTCAACCTTGAGTACGCGGAACTCGTAACCAAGCTCCCTGAAGCGCTTCGCCAGCAAACCGGAAGTGGCATCTTCCAGACTCGCGCCTTCTTCGATCATCGCTTCGGACCCGGCTATCTTCTGCTTTATGACCTCAGCCCGGGGTGGAATCAGGACCAGTGTCACCGGCCTGAACTCGGCTCGGGCAAACTCCGGCGTCATGTACTGCGCCGCATGCGCGCAAACCTGGATCGCACCCAGAACTAAAGCCGCGACAAAATACTGGGCCCGGTGTTTTCGGTGTGAGCTATTCATCTGGTGTTCCCGCTCTGATCTTCTGAGTCAAATCACGTAAGTCGTCCATGACGACGCTGCGGTCCGGTGCCTGAGGGCGCAACTTCAGATAAGTCATCAGTTCGCGTGCAGAGTCCTCGTATTTTCCTCGCCTCAGGTAGACCTCGCCGAGGCCCGCATGCGCCTCGACCGCGTTCCCATCCAGATCCAGCGCAATCCGATACGCCTTCTCGGCTTCCGCAAGATTACGTTCAATGTTCACCCCGGCTTCCGGGGAGCTCTCCCACTGTATTCGCAGCTCGTCACGCGTCATTTTCGATCGGACTTTTACCTGCTGCCTTTTTTCCTGTTCTGTCATCGGCAAGTCGGACCCGTACTCCGTCAGAGCTCCCAGCGCGACGTACGAGTGTCCCTTGGCAACCCATGCCAGTGCGTCATCAGGATTTTCATCCACCAGATCTCGAGACAACTCGAGTGCGGTCCTCGGATAGTCATCCAGGATGTAGTCCGTGACCGCTGCCAGAGCCAGCGGTCTCACCCGCGAACGAAAGTCTTCTCTACCCAGGTGCAGCTCAGAAAGCTGGGATTCGGGAATGCTGTCGGCACGGGCAGAGGCAAACTCCGCCCGCAGCAGGAGATCCGGATGAGTACTCCATTTTCCGTTCAGACGCGGCCGCAGCCCTTCGAAGTCCTGATTGAGAATTTCAAACAGCTTCGACATCTCACGAACGTCATAGCGCGCGCCCAGCATCAGTTCGAAGCCGCGAGCGTCTGCTTCTTGCTCCAGCGCACGGCTGTAGCCGAACACTGATGAGTACAACCCGACCTCTGCCAGGCTCCCCGCCAGCTGCCCCCATCCGCCAGTAGCCGCACCTGCCAGTCTGAAGAACAGACCTGCTGCAGCCTTCTTCTGTTGCGAACGATACGCCAGGATGCCGTGATGGCCGGCCACGTGATTGATCTCGTGCGCCAGCAGCGCGGCCAGCTGCGCTTCGTTCTGGAGTCTGCTGATGAGGCCTGAGTGGACATACACCTGGCCATCCGGCAAGGCGAACGCGTTGGGTGAAGGATCCTGCACTATGTAGAACCGGTAATGCTGATAGCTATCCGTCGTTTTCGGAGCCAGACGAACTCCGATCTGCTGGATCCAGCCTTCAAGCTCTCTGTCGTTGTAACGTAATCCGCGCCGGAGAAACTGATCGTGCATTTCCGCCGACGTTTCGATCAGGTGGTATTCCTTGGCAGCCATCACCACTTCGGAGTAGATACCCTTGTCGTCACGCTGGTTGCTGCCGGCGTCCGCGGCTTCGGCGATGGAGTGGACCGGCAGGCACACAACCAACCAGAGCAAGCTGAGCTCGAAGCCTGACCGGTTCGTCACTGGAAGACCTGATCGAGTCGACACGCCGCTGTCGTCGCCAAAACGCCGCCTCCCCCTGAGCGATTCTTTGCTCAACCGCACCTGATCTGCTACCTGATAGCGTACGGTCCAGCGGAATGGAAGGACTGTCACCAGTGGTGACAAACTCCAGACCTCACGATCATCAGCTTTTCACTCGGACAGCAATCTGTCCTCCTTGTTACCTTCTTTTTTCCTGTTCTTTTCCTGCTCGGTATGTGCCAGCAACTTCGACCGGCATCTGTTGAGACGTTCTCCTGAGACCTCCCGTCCGCTAAAAAAAAGGGCCCGTTGGGCCCTCATGGCGGAGGCCGAACCGCTGCGCGGTTCATGGAAGGGATTATTCGCGATCCGCTCGAGCGGATCGCTCACCCCTTCGGAGCCGCCGTCGCTGCGCGACGACGTTCTCTCCGGCTGACTCGATGCGTGCATCGGCTCAGCCTCCGAGTCGAACCCGGGAGCGTTCTCCTGCGACCTCCCGTTCCGCCCAAAAAAAATGGGCCCGTTGGGCCCTTTTTTTGGCGGAGAGGGAGGGATTCGAACCCTCGGTACGGTTACCCGTACTCTTGATTTCGAGTCAAGCCCGTTCGGCCAGCTCCGGCACCTCTCCGGGGGCGGAGTTTACTTGCGGCCGGCCGTGGGTGCCATCCCGCGGATCTGCCAGGCCGATCCGCTGGACCCCCGCACCGCCCCGGGCTATACCTGACGCCCCGACGATAGGAGGAGAAGCCATGGCCACAGACACCTCACCGGCGGCGGAGATCGCCGCACTCGAGCAGCAGATTTTCGAGCTAAACCAGAAGCTCCTGACGCTGCAGAAAGCCAATCCCGGAACGGCGGTACCCGACTACACCTTTGCCACCCAGTCCGGCGAGGTCAGCCTGAGCGCGCTGTTCGCCGGCAAAGACAGGCTGCTCGTGATCCACAACATGGGTCAGGGATGCCGCTACTGCACGCTCTGGGCGGACGGGTTCAACGGATTCCTGCCGCACCTGGAATCCGCGCTGTCCGTCGTTCTGGTCTCGAAGGATCCGCCGGAGCTTCAACGTCGCTTTGCCAATGCCCGCGGCTGGCGTTTCCGGTTGGCCTCACATGGCGGCGGCGACTACATCCGCGAACAGACGGTTCAGGCGGGCGTGGACAACATGCCCGGCGTGGTGCTCTACGAACGCGAGGGCGACAGGATCCTGCGCAGAAACAGCGCCGTGTTCGGTCCTGGCGACCGTTATTGCGCCCTATGGAGCCTGCTCGGCCTGGCAGGGCTCGAGGACGGCGACTGGACACCCCAGTTCAACTACTGGAGCCGGCCGGCGAAACTCGACGATGGAGGCGCGAACCTGCTGGACTGACGCGCTCCCTAAAGCGAGCCGGCGATAGCGACTGCCAGCTGGTCCAACAGCAGAGCGTGAGCGTCGACCAGGGCACCGTAGCCGTCGGTCTGCTGTGAGGTCGTCACATCGAAGGAATACAGACCGGGTTCCCCGTCCCGTGAGGTGACAGACCATTCGGCCACCAGCCGGACCCTGCCGTCGGTGCTGCCATGGAGCTGGTGAATACGCACCTGAATGCTGGTGAGCGCCGAGTCCGTCGACAGGGGTGCCGCCTGTACCTGCCGGTCCGCGGCATTGGCGATCGCCACCTGCAGGTAACGGTCGACCGCCGCATCCAGCGGCTCCGCCCAGCGATTCTTTCGCGCCACGTGCACCTCGGCGCCGTCCGTCTGCAGAACGATCCCCTCCTGATCGAGGTACGGGGCGACGGTGACAGGCTTCAGCAGCACCGGCGTATGAGCGTTCACCGGCGCCGCGAGCGCCGGTGCCGCAAGCAGATACTCGTGGGACTCGGTCACCTTGCCTGCGCAGGCACCGAGCAGGAGCGGCAGCAGAAGCAGCGCGGGTTTCTTCACGGGTTGGCCCTCGGTTCCGGGTCAGGTGGCGTCGAGCTCGGGAAGACGAGCGAGTTGGGCTTCTCTTCCAGCTGCTCGGCAAACGAATCGACGCTGTGCAGCGTCTGCTTCAGGGCTTCCAGCGAGCGGATCAGCTCGTACTGGAACTCCGACTGGGCATCGAATCCGTCCAGCACGTTGTCCAACTTGTTGAGCACACCCTGAACGTTCATGGGCAACGACTGCAGCGCATCGCTCTCCATCACGCGGCGTACCGCCACCAGCGTCTGTTCGAGCTCGTTGACCGCACCCTGCGTGGTGCCTACCAGCTCGTCGAGCGGCAGCTTGTTCAGCTTCTCCAGCAGCTCGGTCACCTGGACCTGGATCTGCTCGAAGCTGCTGCCTACCGACGGAACCAGCGGATAACCCTGATAGTCACGGACCGACTCCTCGCCGTCGGTGTGGAAGAAATCCGTTTCGATGTACATGCTGCCGGTGAGCAGGTTGCCGGAAGAGAGCTTCGCCCTGAGACCCATCTCCACCGCCTGCTCGATCACCGTTTCCATGATCGAGACGCCGTCCTCGCTGTCCTCGATGGCCATGCGGCCCGGCTCCAGCCGAACCAGCACCGGAATGGGCTGGCCGCGTTCATCCTGATCCGTGGGTGCGGCGAGATCGGCCAGCATGATGCGAACCACGCTGCCGACGCGGATGCCGCGGTAGGTAACCGGCGCGTCCGGGTGCAGACCTCGCAGCGACTGCCGGAAGGCGATGACGTACTCCTTGTAGAAGGTATAGGGATTCTCGTGGATGCTCGCCTCGTCGGGATAAAGACGGAACACCGCATTGTCCTCCACCGGGCGGCCACCCTGGGTGTAGCGCGGCAGGTCGAAGGACACGCCGCCCATCAGCGCCGACTGCAGCGAGCCGATACCGAGCTTGACGCCTTCCGAGGAGAGCTCCGCGGAGATGCCGCTCGCATTCCAGAACCGGCTTCTGTCCGTCACCAGCTCGTCGTACGGCGCGTCGATGAGGATCGAGTAGACCACCTCGCGCCGATCCGTATCCAGATCGATGGTCTCCACGCTGCCTACCTGAAAGCCACGGTAGAGCACTGGGCTACCGACGCTGATGGTGCCTGTGCTCTCGCTGACCAGCTGCAGCCGAAGTCCGGGCGTCCCGGCGGGAGAGACCGGCCGACGTTCGAGCCCGGCGAAGTGTCGCCGGTCCGTCAGTTTGCCGACCCCCGGCGCGATCTCGATGTAGGCACCGGACAGCAGCGTGCCGAGACCCGATACCGAGACGCCGCGCACCTCCGCCTTGACCACCCAGAACTGGGTGTCATCCCTGAGCAGCTTACGCGACTCCGGGGTCAGCTCGGCCGTCACCACCACCCCACCGAGATCGTCCGTCAGCCGCACCCCACTGACGGTGCCGACCGTGACGTCGCGCACTTTCACCTGGGTCTTCTCCGCCTGTATGGCTTCCGCGCTGTCGAAGCGGATGGTGATGGTGGGGCCCTGGCTGAGATAGGCATCCACCGCCAGGTAGACACCGAGCACAACGGCGACCAGCGGTACCAGCCAGATGCCCGACACCCGTCGTCGGCCCTTCTCCACGATCACCGGATCGCTCATGAGCGTCCTCCCTGGCCGGCTTCGTCACGCCGCTCATCCCAGATCAGCCGTGGATCGAAGCTCTGGGCAGCCACCATGGTGAGCACCACCACCGCTGCGAATGCCAGCGCCGCACCACCGGGACGGATGACGATGATACCGGTGATCTGAATCAGCGCTACGAGTATGGAGACGACAAAGATATCCACCATGGACCACTTGCCGACGAACTCCGTGATCCGGTAGAGCGTCGTCCGCTGCCTGGCAGGCACACCGGTGTTGCGGCCGATCGTCCAGCACAGTGCCGCCACGGTCAGGATCTTGCCGATGGGCACCAGCACGCTGGCGACGAGAATGACCAGCGCTACCGGGTAGGAACCCAGATTCCAGAGCAGGATCACCCCGCCGATGATCGTGCTCTCCTCGGTACGCCCGAGCTGATCGGTGGTCATGATCGGGAACACGTTCGCGGGCACGTAGAGCACGGCCGCCGCGATCAGCAGCGCCATCGTGCGCTGCAGGCTGTCCGGAATCCGTTCGTGGAGGCGGCTGCCGCAGCGGTGGCAGACGTGCTCTTCCGAGCCCAGCAGTGCGAGGCAGGTGTGACATACGGCAAGCCCGGCCGCTCTCGCCGTCGTCACGTGCCGCTCCGGCGGATCCGATCGATCACGGACCATACCGTCAGCCGGTCCATGCTCGAGAACGCCAGCAGAAACAGGCCGCTGAACGCGAGATAGGCCCAGAACGAGAGACCCAGCTCCACGTGCGCCATGGCCGCGAGCTTGACCAGGCTGACGATCACGCCGATGGCGAACACCTCCACCATGGCCCACGCGTTCAGATGGAACAGCCAGCGGGTCGGCGCCTGCAGCAGGGGGTGAAACCGGTGTCTACGCAGAGACAGTGACAGCACCAGGATCAGCAGCAGCATGATCGCCGGCACCAGAATGACGAACACCAGCACGAGAAAGGCGATGACGTCGGCGCCGTAGTCGGCCAGGTAAGACACCGTCTGAAGCAGGGTCATGGAGTTGCTGATCCCCGATGCGGTGATGGACAGAAACGGAAACGCCATGGCGACCAGCAGCATGATCAGCGCCGACAGCGCGAACGAGAAAGCGCGGCCGAATGGATCTTCGTAACTCACCGCCAGCAGAAAACCGCAGCGGCTGCAGCGGGCCCGCTCGCCCGGTGCAAGCGCCGGGATCTCGCCGAGGAGATCGCATTCCGGGCAGCCGATGGCGCCTGCCTGGATCAGCTCAGAGGCCAAGACGGCCGGCCTGGCGCGTCGGGGCAGGATCCTCCAGCTCGGTCCACCAGGCTCCCTCGTCCTGAGTGGCGAATGTCAGGCTCCGGACCTGCCCGGCGCGCGGCGCGAAGGCTTCGCGCAGCAGGTCGGGATGGTTGTTCTCTTCGCTGACGTGACCCACGACCACCCGCACGTTCTCGTTGGCAACGGCCTCGAGAAACGCCGCCGACTGGCTGTTGGAGAGATGTCCGAGCTCACTGGCAATGCGACGTTTGACCCGCTCCGGGTAGCGTCCGCGGATCAGCATGGTCTCGTCGTAGTTGCTTTCCATGAAGAGCCCGGTCAGATCGCTGAACTGCTCGACGACGAAGGGCGTCACGCAGCCCAGGTCCGAAATCACGCCGATCGCGGTATCCGCCCAGCGCAATACGAACTGCGTCGGTTCCCTGGCATCGTGTGGAACGACCACCGGCTGCACCGCCACCGCCCCGATGTGAAACGGTTCGTGCGCGTTCACCGCCGTGCCGATGAGGGGCGTGCTCCGCCTTGCCGCTTCCAGCGTGCCGAACGACGCGAACGCCGGAATTCCGTACTTGTAGGCCAGCGTGCCGACACCGCCGATGTGATCGCTGTGCTCGTGGGTTACGAGGATTGCCGACAGCTCGGAGGCCTTGAGTCCGAGCCGGTCCAGACGTGCCTCGGCCTGCCGGAGGGTGAAGCCGCAATCGATCAGAATTCGCTCGCCGCCGATCTCGACCACAGTGCCGTTGCCACGGCTGCCGCTGCCGAGCGAGGCGAATCGGCTCAAGTCGCGAATTCCCGGATCATGATGAGGACTTCCTGGCCGAACTCGCGGTCCACGGGTTTGTCCTTGTCGTCCGTGACGCTGACGTGATACACACCTTCACCCGCCTCGGCCACGTGCAGCTGCAGATCGTATCCCTTGCGGCCGCCGCCGAAGAGACCGCTCAACCAGCCTTTCTCCTGACCCGTGAGCACCCGCTTGGGTAAATGCACCGAGTAAACACCGTCCACCTGGTCGGCTTCGTTGACCTCCACCTCCGCCCGGGAGAGCGCCTGACCCACCGTGGCCCAGGCGCGATCGTAGTCAACACGCAGCTCGAGCACGGGCACACCGGCGGCATCGCGTTCCACGGACGACTTCACCTCCCCGGTGTTCTCGGTTGCCACCATGGAGACGGTCTGTTCCGAGACCCGCGCCGCGATGTAGGCGCCGATTTCCGTCAGCACGCCGACTTCCACCGGCTGGACGACGGACTGAATCGTATCCAGGTCCACGACTCCGATACTCGGCAATCCGCGTGCGTCGTTTTCATATCGCACATAGACCTCCGACGTTTCCTCCCTGAGGCCCGGCTCCACCTGAATCAGCAACCTGTCGCGTCCTGCCAGGAAACCGTCCTGCTCCTTGGCCTGCCGGATCACCGTCCGAACGATGTCCCGATAGCGTTGCTCGGAAGTATCAAGCCACTCCGTATCGAGACGCCCGAACGCGGACATCTCGGATGACACGCGCACCCCGTTCTCAGCCAGGAACTGCTTCACCTTGGGCCAGACCGTGGTTGTAGGCTCCGGCACCACCAGCCAGGCACGTTCGCCGAGCCGCTGGATGCGCACCTCGTCCCGGTTGTCGTTGGCGAAGATGGCGTCCGGGCGCGGCGGCTTGTACGGGTAGTACTCCGGATTCAGCTGCTTGGTCGTCCTCGGTATGGGGTAGGGATCCGCCACCTTGTCCGACTGCAGATCGGAAGGCACCACCAGCGCGTTGTGCTCCTGCATGTCCAGATAGTCGTCGTCCCGGTTGACGAAGAAGCCCTTGTCGTCGTTCAGGAAACGGCAACCACCCAGCAGCAGCATGGTGATCAGCAGGTACACGTTCCCACGCAGAAATCCACGATAGCCACAGACACGTCTCATGCGAGCGCCCCGATGTCCTTCAGGCAGCGCAGGAGCGCCGGTCTCGCCGCTTCGGACAGCTCGATCATCGGCAGCCTGATGCCGGTATCGACGCGACCCATCTCGTGCAGTGCCCATTTCGCGGGCTGCGGATTGGGTTCCACGAAAAGTGCCTTGTGCAGCGGCTGCAGCCGGGCATCGAGTGCCCCTGCCTTCTGCCGATCGCCCGCCAGAAACGCCGCGCAGAATTCGGCCATCAGTCGGGGTACCACGTTCGCCGTCACCGAGATGGTGCCCCTGGCGCCGAGCTCCATCATGCGGAGCGTCTGTGCATCTTCCCCCGAGAGAATGACGAAGTCGTCCGGTACCACCTTGACCAGCTCGCCGACCCGCTCCGCATCACCGCAGGCTTCCTTGATGGCGACGATGCGTTCGTGAGTCGCTAGCCGACCCACCGTCGCCGGCTGCATGTCGCAGGCGGTACGCGGCGGAACGTTGTAGAGCACCACCGGCAGGGCCGTCGCGTCGGCGATGGTCATGAAGTGCCGGTACAGCCCTTCCTGGGTCGGCTTGTTGTAGTAAGGCACCACTGAGAGACAGGCATCGGCGCCGGCCTCTTCGGCCTGTCGGGTGAGGTGAATGGCTTCGGATGTGGCGTTGGCCCCGGTGCCGGCCACCACTGGAACCCGCCCGGCGACCCGTTTGACGGTTGCCGCCACCACCTGCAGGTGCTCGTCAACGGACAGCGTTGCCGACTCGCCGGTGGTACCGACCGGAACGATGCCGTTGGTGCCTTCGCCGATCTGCCAGTCGATCAGCGCATCCAGCGCGGGCCAGTCGATGGCCCCGTCCGGACGCATGGGTGTGATCAGGGCGACGAGGCTGCCGCTCAGGGATTCGTTCAGCATATCAGTCGGACCCGTCCTGGCCCGCGGTCCTGGAAATCGGCGCCATGGTACTTGCGTGGCGGGGCGCTCTCAAGGCGCGTCAGAACTCGCCGTGGCTGTGTCCGGCAATTCCTGCCCCCCTCCGTCTGCCGCACCCGCGCCCAGCACCGCCACCTCCTGAGCGGTGGGCCAGGCGTTGTAGATGGCCTTCACCAGCGTCGCCAGAGGGATGGCGAAGAAAACGCCCCACACACCCCACAGCCCGCCAAACGCCAGCACCGCGACGATAATGGTGAGCGGGTGCAGGTCCACCGCCTCGGAGAACAGCAGCGGCACCAGCACGTTGCCGTCCAGCGCCTGAATGACGCCATAAGCGCTGAGTATCCAGACCGTGTCCCAGGTCCAGCCGAACTGGAACAGCGCCACCAGCGTAACGGGAATGGTGACCACCGCGGCGCCAACGAACGGCACCAGCACGGACAGCCCGACCACCAGACCGAGCAGGGCCGCATAGTTGAGCCCCATGAACTCGAACACCACGAACGTGACGGAGCCGACGATGAGGATCTCGACGAACTTGCCACGGACGTAATTCGCCAGCTGCAGATTCATCTCGTTGCCGACGCGATCGAGCAGGGGTCGCTGCCTCGGCAGCAGCGACTGGAACCAGACGAGCAGGGGTTCCTTGTCCTTCAGAAAGAAGAATACCGAGATAGGCACCAGCACCAGAAAGAGCAGGATGCCCACCACGGAAGGTACCTGGCTCAGCAGCGTGTTCAGCAGCGAGCCGCTGACGCTGCCCACCTCTCCGGCGGCCTGATTCAGCCACTCGTCCACCTGCTCGGCGCTGACGAATCCCGGCGCCATGGCCGGCAGGTCACGGATCATGTCCTGCAGCCGGGCGACGATGTTGGGCAGCGATGCCCGCAGCGCAACCAGCTGCTGCCAGATGAGCGGAACCACGAACAGCAGCAGCGCGGAGAGCGCCCCGAGAAAGACCACGAAGGTGACGTAGACGGCCGGCTTCTGCGGAAGTCCCCACCCCACCAGGCGTTTGACCAGCCCCTGCAGTAGAAAGGCCAGCACCAGACCCGTGAGGACCGGTGCCAGCATGCCGCCGAACACGACCACCAGGCCGAACGCGGCCACCATGAAGACGACCAGCGAAATGGCCTCCTCGTTGGAGAAGTGCCGGTTGATCCAACCGCTGATGACTTCGAGAAAACGCACGATCTACTAGGGTGGGCAGGTCTATGAGGTGGGCTGCCTGACCGACACGGCTCAGGCGTCTTTTTTCCGGAGGAGGTAGACGTAGACGTCGTCGTCCTGCGCGTGTTCCAGCAGGGCATGACCACTCTGACGGGAAAAGGTCTCGAAATCCCGCTCGGAACCCGGATCCGTCGCCAGGACCCGCAGCAGTGCGCCGGCCGGCAGCTCATTGAGCGCTTTCTTGGCCTTGAGCAGCGGCATGGGACACTTCAGGCCCTTGACGTCGAGCAGGGTTTCCGTCGCTGCAGAGGAGCCGCCGTATGTGGATTCGGTATCTGTCATGGGCGTCGTTCCCGGATTCAGGCATCATAACTGGTTTTGAACTTTTCGTGCCCGGTACAGGTCCATCGAGTATGATCGCGGCACCTTCGTCAGGGAGTCGACGTGGCCCGTCCCCGTTGTAACAGGACCGTCGTCTCCGGGCAGGCGCCCCGGCGCGTACCCCTGTCCACCCGGCTCATCGCCACGCTTTCCTCTTTTCTGCTGCTGTCCGTCACGACCACAGGCCTGAAGGCCAGTCCGGCGGATGATCTGCCGAGCCTGGGAGATGGATCCTCCAGCATCGTCTCACCGGCCATGGAGAAACAGATCGGTCGCGAGTTCCTGAAGCAGATCAACGCCATGGTGCCTACGGTCGACGATCCCATTCTCAAGTACTACATCAGCCAGCAGATCGCCGATCTGGCCCAGTACTCGCAGCTGACGGACAAGATCCTCGAGGTGGTTCTCATCGACTCCCCGGCGGTCAACGCCTTCGCCGCACCCGGCGGGGTAGTTGGTATAAACCTGGGACTGTTTCTCGTCGCCGAAGACGTGCACGAGTACTCGTCGGTGATCGCTCACGAGCTGGCACACCTGAGCCAGCGGCATTTCGCCAGGGGAATCGAGGAGCAGCGAGCAGCCATGCTGCCGACGCTGGCGTCCATGATCGCCGCCATTGCCATCGGCATGGCCGCCGGCGGCGATGCGGGTATCGCGGCCATTTCCGCCTCCCAGGCAGCCTCCCAGTCGGCACAGCTCCGCTACAGCCGGTCGCGGGAAACCGAGGCCGACAGGATCGGCATGAATACCCTGGTGAACGCGGGTCTGGATCCGGACGGCATGGCTCGCATGTTCGACCACATGGGTCGGGCCTACCGGTACACCACCAAGCCACCGGAGTTCCTGCTCACCCATCCCTTGAGCGAACGCCGGGTCGCGGATGCCAAGACCCAGGCGATGCAGTATCCGGAAAGGAAGTACACGGATTCGCCGGACTATGCCCTGGCCCGCACCCGCGCCATCGTCCACTATGCCGACAGCCCGGAGGCTGCGGTCAAGCAGTTCCGCAAGGCGGTGAAGGACGATCCGGATTCCGCGGCCGCACAGTATGGCCTTGCTCTGGCACTGTCGCGAGCAGGTCAGCACGACGAGGCCGTCCCCATGGCAGACGCGCTCTTCGCGTCCGCGCCCGACCGGCTGCTGTTCGTCGCCGCCTATGCCGAGTTTCTCACCGCCGCCGGCGACTACGACCAGGCCCTGACGCTGCTCGAGCGGCACCTGCTGCTCAATCCGGACAACCCGCCGCTCGCCATGCTTTATGCGGACGCGCTGGAGAAGAACGAGGAGTACGACATCGCCGAATCCATCCTCAAACGCCAGAGCGAGATCCGGCCGAACGATGTGGACGTGTGGTATCACCTTGCAGAGGTGTCAGGAAGAGCCGGCGACATCATCGCCGTGCACCGGGCGCGGGCCGAGTACTTCGCCCTGCACGGTGCCTACAACAGGGCCATCCAGCACCTGGAGTATGCCCGGCGACTGGTGAGCCGGGACGACACCAAGCTGCTGGCGATGCTCGATCAGCGCATCAACGACCTGCGTACGGAGCTGCGCATCGCGCAGTCCTGATCTTCAGGGCTTGAAGGCGAGCATCCTGTTGAGGGGGATCATGGCCTGGCGGCCGATCTCCGGATCCACCAGCACTTCGTTCTTGGCAAACGCCTCGTCGTGGCGCAGCAACTCGGCCAGCGTCGTCAGCTCGTTCATGGCCATCCAGGGGCAATGCGCACAGCTGCGACAGGTCGCCCCCTGGCCCGCCGTGGGCGCCTCGATGAACCGTTTGTCGGGGTTGCGCTGACGCAGCTTGTGGAAGAGTCCCCGGTCCGTGGCGACGATGAACGTCTCGTGGGGCAGGGTCTGCGCCGCCTTCAGGATCTGGCTCGTGGAGCCCACCGCGTCGGCGATATCGATGACGGCGGCGGGAGATTCGGGATGCACCAGCACACCGGCTTCCGGATAGATGGCCTTCAGGTCGAACAGCGCCTTGGATTTGAATTCCTCGTGGACGATGCACGCACCCGACCAGAGCAGCATGTCGGCACCGGTCTGCTGCTGGATGTAGTGACCGAGATGCTTGTCCGGCGCCCAGAGAATCTTCTCCCCCTTGGCATGCAGCGATTCGACGATGGGCAGCGCCACGCTGCTGGTCACCACCCAATCGGACAGTGCCTTAACCCGTGCCGAGGTGTTGGCATAGACCACCACGGTCCGGTCCGGATGCGCCTCACAGAAAGCCTGAAACTCGTCCGGCGGGCAGCCGAGGTCGAGCGAGCACTCCGCCTCCAGCGTCGGCATCACCACCCGCTTTTCCGGAGAGAGAATCTTGGCCGTCTCGCCCATGAAACGCACACCCGCCACCACCAGGGTGTCCTTGCCCTGATCCCTGCCGAAACGCGCCATTTCCAGCGAGTCGGCAACGGTGCCGCCCGTCTCCTCGGCGAGATCCTGAACGTCACCGTCCACGTAGTAGTGCGCGATGAGCGTTGCGTCGCGCTGACGAAGCAGCTCACGGATCTCCGCCTTGAGCGCTGCCTTTTCCTCTGGCCTGAGATGCTCGGGTTCCACCAGGGGCACCCGTTCCGCGGGAAGGCTGTAGTCTGGTATGTTGTTTGCGCTTTCCATGACGTCTCGAATTTTATCACGCATGCCCGAATTGCTGCTGCTCTGCGGTGATCCCGCCAAGGCGCGGAATGACAACCACCGGCGCCTGCCGTCGGCATTCGAACGGGCCGGCTGGGACGTGTGCCGGGCCGATCACGATGCGGTGGAGATCACCGGCAACCGGCTTCGTATCGCCGACCGCGACCCGGATGAGTTCACGCTCATCTGGGTCCTGGGATTTGGACAACAGGTGACGTTTTTCGATCGCCTGCAGCTCCTCGAGCAGCTGCCACCCGGCCGCTTCGTCACCAGCCCCCACGCGCTCGCCAGCCTGCACGGCAAGCACCGCTGGTTACGGCTGATGCCGGAAACTCACACCAGCACCCGTCCGGAGCGGTTGCTGGCGGTCTTGGCCGGCGGCGGTGACTGGGTGGTCAAGCCAACTGCCGGCAGCTACGGGCGCGACGTCACCCTGTTCCCGGCCGGGACCGCAACGCTCGCGGGCGTGCAGGCACTCTGGCGGGCAACCGGCTGCGGCTATCTCATGGCCCAACGCTACCTGCCCGCCGTGGCCGACGGTGAAAAACGGACGCTCGTCGCCGGCAGACGGATCGTTGCCAGCTACCTGCGAATTCCGGCGGACGGTCTCAAGGCCAATCTGGCGGCAGGCAGCCAGGCGATGGCCACCTGCCTCAGCACCGACGAGCAGGCCTTGGTGACGTCGATCTGCGAGGAGCTGGCCTCCCTCGGCGTGGGATTCGCGGCCGTCGACACGGTGGGTACCCACCTCATGGAGGTGAACGTGGCCAATCCGGGCGGGCTCGAGACCCTGCACCGACTGACGGGACGGGACTACAGCGACGACGTTGTGCGGGCCATCATCGACGCCAGGGGTTGATACCCCGACCGGTCAGCGTGATTCCGTACCCGCCTCGCCAGCCGACGTGAGAGAACGGATCTCGATCGTCCACTCCCGCAGTACGGGCACCAGCCAGCGTAGCGCTTCCCCGCGCTGCCGGTGCCTGGATCGCTCGTAGGCAGCGAGAAACACCAGCGTGCGCTCCAGATCCTGCTGCAACGCGGCGAGGCTCCGAGCCAGCCGGGCGGTCGGGACCTCGGCCTTGTTTTTGTCGGGTCGCACCGTAGACTGCACCGTTCACGAATTTGAGTGCAGGAGTTAAGCATGGGCATGTTGGATGGAAAAGTCGCGCTGGTGACCGGCGCCGGCGGTGGTCTGGGTCGCGCGCACGCTATGCTGCTGGCGAAAGAAGGGGCAGCCGTGGTCGTGAACGACCTGGGCGGTTCCCGTGACGGCAGTGGCGCCGGCCATTCCATGGCCGACGGCGTGGTCAGCGAGATCAAGGCAGCGGGTGGCAAGGCAGTAGCCCACTACGGCTCGGTCACGGAGAAGGATGACGCCCAGGGCATGGTGCAGACCGCCATCGACACCTTCGGCAAGCTGGACATCCTCATCGCCAACGCCGGCATTCTCCGCGACAAGTCTTTCAAGAACATGGAAGACGACATGTGGGACATCGTGGTCAACGTTCACCTGCGCGGCACCTACCTCACCACCAAGGCAGCTTTCGATCACATGGTCGCGCGCGGCGAGGGTGGCCGGATCATCGTCACCAGCTCCACCTCGGGGCTCCTCGGCAACTTCGGCCAGACCAACTACGGTGCCGCCAAGGCCGGTATCGCCGGCTTCGCCCGCTGCCTGTGGCTGGAAGGTAGCAAGTACGGCATCACCGTGAACACCCTGGCGCCCACCGCCATGTCTCGGATGACCGAGGACATACTGCCGGAGCAGGTCAAGGATCAGTTCCCGCCGGAATGCGTTTCGCCCGCCATCGTCTGGCTGTGCACCGACGAGGCCAAGGAAATTTCCGGCCGTCAGTGGCTCGTCGCCGGTAACAACGTGCAGCTGCTCTCCTGGCAGCTCACCCCCATCGCATCCCGCGACGTCTCCGAAGGTCCCTGGGACGTGGAGGAGATCGGCCAGAAGATCCTCGACTCGAAGGAGAAGTGGCCGCCCATCAACCCGATGCGCATGGGCTGAAGCCGCCTGGCCTCTGCGGTACGACCGCAGAGGCCTCATCCCCACCTTCCCTACTTCACTGCGGCTTGCCCAGATAGCGGTCGAGCCAGGCCAGCGTTTCCGTGACGAACGCCCGTTTGGGCGGCAGGTGATCCGTCTCGTAGACTCGGATGGCCTTATCCCTTGCGGGTGTGCCCAGGTGCTCATAGAACGGTAGCGCAGAATCCTCGTAACCGAGCATGGTGTCGTACCGTCCCACCAGCATCAGCGTCGGTGTTCGGATCCGAGGCAGGTAGTGATAGGGGTTGGCTACGCCGGTGCCGTTCGGTAGCCCGGCTGCCAGCAGTACCGACGTCTTCACCCGCTCCTCCACCGCGGGCACGATGCTGCCCATCAGCCCACCCCAGCTCATGCCGTAGTAGGCGAATGCATCCCTGTCGATGTCATCGCGGGTCTCCAGATAGTCGAGCGTGCGGCGGAAATCCTTAACCACCCGGATCATGTACTCCGTGTATTCGTGACGCTCCGATCCGTAGTGCAGGGGAACAAGCCGTTCCTCGGAACGTTCGAACGTTCCCTTGTAGATCGGGTAAACGACCGCGCGACCCGATTTCACGAGAAACGAAAGAAAGACCGGAAATTCGTAGTAGTGCTCGAGGTCCGCGCTGCTCGGCGTGTACACCGAGCCGCTGCCCGGCCAGTAGACGACCGTCTGGAACGGCGGCGTCGCGGCCGCCGGCAAGAAGAGCGTCATCGGCAGACGCTCACCATCGTAGGCCGCGTCGATGACCACGCGTTCCTCCATCCAGTCCTCGGCGGTGGTCATCCTGCTTTCGACCTTCGGATTGAGCGCCGTGTGGTCGTACTCGAAACGCTCCCGGTACACATCGAAGACCTCATCCGAAACCGGCGCTTCGGGCTGCGGCACCGCAATCTGCCGGATCGGGTTCTGCTCGAATACGGCCTGCGGCACGCCGTCGCCGAGCAACGCCGTACGGAAACCGTAGCCGGGCGACCGCATCATGGGTGGCGCATTGGCGGGCTCCGCGAACTCGTAGGTGTTGTCGTCGTAGGAGCCGCCCCGGATGCTTCGACCCTGCAGGGTGACGTTGCTGCACCACTCCGCCACATTTCCCGCCAGGTCGTAGGCACCCCAGGTCGTCATGCCGTCGAGACTTCCCACGGGCACCGTGCCGTGCCGGTTGAAGTTGGAAAACGGTGCGATGACGCCGAGCCCGCCGAGCTGGGGAAACTGGATGAGCGTGGAGTCATCGCCCCGCGCCAGACCCCAATGCACGCTGGTGGGCAGCTCGCGACCGGCATAACGAGCGTAGGCCACCGCTTCGAACCAGCTGACACCGGAGACCGGGTGGTCCGCCTCGCCATCCGGATAGGTCCCGCCGAGCCAGGTACTGGGACCGGGACGACCCGACTGATCCACGAACTCTGCCATTGCCTCTGCCCGGGTGAGCACCACACCCTGATCCAGGAACTCGTCAGGCCAGAAGTCTTCGCTGTCGTAGCCGCCCGCATCCATGAACGTCTTGTACTGCCGGTTGGTCACCTCGAAACGGTCGATGAAGAAGTCGGGTACGGCGCCGAACGGCGTCTGCCCGCCGGACACGCGCACCATGTCTTCCGGCATGTCGCCAGCCGGCGTCAGCTGCCGGCGGAGGTCATTGGGTTTCAGGAGCGGCCCCTCGAAACCCAGGGTCCAGCTCGAGTGCACGGCTTCCACGGGAACGAAGCCGGCTTTTTCGAATCGCCACCTGAAGAAGCTCACTGCCAGCCGTTGATCCGTCAGCGGCGTCCTGCCGAGGTGGCGCCACGGCGCTTCCGGGTGGGCGTAGGCCTTCACGTACACGTCCGCACCCTGTGGCTCCGTATCCACGTCCACGGCCAGAGACGTGCGATCCAGCAGACTCAACACCTCCGGGTCGTCCGGCAGGATCCGTTCCGCCGCTTCTGCCAGGGCATAGGGTTCCGTGTAGTCACGCCACTCCATCTCCAGCAGGTCCTTGATCTGTGGAATGGCCTCATAGCGGACCCAGCGCACATCTTCCCGATGCTGCAGAAAACTGACAAGCTCACCAACGCCAACTCCGGCTGCTAAGACGGTCACCATCCCCAATACAGCCAGGGCGAGTCGTCTGGAGCGCTTCGCCCCGCCATCCGCAGTGGCCGGCAGATCGTCGGTCGGCATGCCTGGTCTCGCGTCGGGATCGCCGAGCGCCGAGAGCAGACGCTGACGGTAGTCGGCTGGTCCCAGCTCGTAACGCAGCAGTGCCTGGCTGGTCCCTAGGCTCAGCGCCATGCCTGCAGAAAGCTCGGTGGGGGCAAGATACGCAGCCATCACCGGCACCCCGTTCTCCAGCGCGTAGTGCACCTCGTCCCGGCAGTGCCGCGAGGCTACGGATCGAGGACTCACGTAGAAGAGTAGCGCGCTCGCGCTCGCGACGGCGCGACCCAGCGCTTCCGGGAACTCGGATCCCGGGCTGATCCCCTCGTCGTACCAGATGTTCACACCCTGGTCGTGGAGCCAGCCGATCTCCGGATAGACCACCGCCGCGTCGCCATGTGCATAGCAGACGAAGACGTAGGACTCGTTCCCCTGGTAGGCCGCAAACGGCTTGTCCAACGGTTGCCTCCCCTTCCGCGGGACGGGTCAGTCTACCCGAAAGGATTCGGCGGCCTCACCGCCTGAGCTTCCAGGGTGGTGTCGCCTCCCAGTTGAAAGGTTCGATACCGGCATCCGTGATCAGGTGAATGCTCGCGTGGGCCTCCCCCCGATCCAGCGTCAGAAAGCCGATGGTGCCGTACTGAGTGTCGTAGTTATGCGGATAGGTCGGCGAGCCCGGATTGACACAGAACACGCCCTGCACCTCCTCGATACATTCCCGATGCGTATCTCCGGAGACGATCACGTCCGGGCGCCGCTCGGGAAAGTAGCGCTCGATCCAGCGATCGAGCGTGAAGGTCGGCGGCCGTTCCGGTACCGGCACGTAGTGCGTCAGTCCGACCCACAGTCCTTCCAGTTCCAGCAGCCAGGCGTAGCGGACCCTCGGATCCTCGGGCTGAACGGGACGTCCTCCGCTGCCGTCCTCCCCGTTACCGCGGGCCGCGTACACCGGCGCGACCCGCTCGAGCTCGTCGAGCACGAAGAGCTCGTGAATGTCGCCCGCGTGGAAGATCATGTCCACGTCGGCGAAGGCCTCGAACACCTGGGGCCAGAGCGTTGGCCGCGCCTCGGGGATATGGGTATCCGACAGCAGACCGATTCTGAGTGCCACCCGCAGCAGCCGCCCGAATCAGTCCGGTTTCAGCGGCGGCAGCGGCACCCGCCGGCTCGGTGGGGGTGACACCTCGGGCGGTGGCTCGATGGGATGCACGGGCTTCAGCGGTGGCCTCTGACCTGGAGGACGGCCGGGCCAGTAGCTGCCTCCCCAGGAGCCGCCACTCCAGTAGCCCCAGCCGCTGTTCACATACCGGTCTTCCTCCCGGTAATAGATGGTGCGGGGCTCCGATTCCGCCAGCGCCTCGAGACGTTCCGTGCGGGCCGCTTCCCTGGCGAGCCTCGACGCCTCCAGCGCGTTGGCCACCTCGAGCTGCTGCTCGATCATGGCCCGCTGCTCGGCCATGGCGTTCTCCCTGACGATGGTCGGCGGCAGCTCGAGCCGCTCCGAATCCTCCGTTTCCATGTCCGAGAACGTGACCACCCCATTCTCATCCACCGTGCGGAACACCTCCTGCGCCGCCACGGCGGGTGCGAGGACAGAGAAGATGAGCAGGGCGACCGCGAGGCGGAGACTGCCGATGATTTCCCTTACTCCGTTCATGACTCCGATCTTCTACCACAGCGGCCGCGGGACGTCTTCCCGCTGCGTCGCGGTGGGACGTCTTCCCGTTGCGACGCCGCGGGACGTCAGCTGCCTGCCGCCGGACGGTGCGCCTGATTGACCATCTCCACGGCCGCGCCGGTCTCGCCGTCCGTCGGAGCATCGGCCACGGCCCGGCCGAGCTTCGGCATCTCCTCGTCCACCCTGCGTACGGAGGTGGAGAAGGCGGCCAGCAGCAGTACGGTGACAGCAAAGGCGATACCCGCACAGACCAGGGCCACCGCCACGTCGTAGGCTTCCGCGATGAGGCTGATCGGCAGGACGCCGAGCGGCATCAGTCCGTGGGACATCATGTCAATGCTCATGATCCGCCCGCGCATGTGGTGGTCCACCTGCATCTGCAGGAGCCCCCGGTTCAGCGACATGTTCCAGGCGCTGACGAAGCCGATGAAGCCGACGAACACGGCCGCGACCGGTATGCTCGCGGCCAGACCGAATCCGGAGGTGAACGCGCCCCAGCCGATACACGTGCCGACGAGCCAGGCCGCCTTGTGACGGATTTCGCCCAGCCAGGCGAGCATCAGGGATCCGCCGATAGCACCCATGCCCATGGCCGACATGAGAATGCCCAGGTCCTCGGGCCCACCGCTCAGGATGTCCTCGTTGAACGCCGGCAGCAGAGTATTCAGCGGCATCCCGAACAGAAACGGCACGATGGAGAGCAGGATCAGTCCGAAGACGGGTGGATTGGACCAGACGTACTTCAGACCGTCCGCCATGTCGCCCAGCGCGCTCTTCTGCGCACTCACCTGCGTGCTCACCCCCCGCTTGCGCACCATGAGCATGGTGATCGCCGAGATGAAGTAGAGGCCCGCGATCATGAAGTAGACGACCCCGACGCCATAGGTGGAGCTGGTGTCACCGCCTGCCACCCAGGCGATCAGGAACCCGGCCAGCGCCGGACCGAGAATGCGTGACAGATTCCAACTCGTGGTGTTCAGCGCCATGGCCGTGAAGATCAGCCGCTCGGGAATCAGCTCCGGCACGAACGCCTGCCGGGCCGGCATGGACAGCGCCAGCACCGAGCCGTTGAAGAAACCGAACCAGATGAAGTCCCAGAACGTCACCCGATCCGTGAGGATGATGAATCCCAGGATCAACGTCGCGGCGCAGTTGAGGCTCTGCGCCAGAGAGACGATGGCTTTCTTCGGCAGCCGGTCCGCCAGCACACCGCCGAGCAGCGAAAAGGCCACGGTGGGCAGCATGAACGAGAGGGTCACCCAGGCCAGATCGAGCGCCGAGGAAGTGAGGGTGTAGACGAGCCACCCTCTGGCGATGATCTGCATGTTCATCGCGAAGGAGGATCCCAGGGAACCCACCCACAGCCAGCGGAAGTCCGCATAGCTCAGCGCTTTCGTGATGTTCCGATCAGCCACCCGCGGACCGCTTATCCGTGCCAAACGAGCAGTCTATCACGGCACCTTTCGACGACGGTCCGGGTTCGTCAGCCGCACCTCAGTTTCGGTAAACTGGCGCATTCGCTTCGAATCAAGCACCAGCAGGGGGAAACATGAGCGAGTTCAAGGATAAGGTCGTCGTCATCACGGGCGCCGGCGGCGGTCTCGGCAAGTCACACGCGCTCGAGTTCGCGCGCCGCGGGGCAAAGGTGGTGGTCAACGACCTGGGCGGCTCCGGTGACGGCCGGGGTGCCAGCGACATGGCCGACGTGACGGTCGACGAAATCAGGAAGGCAGGCGGAGTGGCCATCGCCAACAAGGCATCGGTGTCCACCCGCGAGGGGGCGAAGTCCATCATCGACGATGCGGTGTCCGAGTTCGGCACCATCGACATCCTGGTCAACAACGCCGGCATTCTGCGCGACAAGAGCTTCAAGAACCTGGCGCTGGACGACTGGGACATCGTCATGGACGTGCACCTGAACGGCTCGGCCTACGTCACCCACGCCGCCTGGCCCATCATGTACGAGAAGAACTACGGCCGGATCGTGCTGACGAGCTCCACCTCCGGCATCTACGGCAACTTCGGCCAGGCCAACTACGGCGCCGCCAAGATGGGCATGCTCGGCCTCATGAACGTGCTCGCACTCGAAGGCGCTGCCAAGAACGTCCGGGTCAACTGTCTGGCCCCGGCCGCGGAAACCCGCCTGATCGGCACCATTCCCGGCCGTGAGGTGAACCCGGACAATCCGGATCCCGCGCGCCATCCGCGCCTCGTCACACCCGCCGTGCTGCTGATGTGCAGCGAGGACGCCCCGAACGGCGTCGTCATCCAGGCTGGTAACGGTCGTTTTTCCACGGCGGCTGTGTTCAACAACGAGGACGTCGAGCTCGGTGTCGACGTGACTTATGAGGACCTGCTCGATCACAAGGACGAGCTCCTCGACATGAGCCGCGCCACCCAGGGCTGGACCTGGATGAGGAAGATGATGGCCGAGCGCGCCCGCAAGCAGAAGCAGTAAGAGGGCTTTCGCCTCAGTAATCGAGCCTGTAGGTCACGCCGTCGCGGACGATCCTGCCGGCGGTCGGTGCCGCGAAATGGGTACCGATAACCAGCACCGGCCGGTCGGCATAACGTGCCAGGAACTTCGAGCGCGTGTCCGCACTCATGGTCTGGTCCCAGTCCGCCGAGCTCGACCAGTCCGAATGGGCGATCTGGCAGGGGTGGTGAATCATGTCGCCGGTGATCACCGCCTCTTCCCCTCTCGAGGTGATGTGCACGCTGACGTGACCTGGCGTGTGTCCAGGGGTCGGCTCCAATCGGATCTCGTCCGTCACCTGATGATCCGCACCGACCAGGTCGGCAAGCCCCGCATCGAAGATAGGTTGAACTGAGTCCTCGATCACCGGGCCGTACTCCTGGGGTTCCACGCGCCAGTGCGCCCACTCCTCTTCGGCATAGAGATAGCGGGCGTTCGTGAAGGTGGGTTGCCAGGCGCCGCCCACCAGGCGGGTGTTCCAGCCCACGTGGTCGACGTGCATATGGGTGCACAGGACGGTGTCGAACCGCTCCGGAGGGTAGCCGGCCGCCTCGAGCCGTTCCAGAAAGTCCACCTGCATCCGGTTCCAACGGGGGTAGCTGCGCACTTTGTCGTTGCCGATGCAGGTGTCCACCATCACCACCCGATCCGGCGTCTCGAGTATCAGGCTGTGGATGGACAGCACGATCCGGCTGTCCGAATCGACGAACGGCCCGATCCAGGGCAGCCTGGACAGGGCCTCCGGCGTGGCCTGGGGCAGCAGGTAAGGTCCGAGCGACGCGGTGGTCAGCTCCACCACCTGAGTGATCCGCACGTCACCAACCTGCCAATGCAACACGCTCCCTCCCCGCGTGATAGACCGTCGCGGCAGGGTTGCAGAATCCGCTGACGGGGTCAACGAGACGACCCGGGACGACGCCGCGACCTCTCTGACAACCCGGACAACGTGCTTCAGATCACAAACCAGAAAAAGTGCAGATTGTTTCAAGTATGTCTCAAGTACGCCTTGTGTCACTTAGGCGACACTGCGCATCGACACTCGAATCAGTCACTGTAAGGGATCGGACACCTGCATGTACGTCACCGCACGACAACGTCATAATCAGGCCATGCTGGCCCCCAGCCGCAAGGACGAGAAAGCCATCGTCCAGATGCTGCGCGGGCTGCAGGACTACCAGAAACTCCTCGATGCCAGTGATGGCGAAGCGGCACGAGCCGCGCTGATTCAAGGACTGTCGGACATTGCCCGCGGCTTGCAGAAACTCACCCAGGGCCCCCTGGGCCGCCTGGACCCGGAGCTGCTCAATGAGGAGCTCGAGGCTTTCATCCGGGATTCGAACCTCAGCCTGGTCGACATCGAGGAAGAGGCACCGGGTAACGCCCGGGAAGCCATCTGAACCCTCAAAAGTTCCGAGACCCCTGATCTTCCGGGCCATCCAGGCCCTGGTTCTGTACCCGCTGTTCAGCGCCCTGCCGACGCTCGCGGCCGAGGTGCCTGTACCGCCGGATGCCGCCCGGTTCGCGCAGTGTGTGGTCGAATTCAAGTCCGCGGCGCTGGCCGCGGACGTCTCCCCGGCGGTGGTGAACGGGGTGCTCGATCAGGTTCAGCTCAGCGACCGGGTGCTGGAGCTCGATCGCAAGCAGCCCGAGTTCACCCAGACGTTCGCCGACTACTTCAACCGCCGCGTCACGCCGGAGCGGGTTACCCGGGGACGCTGGGCTCTGGCCGAGCACCGGGCGCTGCTCGAGCAGATCCGCGTGAGCACCGGGGTGCCGCCACAGTATCTGGTTGCCTTCTGGGGACTGGAGACGAACTTCGGCAGCTATCTCGGCAACATGGCCATCCCGGATTCTCTGGCCACCCTGGCCTGCGACCCCCGCCGCAGTCGCTACTTCACCGGCGAGCTCATCTCCGCGCTGAAGATCATTGATGCCGGCGATGTCGCGGCTGACGACATGACCGGTTCCTGGGCCGGGGCCATGGGCCACGTTCAGTTCATGCCGAGTGCCTACCTCAGGTTTGCCGTGGATTTCGATGGCGACGGTCGCCGCGACCTGTTCCACAGCACGCCGGATGCACTGGCATCCGCCGGTTACTTCCTGAATGCACTGGGCTGGAAACCGGGGCTGCGCTGGGGACGGGAGGTCCGTCTGCCGGAAGGATTCGATTTCGCCCCGGTCGCCAGCGCCCAAGCGCTGCCGCTGGCGGCCTGGCGGGAGCTGGGCGTCACCGATGCCTTCGGTCATCCCCTGCCGGCCGCGCCGGTGCTCGCCGTCCTGCGCCTGCCGGCTGGCCACCGGGGCCCCGCCTTCCTCACGTACGACAACTTCGACGTCATCATGGGCTGGAACCGGTCGGTCTTCTACGCGCTGGCCGTGGGCCATCTGGCAGATCGGATTGCCGGTGCTGGCCGGCTGCAGCAACCTCCGCCGGAGGACGACCTGCGTTTCTCCACGGATCAGCTCATCGGCATACAGAGCCGCCTCGCTACTCTGGGCTACGATCCGGGTGAGCCGGACGGCCGGCTCGGGCCTGCCACCCGGGCTGCGGTCAGTCGTTTTCAGGCGGATCAGGGTCTGATCAGCGATGGTCATCTGGACGCCGAGGTCGTGCGCCGCCTGGAAGGAACCGCTGCCGAGTCGGACTGAGGGCCGGTGTCACGGTGTCAGCGGCAGCCGCCGGGTCCTGATCCCGTTGGTCTGCACGTCCGTCCAGGCGAACAGCAGCGAGTCAGCCAGGCGGATCATCTGCGGAAATCCGGTGTTCCGTTCCGGCGACAGATCGGCCACCACCCGCGGTGGACCCAGCGAGCCATCTGCCGCCACCTGGCGACAGTTGAGGCGTCCGGGTAACGCATCGAGCCAGCTGACCACCGCGCCACCGGTATCGAGGAGCACGACGTCCACCCTTCCCAGTGGCGCTTCGGCGTGCACATCGACAGGCACGGAAAACGTCTCCCCGCCATCCCGGGAGAAGGCCACCTGCACCCGCCGCTCCGGATGCGCCGTGTACCAGGCGACGGCGACGCGGCTGCCGTTCGCCGCCACCGCAGGACCGTTCACGGGACAGCCTCTGATCCGCCAGCCGTCCTTGCCGACGGTCCGACCCGGCTCCCAGACCCCGGACCGCAGGCGGCTGAACGCAACATCCCGGACGTCTTCCGGCGACCGGTCCCGATAGACGACCGCCGGGCTCTGGTCTGTCATGGCCACGTCGGTCTGACAGCAGTCGCAGACCCGCGTATCCACCACCTGCTCCTCCACGACCGTACCACCCGGAACCCTGAGCACGGCGCTCATGAGCTGCATGGTGCCTTCAGGCTCCGAAGTCAGCTGCCTGCCGTCCAGCCACACCGCGCCGACTCCCTCAGGAGCAGGGAAGAGACTGACAAAACCGTGTTCCGTGGGGGCACTGTCGCTGTGGATGGTGATCCCCGGTGACCAGCTTCGACCGGCGTCCCGGGACGTCGCCACGACGGCATCGTACGCATAGGGCGCAGTACCCGAGCGGCGGAGCCAGTGGGCTGCCCAGAGATCTGCGCTGATTGGGACCACCGACGGTACATTCGCCCAGTTGACGAACCAGCTCTGCCCTGCGGCCACCTGCTGCGGCTCGCTCCAGACATCGCCTCGCAGCACCACGAACCCGAGCCGGGTACCCGCCTCGTCGGGCGCGAGGTAGCTCAAAACCGCGGCACCGTCCGGAGTCATCGCGAGGTGTGGTGCGCTGCTGCCCGCCGGCAGGCCCGGGTCCAGCCATCCGTCGTCGCTGCCACAGGCAGAGATCAGTGTGAGCAGCAGTGGGACCGCCCACCTCGTCACGAAGCCGCCCGTTCTCCGGACAGACGTTCGTTGAGCGTGGCACGGATCCTGGCGTGCTCGGCCTCGTCGAGGCTGAAGCGGCGGAACAGAAACGCGCCGATGGCGTAACACACCAGCGGGAAGATTCCGTAGAGAGTGACCATGGACACCTGTACCGTCATGGTCTGCGGCTGATTCGGCACGAAGCCGGACAGCTGCAGAACGAACCCGGTCAGCAGCAGCATCACGCCCGTTGCACCCTTGTAGACGAAGTTCCAGGCGGCGAAATAGGAACCCTCCTTGCGCTCGCCCGTCATCATCTCGTCGTAGTCGATCACGTCCCCCTGTATGGATGGCGACAGCGTCCCGCCACACCCTGCGGCAAGACCCGCAAAAACTGCCGCGACACAGATGTAGAAGATCTTGACCGGCACACCGTCGAGGAACGGCAGCGCGAACATGGAGCCGAACGAGCAGCCGGTCAGCAGCATGGAGAACATCCACAATCGGACCTTGCCGAAGCGCCGTGACAGGGGGATCCACAGAGGCACAGACAGCGACGAGGGAATCATGTAACAGAGGATCATGATCGGCGCCCACAGCGGCGCGCCGACGACGTACTGCGCGACGTACAGCGTCAGCGCGCCGATCGCCGCCGAGCCTACGTTCTCGATGAACGTGACGACGATCAGCAGCCGCGCGTGCGGATTGCGCCAGACGTCGCGGAAGGCGAGAAACGGATTGGCGTTGACCCGTCCCTGATAGTCGATGCGCTCACGCAGCTGACGGACCGACACCAGGATCAGCACCACCATGACGACGGCGGCCAGCAGCGCGAGCTCGTAGGCCGTTTCGCGAACCACCTCCCGTCCCTGCTGCTCCGCCGAGATGAGGATGTAGAAGCTGATCAGCGAGAGAATGGACCCGAACGTGTAGAACCCGTGCCGCACACCGAACAGCCGGCTGCGCTCGTGGTAGTTCGACGACAGCTCGGCGCCGAGCGACAGGTGCGGCACGAAGAAGACGGTCATGGCCGAATAGAAGCCGATCACCGCCACCCCCATCCATATGGTCAGCCCCACCGCCGACAGTCCCTGCGGCGGGGCAAAGACCATGATGAAGGCAGCGCCTATGGGCACGGTGCTGGCCAGGATCCAGGATCGTCGACGGCCGTAGCGTATGCGGGTCCGGTCCGAGAGGTAACCGACCAGCGGATCCGAGATCGCATCCCAGATCCGTGACACGGAGAAGATCAGTCCCATGATGGCCGGCGCGATCAGCAGCACGTCGGTCGCGAACTTCATCACGTACAGCGACAGCATCAGGTACATGTAACCCGCACCCATGCCGGGCATGCCGAAGCTGAAGACGGTGGGCCAGGAAACGCGGCCGTTGTTGCGCCCCGCCGGTGCGGACTGCGTGGTCGGTGTGCCGCTCACGCGTTGCGGATCGTCAGACCACCATCCACCGGCAGGGCGACGCCGGTGATGAAGCTCGCCGCCGGCAGCACCAGGCTGAGCGTCGCCTGAGCGACCTCCTCTGGGTCCGCATAGCGCTTCAGCGCCACGCGACGACGCGCGAACTCGGCCTTGGCCTCGTCGGGAATGCCGCTCGTCATCCCCGTGTGAATGGGCCCGGGGCAGATGCAGTTCACCGTGATTCCCTCACCGCCGAGCTCCACGGCGAGCGACCGGGTGAGCCCGATGACGCCGGTCTTCGCCGCCGTGTAGGGACTGCCGAACTTGGTGGCGCCAAGCCCTTCGGTGGAGGCGATATTGACGATCCTGGGATGCGCCGACTTCCTGAGCAGGGGCAGCGACGCCCGGATGGTGCGGGTGTGGGCGGTGAGCAGCACGGCCAGAGAGATGTCCCAGGCCGCCTCGTAGTCTTCCGAATCGATGGGCGCGAACCGGGAGATGCCGGCGTTGTTAACCAGGATGTCGATGGCGCCGAAGTGGTCGCCGATTTCAGCGAAGGTCCGCGCGATGGCGGCGCCGTCAGACAGATCCAGGGTCCAGCCCTTCGCCTCCCTGCCTGCAGCCTCGATCTCACCGACAACGGCAGCGAGGGGCTCGGCGTTGACATCGATGGCGGCCACGCGGGCTCCCTGCCCGGCGAAGAGCTTTGCGGTAGCGGCCCCCATGCCGCTGGCGGCGCCGGTGACGATGGCGACCGATCCCTCGATGGATCGGGAAAGCGTACTCAGACTCATGTGTTACTCCAGATTGTCGAAGCGCCCGTCCGTGATCTCGTCACCGTACAGAGCTCGGGTGAAGGGTTCGTAGTTCGGGCCGCGGCGCAGATGATGACCGCCGTCCACAGAGAGATTCACACCGGTGATCCAGGACGACTCCGGTCCGCAGAGAAAACGCACTGCGTTGGCGATGTCAGCGACCACACCCGTGCGCCCGAGCGGCATGCAGTCGAGATAATCCGCCAGTACCGCTTCCGTGCCGAACAGGCCCTGGGCGATGTCCGTGTCCACCAGTCCCGGACAGACGCTGTTGACCCGGATGCCGGCCACACCCAGCTCGTCCGCCGCACCGCGGACCAGCATGTCGATGCCCGCCTTGCTGACCCCGTAGGCATGCATGAAACGGTGGGTGCGCACACCGGCAATGGAGGAGATGGCGCACATGGCGCCGCCACCGGCGCGGCCGATGGCACGGGCCGCATGCTTGAACGTGTACATGCAGCCGTCCAGATTGGTGGCCAGCACGTTGTGCCAGCGCGCGGTGTCTGTCGCCACCAGCGGGGCGATGTCGCCGGTGCCGGCATTGGCGACGGCGATGGTCAGGGAGCGGCGCGCATCCGCCGCCCGGATCGCCTCGGCCACTGCCGCTTCGTCGGCAACGTCGGCCGGATGCACGTGCACCACGCTGCCGGCCGGAAAGGACGCACGTGCGGTCTCGAGCTTCTCCGCACTGCGGCCCACCAGGGTGACCTCCGCGCCATCCGCAGCCAGCGCGCGGGCGCTGGCGAGGCCAATGCCGCTGCCGCCGCCGGTGACGAGCGCGTGCTGTCCTTCGAGTGCAGACCCCATCCGTTCTCCCGCTACAGATTGTCCAGGACGACCCAGGACCGTGACTCTAGCAATTGCATGGAGCCCTGGGCTACCTTTCGACGATCACCTGGGAACTGCTGCCCGACCGCCCATGAACCCTGCACGCGACGACATCGCCCGACGCCTCGCCGACTACCTCACCCGGGTGTGGGCGGCGGATGTTTCCGCGGAGCACATCGAGCAGATTCCGGGCGGCGCCTCCCGGGAGACCTATCGGCTCCGGCTGTCGGTAGACGGCACGCCGCGGGGCGTGATCCTGCGCCGGGACCCGCCGTCGAGCCTGATCGACACCGAACGCGCCCTCGAATACCGGACCTACGAGGCCGCCTGGCGGGCTGGAATTCCGGTCCCCGAGCCGCTGCTGCTCGAAGAGGACGTCACCGTGCTGGATCGGCCGTTTTCACTTATGGCCGAGGTGACCGGCTGCCAGACGGCCATCGCCAACCTGGCGGCGCCGCCGTTCTATCGGGTGCGCCACCGCATCGCGGCGCGGAAATGGACCCTGCTCGGAGAGATCGCCCGGCGCGACGTGCACGATCTGGGCCTGACCGACTTCATGCCGGTGCCCGAGCACCCCGCCCGTCGCGAGCTCGAGTACTGGGCCAACGTGATCCGCACGGATGCGCTGCAGCCTCAACCCGTCGCCGAGGCCACCATCCGCTGGCTCACGCGTCACCTGCCGGAACCTTCCGGCCGGCTCTGCCTGGTGCACGGCGACTACCGGTCGGGGAACTTCCTCTACAACGAGGCCGGAGAGATTCCGGCGCTGCTCGACTGGGAGATGGCCCACATCGGCGATCCGCTCGAGGATCTGGCCTGGTCGCTGGATCCGCTCTGGGGCTGGCCGGAGCGGCATCTGGCAGGCGGGCTGCTGTCGCGGAAAGACGCGGTGTCCCTCTGGGAAGGTGCCAGCGGCATGACCGTGGATCGGGAAGCCTTCCGCTGGTGGCAGATCTTCGCATCGCTGAAGGGGCTGGCCATCTGGATTTCCTCCAGCGAGGACTTCGCTCACGGCACCAGCAAGGACCCGATCCTCGCCGTGGCGGGCTGGATGATGACGGACCGGCAGAACCGCATTCTGGTGGACCGCCTGCACCCAGACTCTCCCCACCGGTACACCGAGGCGCTGCTGTGATCCCCCGTCCCGAGCAGGCCCTGCTGGACCTCGCCGGACGGCTCGGCAGTCGCGTTCTGCCGGAGCTAACGGACCCCTACACCATTGCCGACACGGGCATCATCACCATGCTGCTCGGCATGCTGGCAAAGGAGCTCGCGTCGGGTACCGCCCGTCGCCTGGAGGACGGTGAAGATATCCGCGTCCTGTTCGAGGCAGCGACCCACGCCCCGGGGGCCGACGACCGCGCGGCATTCAGTGCCAGCCGGCCGGCGGATCTGACGCTGTCCGAGGTCAATACCTGGCTCGACCGTGGCCTCAGCCTGCTCACCGACCTCCACGCCTGGGCCGAGGACGAAGATGCCGCCCTCGACCGGGCCATCTGGGACTGGCTCGGCCGTCACACCGAGCGCCATCGCTTCGACTAGGCGGCCGCCGGGGCCCCTTCCGCGTTCCGGGTCACAACGTAGAGATAGGCCGGCAACGCGCAGGACAGGCCGATGGCCAGATTCAGCACCACGAACAGCCAGGGCGATGGTCCCGTCCGGCGGCTGAAGAGGTATACCCAGAACACCGCGGAGGAGATGAGCACATCCGCAGTGAACCCGCCGGCAGCGCCGTTCACGAACCCCGCCGCAACGAAGCCGACCGGATTCAGGCCCGATTCGGCGAAAAAGCCCGCAAAGAAGAGATACGGCACCACGGCACCCGCAATCGCCAGCAGCAGATAGACGTTTTTCATGTTGCCTCCCGTCGGCAGTGGCAGTGAGTGTTCCCACAGTAGGCATCACTGGTAATGCAGACAATTACTTCGAAGGTAATGGTGCGCATTCGACCACGCGCTAAACTCCTCTCTTCACGATTTCCGGAGCAGGAGCATGAGTGAGGCCGCGCTGCAGGAGCCACTGGATTTCGGCGCGCTGCTGAAGGACTGGCGCGCCCACCGGCGGGTCAGCCAGCTGGGTCTGTCGAGTGCCTCGGGAATCTCCCAGCGCCACATCAGCTTTCTCGAAACCGGGCGGTCGCGGCCGAGCCGTGCCATGGTGCTGGCCCTGTCGGACTCCCTGGACATCCCGCTTCGGGAGCGGAACGCGCTGCTGCAGAGCGCCGGATTCGCACCCGCGTATCCGGAAACCCCGCTCGACGGTCAGCGCACGGCGCTCTTCCAGGCCGCGCTCAAGGCCACGCTCGATCACCACGAGCCCTACCCGGCGCTGGTCCTGGACGGCCGCTGGAACCTGGTGATGGCCAACGACGGTGCGCTGCGATTCTTCGGCCAGTTCGTGGACGTCTTCCAGGCCCTGGCCGACATCGGCGCACCCACCGAATTCCAGGTGGCGCGCCTGTGTCTCGAGGAAGCCGGTCTGAAGCCGTACATCGTCAACTGGCAGGAGCTCGCCTTCAGCTTTCTGGCCCGGGCCAGGCGGGCACTGCTGGTCAATCCCCGGGATCCACTCCTGCCGGTGCTGATCCGGGAAATCAGCGAACATCCGGACGCGCCGGACGCCTGGCGGCAGCCGGACTGGATGACCCTGCCGGATCCCGCGCTCGCCATGGTGATGGAGAAGGACGGTGTCAGGTATCGGCTGTTCACCATGCTGGCCCATTTCGGAGCCGCCCAGAACGTGACCCTGGAGGAGCTTTCCGTGGAGACCTTCTTCCCGGCGGACGAGGCGACGCGCCTCCGCCTGATCGCACTGGCCAGTGACGCCGATACCAACTGACACATCTGGCTGCACGAGGCCCCAAGGCTTGTCTACGCCGGAGGTCGTGACTACAATTCGCGCTCTTTTTTCCGGGCCGGACCACGGCGTTCGAGCACCGGATTCGCAGAGGGTCGTTAGCTCAGCTGGTAGAGCACCGGGCTTTTAACCCGTTGGTCCTGGGTTCGAGCCCCAGACGACCCACCACCACCCTCCCCAACCTGGTCTACACTGCGGGAACGCTTCGCTCGGGTCAGGATGGATGAAATTCTTCAGATCAACGCTGATCGGCGGGCTCATGCTGCTCCTGCCGCTGCTGATTTTCGGCCTCCTGATCGAGGAGGCGATAGAGATGATGGCCGTGGTGGCCGAGCCTCTCGCGGATGATCTCCCGATCGACTCGGTTGGTGGCCTCGCGGTGGCAAACCTGCTCGCCGTCGTGCTCGTCGTCGCGCTCTGCTTTCTGCTCGGGCTGATCGCCAGGTCGCGCACCGTAACCAGGCTGACACAGCGGCTGGAGACCTCCGTACTCAATCGGGTTCCCGGCTATGTTCTGCTCAAAGGCCTGACGAGCCGTTTCACGCCGGAGGCGACCGCGGGTCTGGCGCCGGTGATCGTCTCAACCGGCGATTCCTCTCGCATCGGTCTGGAGGTCGACAGGCTGGCGGACGGGCGCCGAGTGGTGTACCTCCCGGGCGCTCCGAACCCATGGTCCGGGATCGTGCAGATCATGATGCCGGATCGGGTGGAACCGCTCGACGTACCCGTGTCATCTGTGTTCGATCATGCCGAGCGGATGGGGCACGGGGCCAGTCGGCTGCTGGATCCTGCTGGGGACCGGAGCCGGCAGTGACAGCTCGCACAACGGTCAGGGGTAGCTGTTGATGACGTTTGACCTGCTGGCGGTCGTTGTACCGCTCCTGCTGGTCGACGTGCTCAACCCCGTGCTGCTGGCGGCCACCATCTACGCCGTCGGAACGACCAGACCCTATGCCAACAGTCTGTCGCTGCTCTGCGGCCACACGACCGCCTACTTCATAGCAGGCATCGCCATCACGCTCGGCCTCGATCGGATCATGGCGTACCTGGCGAATCCGACCGCGCTGGATTTTGCGCTTCAGGTTGTCCTCGGTGCGGCCCTGGTGCTGGCGGGTCGCCGATCGCGGGGTGGTCGTGCGAGCGAATCGAAAGCGCCTCCAGCTGCTCTGGCACCCGGCGGCGCGTTCGTTTTCGGCGTGGTGATCAACTTCGTTGGCGTCCCGTTCGCACTGCCTTACTTTGCAGTGCTGGATCAGTTTCTGAAGGCGGAGCTGCCTTGGCAGCCCACGCTGGCATTGCTCGTCGCCTACAACCTGGCCTATGTACTGCCGTTCCTGCTCGTTCCCGCGACGCTGGCCATTCTCGGCGATCGCAGTCGTGTGACGTTCCGCAGGATCAGCGATTGGGTGAACCGTGCTGCCGACTGGGTCATGCCGAAGGTGCTCGTTATCATTGGTGCCGTGCTCATCGCCGACGCCACATCGTACTTTGTGAGGGGGCACGGTTTCATCTGACCAGGCACCGGGGCGGCGGTTACCGACCGGATTTGTCCAGCATCGGCGAGACGATGCCGGCGAGCCTGCGGGCCACCCGTTCGGTACCGATCGCATTGGTATGCACCGCGTCGATGTAGATGAACTCGTCCCCGTCGAAGACGTCACTGAGATCGTACACCCACGGAATCGGCTCGCTGCTGAGCCGGTACCGGACCCGGGCATAGACCAGTGAAACCGCTGAATTCTGCCGTTCAGCGGGTTTCAGATGATCGACGCGGCCATGCCCTTCCGGCGCGGCGGGCTGGAGCACCGCGACGAACTCGCCACCGGACAGTTGTGTGATGGCACGGGCCATACGCCAGTTCTCGATCATGGTGTCGGCGACCCGGTTCGCGTAGTCCGGATCCTCCGTGCAGGGATCTGATGGATCGTCTGCAGACCGACCCGGCACGATTTTGAAAACCAGCTCTCGAACCGCACCGACCAGCGCGTAGGCGAAGTGTGAACCCGGATTCACCCGTCGGTCGATCTGGGCAGCCCGCTGGCTGCCGGTCAGCGGTACTCCGAATCGGCACAGGTTCACCGCGTCGTTGTAGCCGTCATAGAAAACGACGACGTCCGTGGGTTCGTGCTGACTGACGAGATTCACCAGCCGCGCGACTTCGTGTCGACTGTGGAAAGCGGACTCACCATGGTTGTGGACACGCAGCTCCGGATGATGGGCGTTGAAGCGGGCGGGAACCGTGTGGAGATCATCCACGCCGGTGCCCCACATCGCGGAGCCACCGAAGAAACGGACCACACCCTCCGGATGATCCGTCGTGGCCGGATGCACGCGATCACCCGCTGCGTCCACGGTAGTGGTTTCGCCCTGAAACGGGCGCCGGCTCCAGACGACGAAGGGTTCGTAGCGGGTCTTAAGCTCATGGAACTCGTGCAGAATGAGTGCGGCCCGCGCGTGATCCTCATAGCTTGGCAGGTCGGCACGTTCGTCCCGCAGCAGGTCACGTTTGAAGTCGATATCCAGCAGCAGACCGGAAATCAGATTCAAGCAGACCACGATCACCAGGAATACCAGCAGATTGATGGCAACCAGTCTGAGCACACCTTTTGCCGTGATCCTCGCCATGTCTACGTCCCGTTGTCGGCGTGCACGGCGAAGCGTACCGCCTTCGAGTCTCCAGTACAGTCTGAAAATCCGTTAGCATGCGGGCTTCCACTGCATCCGCCCAGTGGACCTGCCCACCATCGTTAGGATGCTGACCTTGCTCGCCCAGTTCGAACGCTATCCGCTCACCTTCGGTCCGACGCCGATCGAGCCCCTGCCACGCCTGTCCGAGCATCTCGGCGGCCAGGTCCAGATCTTCGCGAAGCGGGAGGACTGCAACTCCGGTCTCGCCTTCGGCGGCAACAAGCTCAGAAAGCTCGAGTACCTGGTGCCGGACATCCTGGCGTCAGGTGCGGACACCCTGGTTACCATCGGCGGTGTGCAGTCCAATCACACACGCATGGTGGCAGCGGTCGCGGCGAAGCTCGGTCTCGGTTGCCGGCTGGTTCAGGAGTCCTGGGTACCGTTTCCGGACGCCGTCTACGATCGCGTCGGCAACATACTGCTGTCGAGACTGATGGGCGCCGAGGTCCAGCTGGTGGACGAGGGTTTCGACATCGGCATTCGCGAGAGCTGGGAGGCGGCCATCGAGGAGGTGCGGGAGCACGGCGGTCGGCCCTATGCCATTCCCGCCGGTGCCTCCGAGCACCGTCTCGGCGGCCTCGGCTACGTGGGATTCGCGGAAGAGGTGCGCGCCCAGGAGGCCGAGCTCGGCATCCGCTTCGACTACGTGGTGGTCTGCACGGTCACCGGCTCCACGCACGCGGGCATGCTGGTGGGCTTCGCGGCCGATGACCGCAGCCGGCGGGTGATCGGCATCGATGCATCCGGAACGCCAGATCAGACGCGGGCACAGGTACTCAGGATCGCGAGAAACACGGCGGAGCTGATCGGTTTTCACCGGCCGATCACGGATGACGATCTCGTGCTCGTCACCGACTATGCCTATCCGGCGTACGGTGTGCCGTCGGCAGAGACCAGCGCCGCGATCCGGCTGGGTGCGCGGCTCGAGGGCATGATCACGGACCCGGTATACGAAGGGAAATCCCTCCAGGGTCTCATCGATCTGGTCGGCAGGGGCTACTTTCCGGCGGGGTCGAAGGTGCTGTATGCCCACCTTGGCGGGGTGCCTGCCATCAACGGCTACAGCTACCTGTACCGGAACGGGTAGACGGCCTCTGCCTGGCAGAGGCCTCTGCCTTCGGGCAGAGGCCGCCGGCCGGGCTCTAGGGGATCAGGCTGCCTGCCGTGCCCGCAACCACGCCTCCAGATCATCGGCGCCGCCGATGTGCATACCGTTTATGAAGACCTGGGGGAACGTCGTCCGGTCCGCCACCGCACGCAAGGTGCGATCCGAGTAATCCCGATTCAGCACGAGTTCCTCGAAGGCGATGCCCGCGTTGGTCAGCGCCTGCTTGGCCCGGGTACAGTGCGGGCACCCCTTGCGGGAGAACACCGCGGCATCAACCACCCTGGATGCACCAGGCGCCAGATAAGCGAGCATGGTGTCCGCATCGGACACGTCGAAGGGGTCTCCGGCTACCTCCGGCTCGATGAACATCTTCTCGATGACGCCGTCACGGACGAGCATGGAGTAGCGCCAGGACCGACGGCCGAAGCCGAGATCGGACTTCTCCACCAGCATACCCATGCCTTCGGTGAACTCGCCATTGCCGTCAGGCAGGAAGGTGAGGTTCCAGGCCTGCTGGTCCTCCTGCCACTCGTTCATGACGAAGCTGTCGTTGACCGAGATGCAGACGATCTCGTCCACCCCGTGGCTTTTGAAGGCGTCCGCCAGCTGGTTGTAACGGGGTACGTGGGACGACGAACAGGTGGGGGTGAACGCCCCCGGCAGGGAAAAGGCCACCACGGTCTTCCCGGAGAAGAGGTCGTTCGTGGTGACGTCCTGCCAGCTGTCGACGCGGCGGACCCGGAAGGTGACTTCGGGCACACGCTGCCCTTCTCTGTTGCTCAACATTGAATAGCTCCTCGCTCAGATGAATGGTTGTCTGTCGATATCTGGTGCGCTCAGGCAGCTTCGCCGTCTTCGACCTCCAGCAGGCTGCGCAGCATCCAGGCGTTCTTCTCGTGCACCTGCATACGCTGGGTGAGCAGGTCGGCCGTGGGTTCGTCCGATGCCGCCTCGACCAGGGGAAAGACCTGTCGTGCCGTCCGGACTACGGTTTCCTGGCCCTGGACCAGGCGTTCGATCATTTCCCGGGCCCCCGGATGGTCCCCGTCTTCCGGGATGACGCTGAGTGCCGCGAACTCCCGGTAGGATCCGGGTGCCCGGTGGCCGAGCGCACGGATCCGCTCCGCGATCTCATCGACCGCCTGGGCAAGCTCCGTGTAGTGCGTCTCGAACAGGGTATGCAGCGTGGTGAACTGCGGGCCAGTGACGTTCCAGTGATAGTTATGGGTCTTCAGGTACAGCGTGTAGCTGTCCGCCAGCAGTCTCGACAGGCCCTCTGCGATGGCCTCCCGGCTGGCGTCGTCGATACCGATGTTGATTTTCATGGTGACTCCTCGAATCCGTGGATTCCTCAAACGTGGACGTCACCTTAGCGGGCAGCAGTCGATTTATAAAATCGATTATATTTATGTTTTCGATAGTTAGAATTTATAGAAAACCGAGAGCGGCCGGCAAACTGCCGGATCTCAGCGGTACCTGGTGGGGTCCGTCACACCAGCCTCCCGGAAACCCTCCCGGCGCAACCGGCAGCTGTCGCAGACGCCACACGCCGCGCCGGTGGGATCAGGCTGGTAGCAGGAAATGGTCATCGCGAAGTCGACGTCCAGTTCCCGGCCGAGACGGATGATCTCTGCCTTCGTCAGCGAGATCAGCGGCGCGTGCACGGTCAGCGCATGTCCTTCCACCCCTGCACGGGTGGCGAGGTTGGCCAGGCGCTGGAAGGCGGCGATGAACTCCGGTCGGCAATCCGGATAGCCGGAGTAGTCCACCGCGTTCACGCCGATGAACAGATCCTGAGCTTCCAGCACCTCTGCCCAGGCCAGCGCCAGCGCGAGAAAGACGGTGTTCCTGGCCGGTACGTAGGTGACCGGTATCGTCGTCGGATCCACGCCGGTCTCCGGCACCGCAACGCGGGTGTCGGTGAGCGCCGAACCGCCGAACGAGGACAGGTCGATGGGAAATGTTCTGTGCTCCACCGCACCGAGGGCGCGGGATACCCGATCCGCCGCTTCGAGCTCCACCCGGTGGCGCTGGCCGTAGTCGAAGGAAAGCGCGTGACAGACGAATCCACGCTGACGTGCCACGGCCAGGGTCGTGGCGGAATCCAGACCACCGGAGACCAGGACGATGGCGCGTGGTTCGCTCAACTCAGCGCCCGGGCTCGTCGTTCCACAGCAGCTTGTGGAGCTGAATCTGCATACGCACGGCGATGCGATCCGCCACGATCCAGTCCGCCAGATCCCGCGGCGCGAGCTCGCCTGCCGCCGGTGAGAAAAGAACTTCGAAGGGCCTGCCGTACAGTCCGAGCTCGTCGCACTTGAGCTTCGCCCAGTCGTAGTCGGATCGACCCGTGAGCACGAACTTGAGCTCGTCACGCTCAGTGCAATGCGCGAGGTTGGACCAGAGGTTCTTCTGCACCTCGCCGGAGCCCGGTGTTTTGACGTCCACAACCTTGCTGACCCGGGGATCCACCCGGGAGACGTCGAGGGCACCGCTCGTCTCCAGCGACACGTCGTAACCCGCATCGCACAAAAGCGTCATGAGCGGGAGCACTGCAGGCTGAGCCAGCGGCTCACCGCCGGTGACCGTCACGTGACGGGCACCATAGGCCGCCACCTGATTCAGCACGTCATCGAAACCGGTCAGCCGGCCGCCGTGAAAGGCATAGGCGGTATCGCAGTAGCCGCAGCGGAGCGGGCAGCCTGTGAGCCGGACGAACACCGTCGGCAGGCCCACGCGGGTGGACTCACCCTGCAGCGACAGGAAGATCTCGGTCAGTCGTACTTGATCAGCTCGCGTCGACACACGGGCCTGTTCCGAACGCGTGGCCATGGATCGGGTTCAGCGGAGCTCCTGCTGATAGCTCGCCGCGAGACCCGCTGCCGAGCTCTGCGGATATTGGGTGCGCACCTGGTTGAAGTACTCCATGGCCCGATTGTTATCACCCAGCCGGTGGTACGCCACACCGAGCTTGTACAGCGTATCCGGCACCTTCGGATGATCCGGATAGAGATTGATCACCTGCATGAAGGACTGACGCGCCTGTTCGAGATTCTGCTGTGCCAGATACAGCTCGCCCAGCCAGTAGAACGCGTTGGGCGCGTACTGACCATTGGGATAGTCGACGATGAGCCGGTTGAACGCGGCGATGGACTGATCGAACTGGCGGGTCTTCATCAGATCGAAGGCAGTCTGATAGGCGTCCCGCTCGTTGGCCGACGCCGGTACCGCCGCCACGGCAGCTGATGCCCCCGCAGCCGCGGCACCTGCACCGGCGGGTGCGGGGCTGGTGGACGGCGACGTGGCATAGCCGCTGCCCGAAGGAGACTGCGCGGCACCCGGTCGGCTGACGGGCCCCGACGCAACGGAACCGCCCGTCGTCAGCTCTGCCACCCGGCGATCCAGGTCGATGTACTGTTCCTTCTGGTCGCGCGACAGTCGCTCGAGCTGATGCGACTGCTCTTCCACGAGGCCACGCAGCTCCTGCACTTCCTGCTGCATCACCTGGAGCTGGTAGAACAGCTCCGACAGTCGCCGGTCGCTCGTCTGGGTCGCGGCCTGCGCGCCGGACGCCGCTTCCTGGGCGAACCCGGTGCCGGCCAGTGTCATTCCGGCCGCGTAGAGTGCGGCCGTTCTCAGTGCCTTGGAAAAAACCATGTCCGAGCCTACCGATAAATCATCACCGCGCGGCGGTTGCGCGCCCAGGAGGCCTCAGTATGACCGGGATCCTCCGGCCGCTCTTCGCCGTAGCTCACGGTCTCGATCTGCCTCGGTGACACGCCGGCGGACGTGAGGTAGACGCGGATCGCGTCCGCCCGCCGCTCACCCAGCGCCAGGTTGTACTCACGGGTACCGCGCTCGTCGCAGTGCCCCTCGATGACCACCGACCGGTCACGGTTGTTGCGCAACACCGTGGCATGCATCTCGAGCGATGCCAGGTCGTCCGGACCGATGACCGCCTCGTCGAACTGGAAGTAGAACACTCTAGGCAGCAGCCGGTTGGTTCCCGGTACGTAGGGGTTGAGGTCAGCGTCGAAGGATTCGAAGTCGCGGGGTGGTGCCACCGGCTCCGGGGGTGCTTCCACCACCGTGCTCGGCTCCTCCACCGGCTCCACCGGCTGTTCTCTCGCCTTGCTGGCGCAGCCTGCCAGCGCGAGGGCCAGCAGGATGAGAAAGAGGCGTTGGACGTTGATCATTTTGGGGGTTCTCCTCTGCGGCGAAGGCCGCACAGCTTGTATTTGTTCCGCTCAGAACGGCTTTTGTGCGCTTTTTTCTTCTGGCTTGCCGCCGATCGTTTCCTGTTTTGCGCTGCAGTCAGCTGATCTCGACAAGAAGTCAGACAATCTAGAGAGTCTCGATGAATGGGGACCAGGCCGGCTCACGGACGTCGCCTGACGAGGACGGCAGCCGATACTTGACGCGGCCGTCGATCGAAACCACGGCAAGTATACCGCGCCCCCCTACCTGAGTGGCATAGATCAGCATCGTCCCGTTGGGCGAAATGGATGGCGATTCGTCCAGTGACGTCTGGGTCAGCACCCGGAGGTCGTCCCGTCCCAGAGCCTGCCAGGCAATGTGATCGATGCCGTCACGGCGGTGCACGAACACCAGGTGCTCACCGTCCGGCAGCAGACGGCCGCTGGCGTTGTAGGGCCCCTCGAAAGTCAGCCGTTCCACCAGGTTGGTGGCGAGCTCGACCTTGTAGATCTGCGGCCGTCCACCACGGTCGGACGTGAAAATCAGCGACTTTCCGTCCGTGGTCCAGCTCGGCTCCGTATCGATGGCATGGTGTCGCGTCACCCGACGCAGGCTCCGGTCAGCCAGGTTCATGACGTAGATTTCCGGGTTGCCGTCCTTCGACAGCACCATGGCGAGGCTCTTGCCGTCGGGAGACAAACGAGGCGAACCGTTGATACCCGAAAAGTCGGTGATGAGCTGACGGTTGCCCGTCGTCAGATCCTGAAGGACGATCGACTGCTTGCCGGTCTCGAAGGAAACGTAGGTGACCGAACGGGCATCCGGCGACCAGCTCGCGGACAGCAGGGGTTCGGTGGAGGTGAACAGGGTCTCGGCACGCTGGCCGTCCGAATCCGCCACCTGCAGGCTGAACCGCTCGCTCGGCGTGCTGAGATTCTGCGCCAGAACGTAGAGGATGCGCGTGGAAAACGCGCCGCGGATGCCGGTGATGGCCTCGTAGACCTCGTCAGCCACGTGGTGCGCCGCATCCCGCCACTTGGCGCGCGACGTGTTGACTGTGTCCGTGAGCATCTCCCGCTCGTTGAAGACGTCGAACAGGTGGTAGTCCACCTGCAGCTTGCCCGTGGAGTCGACGCCGGTACGGCCTATGACAAGGTATTCCACGCCCAGCACCCGCCAGTCCCGGAAGAAGACGTCTTCCTTGCGCGTGGGAAAGGACAGCATGTTGTCGCGGCTGGTTGGCGCAAACTGACCGCTGCGCGCCAGATCGAACTCGACGATCTCGGACATGGGTTGCTGGCTGTCGAACTCCGGGCCCTGGCGGAACGGCACGACGGCGATGGTGGTCTGCTTGTCGTAACCCGCATCGATGATGATGGTGTCGAGATTCGCGGCGACGGCGTGCGCCGGGATCAGCAGCACGGGCAGCCACAGCAGCCAGTGCAGGCGCTGCAGAGACGCCACGACGGAAAGAGGGTGAATGTGCCGGCCGAACCGGCGGGAAGACACTGATGGAATGCTCAACGCAACAGATCCTCTGGTTTGAACAACAGGGTGAAGCGGCGGAAGTAGCGTTCGAAGAGCGCGTTTTCCTTGGGGACCTCGAAACGGCCGGCCTTCTTGACCGCGGCTTCCGCGGACTGGTCGAACACCGCGCTGCCACTGCTTTCGATCAGCATGACGGCGACCACGTCGCCAGTGGGCACGAGCTCCACCTGCAGGCGTGCCTGCATGCCGTTACGGGCGCTGGGCGGCCGCGACCAGTTGGCGACCACCCGCTGATAGATGCCGTAGCGGTAGGACTGGGCCACGGTTTCCGCCTCGTCCGCGGCATCCTGGGCGAGATCCTGACTCTCGTCCTCGATGGAATTCAGAAACGCCGTCTCGGCGAGCGCCTGCAGGCGCTGCTGTCGCGCTGCCTCTTCCGCCCTGGCCTTGTCCCGGGCAGCGTTCAGCCGGGCGGCCTCTTCCTGTTCCGCCTTCCGCCGCGCCGCTTCCACGGCGGGATCCGGTCGCGCGGGTTTAACCGGCTCGGTCTTCGCGGGAGCAGCTTGCGGCTTCTGCTGGTTTTGGGGCTGGGCCTTGGGCGGTGCCGGCTTGGGCTGCGCCTTGGGTTCCAGCACCAGCAGCGTCGAATGCACCATCTTCGGTTTGAACGCATCCAGCGGATCGGCGCGGTCCGGCTGCCAGACGCCCCGGATCCACGCTGCCAACGCCAGGTGCAGGCTCACCGCGAGCAGAAACGGCAGTCCGTACTGGCGGACGGTCCAGATCACGTCAGCGTGCCTCGCCGAGATCCGGTGGATCGGTGATGAGCCCCACGCTTTCCGCGCCCGCCTTCTGCAGGACGGTCATCACCCCAACCACCTTGCCGTAGTCCAGGCTGTGATCCGCCTTCACGTACACCGGAACGTCGGGCCGCGCCCGGAGCACCTTGGCGGCCTGCTCTTCCAGGGAATAAACGGTCACCCGGGTACCTTCGTCCTCGGCCTTGCTCATGCCGAGGTTGAGGAAGATGGCGCCGTCCGCCCGCATCGAGATGACCAGCGGATCGTCCTGGGCTTCCTTGATAGGCTCTGACGGGGCCTTGGGCAGGTCCACCTGGACCCCCTGGGTGAGCAGCGGCGCCGTCGCCATGAAGATGACGAGCAGCACGAGCATCACGTCGATGTACGGCACGACGTTGATCTCGGACATGGGTTTGCGGCGGGCGGCCATGGGCGTATCAGCGCTTGGCGTGGGCCGCCCTGTAAAGGATGGCCGTGAACTCTTCGCTGAAGGTTTCGTAGCGCTTCATCAGTACCTCCACCCGGGCCGAAAACCGGTTGTAGCCGATCACGGCGGGAATGGCCGCGAACAGGCCCATGGCCGTGGCGACCAACGCCTCGGAGATTCCCGGCGCCACGGTTGCCAGCGTCGCCTGGCTCATGTTCGCGAGACTGCGGAAGGAGTTCATGATTCCCCACACCGTACCGAACAGGCCAATGTACGGGCTGGTCGATCCCACGGTCGCGAGGAAGGCCAGATGGGTCTCGAGCTTCTCTTCCTGGCGGTTCAGCGACACCCGCATGGCCCGCTGGACACCCTGCATGATGGCCTCCGTATCCGCGCCTGACTGGTCGGAGAGGCGCGTGTACTCCTTGAACCCGGCAACGAACATGTCCTCGATGCCCGTCAGCACGTCTTCCGCGTCCAGTTCCCGATAGAGCTCCCGCAGATCGATGCCGGACCAGAAATGATCCTCGAACGTGTCCACCTCCACGGACACCCGGCGCAGAAAGATCCAGCGCTGAAAGATCATGACCCAGCTCGACAGCGATGCCATCAGCAGCACGCCCATGACCATCTGCACCAGCGCGCTCGCGTTGGCGATCAGTTCGAATATGGAAAGCTGTTCGGGCAAGGTCACTCCTGTCGGTCGAAATCGAGATCCGGCTGTGTCGCGTTCGCTGCCGGCACCGTCAGGCCGAAATGCCGGTAGGCCTTTTCCGTCGCCACCCGTCCGCGCGGGGTGCGCATCAGAAACCCCTGCTGGATGAGGTACGGCTCGAGCACGTCCTCGATGGTGTCACGCTCCTCGGAGAGCGCCGCCGCCAGCGAGTCCAGTCCTACGGGACCACCCGTGAACTTGTCGATGATCGTCTCGAGCAGTCGCCGGTCCATGCCGTCGAAGCCCAGCCAGTCGACGTTCAGCAGGTTGAGCGCCTGGTCGGCCACCGTCTGGTCCACCACGCCATCCGCCTTCACCTCGGCGAAGTCACGGGCGCGTCTGAGCAGCCGGTTGGCAATACGTGGTGTGCCCCGCGACCGCCTGGCCACCTCCGCCGCGCCGTCATCACTGATGGCGAGGCCGAGTTTTGCCGCCGAGCGGGAAACGATCTCCGCCAGCTCTTCGACCGTATAAAACTCCAGTCGTTGCACGATGCCGAACCGATCCCTGAGCGGTGAGGTCAGCAGGCCCGCCCGGGTGGTGGCACCAACCAGCGTGAAACGCGGCAGATCGAGTTTCAGCGAACGGGCCGCGGGGCCGTCGCCGATCAGTATGTCGATCTGGAAGTCCTCCATGGCGGGATAGAGGATCTCCTCCACCACCGGGCTCAGCCGGTGAATCTCGTCCACGAACAGCACGTCGCCCGGTTCCAGGTTGGTGAGCATGGCGGCGAGTTCCGCCGGTCGTTCCAGCACCGGTCCTGACGTGGATTTGATGGTCGCGCCCATTTCCCGGGCAATGATGTTGGCCAGGGTGGTCTTGCCGAGGCCCGGGGGTCCGAAAATGAGCGTGTGGTCCAGCGCTTCGCGGCGGTTGCGGGCCGCCTCGATGAAGATGGCGAGCTGCTCCTTGACGGCCAGCTGACCGATGTACTCGGACAGCCGCTCGGGCCGCAGCGCGTGCTCGACGCGCTCTTCGGACCGGTCGTCCTTGCGGCTGGCGGCAGACACCAGCCGGTCCGGCTCGATGCTCATTCCACCGTACCCGCCACCGTCAGGACGCCTCCGCCTGACGCGCAATCAGCTTCAGCGCCGCCCGCAACAGGCCTTCGCCGGTATCGGCCGTATCCGCGACTGCCGCTACCGCCCGCTGCGCCTCCGCCGGCCGGTAACCCAGGGAGATAAGCGCGTCTTCCGCTTCCCGCGTGGCCGTCAGATCGGGGCCGACGGAGACCGACTTGACCACCACGTGCAGGTTGCCCAGCCGATCCTTGAGCTCGACCAGCAATCTTTCAGCTGTTTTCTTGCCTACACCGGGGACCCGGGTCAGCAGTGAGACATCGCTGGCACGTACCGCATCGGCCAGGGCCTCCAGGGTCAGGCCCGAGACGATGGCGAGCGCGAGCTTCGGCCCCACCCCGCTGATCCGGATCAGGTCACGGAACACGTCCCGCTCCGTGCGGGAGCCGAATCCGTAAAGCAGCTGGGCATCTTCCCGGACGACGAAGTGGGTGAACAGGGTCACCTCCCGCCCGGGTTTCGCGCCGCCCGGCTGCGCAGCCACTTCCGCGAGCGCGGAGGCCGTCACTTCCACCTCATAGGCGACGCCGCCGACATCAACGAGCATGAGGTTTTCGCTGGTCTCCAGCAGCTTGCCCTGGATTCGGCCGATCATCTGGGTCTGTTTCCGCCGGGGGGATAACGGTCAAGGCCGAGAGTATTGACATGACAAATGGCAATCGCAAGCGCATCCGCGGCGTCGGCCTGAGGCGCACCGGGCAGAGACAGCAGCACTCGCACCATGTGCTGCACCTGCGCCTTGCTGGCCCGACCCGTACCCACCAGACCCTGCTTCACGCGACGCGCGGCGTATTCATGGACGGGCAGGCCGTGGGCCACGGCCGCGGCAATGGCCACACCCCGGGCCTGACCCAGCTTCAGCGCGGAGGATGGATTACGCGCCAGGAAGACCTCCTCGATGGCCACCTCGTCCGGCTGGTGGTCCTCAATCAGCTCGGAGATGCCGCGATAGATTTCCGCGAGCCGGTCCGGAAACGTACCGGCGTCGGTGCGGATACAGCCGCTCGCGCGGTAGCGCAGACCTTGACCGCCCGCTTCCACCAGGCCATAGCCGGTCAACCGGGAGCCGGGGTCGATGCCAATGACCCGGATCACACGATCAGCTTGCCAGCACGCTTTCTGGCAGGTCGGCGTTGCTGTAGACATTCTGGACATCGTCCAGCTCCTCGAGCGCATCGAGCAGCTTGAGCACGTTGTCCGCGAGCGCCTCGTCGCAAGGCACGTAAGTGGAGGGCACCATGCTGACCTCCGCGTTGTCGGGCTCGAGCCCGTCGGCGCGCAGGGCACCCACCACGTCGCCGAGCCGTTCCCAGGGGGTGGTCACCAGGATGGAACCGTCCTCCTCCGCCTCGATGTCCTCGGCGCCGGCTTCCAGAGCCGCGTCCATGATCTTCTCCTCGTCCGCGCCGGGACCGAAGCCGATCACACCCTGCTTCGCGAACAGATAGGCCACCGAGCCGTCCGTGCCCAGGTTTCCGCCGTGGCGGCTGAACGCATGCCGGACCTCAGCCACGGTGCGGTTCCGGTTGTCCGTCATCACCTCGACCAGCACGGCGACACCACCACCGGCATAGCCTTCGTAGGTGAGCTCCTCGACCTCGCTGCCATCCTGACCGCCGGCACCCCGGGCGATGGCCCGCTCGATGGTGTCCTTGGGCATGTTGGCCGCGAGACCTTTGTCCATGGCGGCCCGCAGACGCGGGTTGTCTGCAGGATCACCGCCACCGAGCTTGGCGGAAACGGTGATCTCGCGAATGAGCTTGGTCCAGAGCTTACCCCGCTTCTCGTCCTGTCTCGCCTTGCGATGCTTGATGTTGGCCCATTTGCTGTGCCCGGCCACGTGCTACCTCCGTCTGGCTGCCACGGTACTGCGCGCTGGTCTGCTGCCGCCTCATTGAGGTCGCAGTCTGATGTGCAACTCTCTCAACTGATGCTCGTCGACGGGACTGGGTGCCGACGTCATCAGGCAGGCAGCGGTCTGGGTTTTCGGAAACGCGATCACGTCCCGGATGGCATGGGTGTCCGTCATCAGCATGACGAGCCGGTCGAGACCCAGGGCGATGCCGCCGTGCGGCGGACAGCCGAGCTTCAGCGCGTCGAGCAGGAAGCCGAACTTCGCCTCCGCTTCCTGGCCGATATTGAGCGCGTCGAACACCGCCTGCTGCATGGTCTGATCGTGAATCCTGAGTGACCCGCCGCCCAGCTCGTAGCCGTTCAGCACCACGTCGTAGGCAGCCGCGCGGGCGGCCAGTGGGTCCGCAAGCAGCGCCTCGGGGGTGCAGGTCGGACGGGTGAACGGGTGGTGCGCAGGTGCCAGCACGCCGTCACGACCGGTTTCGAACATGGGCCAGGAGACCACCCAGCAGGGTGCCCATTTGTGCTCGGGTGCCTCACTGATGAGCCCGAGCTCGCGACCGAGCTCGTTCCTGAGCGCACCCATGGCATCGCAGACCACGCCAAACTTGTCCGCACCGAAGAAAACCAGATCGCCGTCTACCGCACCCACCCGGTCCAGCACCTGACCGACCACGGTTTCCGGCAGAAACTTGAGGATCGGCGACTGCAGACCGTCCGTGCCGGCCGCCCGGTCGTTCACCTTTATATAGGCGAGTCCGCGGGCACCGTAGCGGCCGACGAACTCGGTGTAGCCGTCGATGACCTTGCGCGTCAACTGCCCGCCACCCGGTGCACGCAGTGCCACCACCCGACCCTGCGGATCGTTGGCGGGCCCGTTGAACACCTTGAACTCGACGTCCCGCATCAGGTCGGCAATGTCCGTCAGCACCAGAGGATTGCGCAGGTCCGGCTTGTCGCTGCCGTATTTCGACATGGCCTCTGCCCAGGTGAGCACCGGGAAGTCGTCCAGCTTGCTCCCGAGCACGTCTGCGAAGAGCGACTTCAGCATGCCTTCGGTGAGCGCCATGACATCCTGCTCAGTGACGAAGGAGGCTTCGATGTCGATCTGGGTGAATTCCGGCTGCCGGTCCGCTCTCAGGTCTTCGTCCCGGTAGCAGCGGGCGATCTGGTAGTACTTGTCCATGCCGGAGATCATAAGCAGCTGCTTGAAGACCTGCGGCGACTGGGGGAGCGCGAAGAACGCACCCGGATGGGTACGACTCGGCACCAGGTAATCCCGGGCGCCTTCCGGCGTCGCCCTGGTCAGGGTCGGCGTTTCGACTTCCCAGAAACCCGCGTTCTCGAGATGGCGGCGGACCGCGCTGGTGATCACGGCTCGCATGTGCAGCCGCTGCTGCATCTCCGGGCGCCGCAGGTCCAGATACCGGTACCGCAACCGCACGTCTTCACCGGCCTCGGAGTACTCGTCCAGCTGGAACGGTGGTGTCAGCGACGGGTTCAGGATCTCCAGAGTGGCACCCAGCACTTCCACCTCGCCCGTGGCCATGTCCGGATTCACCGTGCCTTCCGGGCGGGGACGCACCCTGCCGGTCAGGTGCAGGACATACTCGCTGCGCACCCGGTCCGCGGTCGCAAAGCTTTCCTGCGTGTCCGGGTCGAAGACCACCTGGACGATACCCGTGCGGTCGCGGATGTCGAGGAAGATCACGCCGCCGTGGTCACGCCGTCGATGGACCCAGCCGGCCACTTCCACCTGTTCGCCGACGTGGGCAGTGTTGAACTCACCGCAATAGTGGCTGCGCATGACTGATCCTCGGTATTCCTGGTGGTTCTGCCCCGTGCCCTGCAGGCGTCCGTCAGCCCTCGGAGGACGAGGCGCCTGTTCCAGGCGTGCCTTTGCCAGACGTGCCCGAGCCCGACGTACCGGAGGCCGGTTTCGCCGACGCCGGCTTGTCCGCCGAACTCGAGCCGCCGGACTCCGACGACTTGCCGCCGCCGTCTCCGGAGCCGCCACCACCGTCGCTGCCGGACCCCGTCGAATCTCCGGCAACGTTGCGCTTCTTGCCCGACTTGAAGTCGGTCTCGTACCAGCCGCCGCCCTTGAGCCGGAAGCCGGCCGCCGAGATCTTCTTCACCAGCGCGCTCTCGTTGCACTTCGGACAGATGGTGAGCGGCTCGTCGCTGACCTTCTGCAGCGCGTCCAGCTCGTGACCGCACCGGGTACATCGATATTCGTAGATAGGCATGATCGGTTTATGGCGCTCTTGGGAAGCGGCGCATCATCTTCGAAATCCCAATAAAAATACAGTCATTTCGCCATATTTTGTTGCCTGTATCGAAGTGATCGGATATAAAGCGCCACCATCGACAGCGAACGGAAATGCCCTGTTTTTCCTGACGAAGTCGACAGGAACAAGGTGAAACCCCGAGGCGATGAGCCAGGTGCGGAATCATCTCGTTTGAAACACACCTCATATAGGGATCAGGAATCAATGGCGACCAAGAAAGCTGCCAAGAAGAAAGCTCCGGCAAAGAAGAAATCTGCACCCGCTAAGAAAGCGACCAAGGCGATTTCCACCAAGATGACGAAGACCGCCATCCTCGGTGAGATCTCACAGAACACCGGTCTCACCAAGGGGCAGGTCGGTTCCGTGCTGGAGGAGCTGGAGACCCTCATCGAACGCCATATCAAGAAGGGTGGCGCCGGTGAGTTCACGCTGCCCGGTCTGATGAAGATCAAATCGGTGAAGCGTCCGGCGACCAAGAAGCGCATGGGCCGCAACCCGGCCACCGGCGAAGAGATCGTTATCGGTCCGAAACCGGCGAGCATCCGTGTGCGTGTCACGGCGCTGAAGGGTCTGAAGGAAATGGTCGGATAAATCCGAAGAGTCGGATAAATCCGAAGAGTCGGATAAATCCGAAGAGTCGGATAAATCCGAAGAGTCGGATAAATCCGAAGAGTCGGTTAAAACCGATACCGACCGGAAAAAGGCCGCACTTCGCGGCCTTTTTTCTGTCCGATTCTTTCCACGCTACCCGCGGCGGCACCACCACCGACTACGGGGCCGGTGGGAGACCTGTTATCTTCCCCGGAACCATCAGGAGTTCCCATGCGTCAGAGCCAGCTGCTCCTCCCCACGCTCAAGGAAAATCCCGCCGACGCGGATGTCGTCAGTCATCGGCTCATGCTGAGGGCCGGTCTCATCCGTCAGGTGGCTGCGGGTGTGTACACCTGGCTGCCCCTGGGTCTGCGTGTGCTCAGACGGGTCGAAGCGATCATCCGCGAGGAAATGAACGCAAGCGGTGCGCAGGAAGTGCTGATGCCCGTGGTTCAGCCGGCTGAGCTGTGGGTGGAAACCGGCCGCTGGGCGAAGATGGGACCGGAGCTGCTGCGCTTCAGGGATCGCAACGAGCGGGACTTCTGCCTGGGACCCACCCACGAGGAGATCATCACCGATCTCTTCCGCCGCGAGGTCCAGAGCTACCGGCAGCTGCCCTGCAACTTCTACCAGATTCAGACCAAGTTCCGCGACGAAATCCGACCCCGGTTCGGCGTGATGCGCGCCCGCGAGTTCACCATGAAGGACGGTTACTCCTTCGATCTCGACCAGGCGTCGTTCGATCGGACCTACCAGACCATGTACGACTGTTACTGCCGCATCCTCAACCGCATGCGTCTCGACTTCCGCGCCGTGGAAGCCGACTCGGGGAACATCGGCGGCGCCAATTCTCATGAGTTCCATGTGCTCGCGGAATCGGGCGAGGACGTCATCGCCTACGACACCGAGGGCAGCTATGCCGCCAACCTGGAGCGGGCCGTCGGAGCACCTCCACCATCCCGTCCGCAACCTGCAGCGGCCATGGCGACCGTAGACACGCCCGGTTGCACCACCATCGCCGCAGTGGGCGAGTTGCTGTCCCTGCCGGCGACGCGCTGCGTGAAGACGATGATCGTGCGCGGCGAGAAATCGCTCGTTGCGGTCGTGCTCAGGGGCGACCACGAGCTGAATGCCATCAAGGTGGAGAAGCTGCCCGGCGTGCGGAAGCCACTCGCCTTCGCGGACGAGTCCGAGATCACCGCTGCTGTGGGTTGCAAACCCGGATCCATCGGGCCCGTCGACCTGCAGATTCCTTTCTATGTGGATGCCTGCGCCTATGCGGTGGCCGATTTCTGCTGTGGCGCCAACGAGGAGGGCCGGCACCACGTCAACGTCAACTGGGATCGGGATGTCAGCGTGGCGGCCGACAGGGTTGTGGACGCCCGTAACGTGGTCGCTGGAGAGCCCGGCCCGGACGGTTCCGGCCGCCTCGCCTTCTTAAGGGGCATCGAGGTCGGCCATATCTTCCAGCTGGGCCGCGTCTACAGCGAGCCCATGCACGCGGACGTCCTCGATCAGGACGGCAAATCCCTGGTTCCGATCATGGGCTGCTATGGCATGGGTGTGACCCGTCTGGTGGCGGCCATCATCGAGCAAAACCATGACGAAGTCGGCATAAAATGGCCCGCGCCCGTTGCACCCTTCGATGTGCACATCGTCGCGCTCAACTACGGCAAGTCCGAGGCTGTCCGAAAAGCCGCGGACGAGCTGTACCGGGCGTGCATAGAGAGGAACATGGACGTGCTGCTCGACGATACCGACGACCGACCGGGCGTGAAGTTCGCAGACGCGGATCTGATCGGCATACCGCATCGTATCACCGTGGGTGACCGTGCCCTGGCGAACGGCAACGTGGAATACAAGCCCCGCAGCGGCGGTGACGCGGAAGCGGTTCCGCTCACGGACATTCTCGGCAGAATCTCCGGAGACGACGTTCAGGCAACGGACTGACCATGGCCCATTCCGCCTCTCAGCACTCCGGCTCACAGCACTGCTTCGCACGCTGGCTCTTGAGGTCGGTGGGCGCTCTGATGCTGATCGTCTCAGCCGTGTGTTTCGCCGACGTGCCGGAAGAGCAGATCGACCCGGCTCTGCTCGAGAAGCTCGCCGAAACCCTGGCCGCCAACCACGAGGAGACCGACCGGTTCGATGCCCAGGTCTGGCTCATGGCGTCAGAGCAGCGGCTGACCCGCTACATGGACGATCCGGACGAACGGCTCGAGCTGCTGCGGCTGGTCTACAGGGAATCGCAGCGCACGGCGCTCGATCCGGACCTGGTGCTGGCCGTCATGCAGGTGGAGAGTCATTTCGACCGCTATGCCATATCCCGGGTGGGTGCTCAGGGATTGATGCAGGTGATGCCGTTCTGGCGCACTGAGCTCGGCCGTCCCCAGGACAACCTGACGGAGGTGGAAACCAACATCATCTATGGCACCACCATCCTCTCTCACTATCTGGAAGTTTCCCGCGGCGACCTGGTGGATGCACTGGCCCGGTACAACGGCTCACGGGGACGGCTCGACTACCCGGAGCTGGTGGTCGCCGCCTGGCGCAAGGCCTGGCGCCACAAATCCTCCAGCGAGCTGCCGGAGCTGCTCGCCGGATGCCGGACCTACGGTCTCAGGGCCTGCCGCTACCAGTAGCAGCCGATCCGGAGACGGCGCGTATCAGGTCCTCGTAGTGCTGCGGCCCCACCAGCACCTGGGTCAGCTTCCCCGCTGGGTTCACGATCAGCGTGCTCGGCAGTACGGCCGGCAGCTCGGCCCCCCAGCGGCCACGGGGATCTGCTTCGAGCACAGGGAATTCGATGCCCATCTCATTCGCCAGCCTGCCGAGATGCTCTCCCGTCAGGCCGTCGTAGTTGACCCCGAGAACCACCGCATGGGTCTTCTCACGTTCCGAGTGCAGCAGGTTCAGCTCCGGAATTTCCTTGCGGCAGGGGGCACACCACTCCGCCCAGTAGTTGATGATCAGCCACTGACCCCGCCAGTCGTCGAAGCTCACCCGACTGCCGTCCGCCAGCTGCACCCGATCGTCGGCACCGCAACTGCCGAGCAGGGTCATGAGCAGCATCGTGCCGAGTGTCTTCACCACGGTTCGCTTCACTGTCTGCCTCCAAATACCGTGTCGAGCGAAATCGACATCTGGTTCGAGCCGAACTGAATCAGAGATCGCAGGGGTTCCACGACGTGGTCCATGTCCCGGATGCGATCCAGCTCGGTCAGATCGATGTTCTCGGGAAGGTGCCGGTAGAGGTCCCAGAGCGTCACGGTCCTGAGACTTCGACCCAGAATCCAGTTCTCGCTCGTCTGCCGGGCGACCTTGAGCTCCAGCAGCACGCGGAAGATCTGCTCCTTCTCCCGCCGCTTGAGCGGCACCGCATCCTCGATCTCCTCGTCCGTGAGCCCCGCACCTTCGAGATGCGCCTGATGCAGCATCTCCAGGATACGGGCACATTTGACCAGCGGTGGTTCCCTCGGTTCCAGATCGAGCTCGGGTTTCAGGGCGAGCGTTCGCACGAAGATCGCGCCCGAGAGGATCAGCACCCAGACCATGTACATCCAGAACAGGAAGAACGGGACCGCGGCGAAGGCACCGTAGATGGAGGTGACGCTGGAGTGGGCCATCACCAGATTGAATCCATCCTTCGCCACTTCCAGCATCAGCATGGTGAGAAATCCGCCCACGAACGCGTGGGACAGGTGAATCTGCGTATTGGGCATGGCAAAGAACAGCACGGTGAATCCCAGACAGGTCAGGATGAGCGGCAGGTAACCGAGCACGACGCCGTCGAGCCCGAACAGATCCAGATCCGTGAGCAGCGGCAGCGAGGTGACGTAAACGCTGATCAGAATCCCGCCCATGATCATGGTCGGCCCGAGGGACATCACCCCCCAGTAGACGAGAAAGCGCTGCATCCCCCGGCGCCGTTCCGCCACCTGCCAGATGGCGTTGAACGTGCCCTCGATGGTCACCAGCAGCATGAAGGTCGTGAAGAACAGGAACGCGAAGCCGATGATCGACAGTCCCCGCGCGCGGCGCGAAAACTGCCCCAGATACTCCTGAATGACCGCGGAGCTCTCCGGCACCGCATTCTGGAAGATGAAGCTCTCGATGCGCTCCGCCACCCCGTCGTAGGCTGGCAGAATCGACAGCATGGCGTAAGCCACCGTCATCATGGGGACGACAGCGAACAGCGTCGTGTACGTCAGCGCCCCCGCCCGGCTGGGACAGTCGTTGTCGACGAACTGCCTGACCAGCTGCTCCACGTACCACCTGAGAGTCAGCCACAGTCTGGCAAGATTTCCTGCTAGGTCTGCCTTTTCGCTCACCCAGCCCCTAAAATGCCCGCGCCTCGATTCGCGATCATGAAGTTCACAACCCGGGTTGTCCATGTCCGCCTACATTCTGGTTCTCTACTACTCGCGCACCGGTGGCACGGCCAACCTGGCGCGACACATCGCCCGGGGCGTGGAAAGGCACGGCCACTTCGAGGTAAGGCTGAGAACGGTGCCGCCCGTGAGTGTGGCAACCGCGGAGACGCTGCCACCGGTACCGGAAGCCGGGGCCGTCTACTGCTCGAAGGAGGAATTCGCCGGCTGCGCAGGTCTGGCGCTCGGCTCTCCAACGCGATTCGGCAACATGGCCGCGCCGCTCAAGCACTTCCTCGACGGAACCGCCGATCTCTGGATGCAGCACGCGCTGGTGGGCAAACCCGCTGCCGTGTTCTGCTCGACCAGCACCCAGCATGGCGGCCAGGAAAGCACGCTGCTGTCCATGATGCTGCCGCTGTTGCATCACGGCATGCTGATCACCGGCATCCCCTACAGCGAACAGGCCCTCAACGATACGGCTGACGGCGGATCACCTTACGGCGCCGGCCACGTCTCGGGCCGGCTCGGCGACACACTGAGCGGCCACGAGCGAGCACTGGCCGAAGCACTCGGTGGACGACTCGCGCACGTGGCGGAACGTCTGGCGTGAATCTCCGGGGTCTGCAGCTTCTCTGTCTGTTCTGTCTGGGCTCCCTGTTCGCGCTGACCGGTCTGAAGCAGTTTTTCATCGAGCCCCTCGCCTCGCCGCTGCCGAACCTGCTCTGGTTTCTCGTCCAGGTATTCCCTCTGCTGGCCGTGACCCCCGGCGTACTCCGCCTCAGAGCACGCAGCTGTCTGCTGGCCGCACTCGCCGCCATGCTCTACTTCAGCCATGGCGTGATGGTGGCCATCACACCCGACATGCGCACCTACGGGTTGTGGGAGGTGGGGTTTGCCATGGGTCTCGTGCTGTCGGCATCGTTCGTGGTCCGACATCTGCGCCTGGCATCGGCGGAGACGGAGACGGAAGCGCGCGAAGATCAGTGAATGACGGGGGTAGGCGGCTCCGCCTCTTCGGTCTCTTCCTCGATGGTCTGCACCGCATAACGCCGGGTGACGATCTCCCCGGAAACCACATCCGGCAGCGCCTGGAGAAACTCGTCCATGTGCTCGGTCTGGAAATGTCCCATCAGCGCTTCCATGTTCTCCCACTCCTGGAAGAGCATGAGCGTGTTGGGATCCGAAAGGCCCACGTAGAAGTCGTAGGAGATGCAGCCTGCCTCGGCCTGGGTCGCTTCCGTCATCCGCCGCGCGAGCTCCAGTGCCTGCTCGCGACACTCGGGTCGGATTGGAATGAGGCCGTGGACGATGATCACATCACACCCCGCTCTTTGAGGCGGACCTCGATCTCGGAGACGATGGCCGGATCGTCGATGGTGGAGGGAATCGTATAGGGTTTGCGGTCGATCATCTTCCTGAGCGTCGCCCGCAGAATCTTTCCCGATCGGGTTTTGGGTAAACGGTTCACAACCACGGCCCGTTTGAAGTTGGCAAACGCCCCCACAGCCTTACGCACGCTCTGGGTCAGCTCCTGTTCGAGCACCTCGGGCGCGATGTTCACGCCGTCCTTGAGCAGCACGAGCCCTAGCGGAATCTGTCCCTTGTCCTCGTCCGCGATGCCGACCACCGCACATTCCGCCACCGCCGGATGCTCGGCCAGAACTTCTTCCATCTGTCCGGTGGACAGCCGGTGACCCGCCACGTTGATGACGTCGTCCATGCGGCCCATGATGAAAACGTACCCGTCCTCGTCCCGGTAACCTTCGTCTCCGGTGAAGTAGAAGCCTTCGAACTGGGACCAGTAGGCGTCGTGGTAGCGCTGATGGTCACCCCAGACCGTGGGCAGCGCACCTGGCGGCAGGGGCTCGCGGATCACGACCGCCCCTTCTACGCCCGGCCCCACCTCGTGACCCTGCTCGTCGAAGATCCTGAGGTCGTAACCCGGCACGGGAAAGGTCGGTGATCCGGGTTTGGTCTCCATGAGCTCCACCCCTGCCAGGTTCGCGCACATGGGCCAACCCGTCTCCGTCTGCCACCAGTGATCGATCACGGGAATGCGGAGGTGATCTTCCAGCCAGTGATAAGTCGGCGGATCGAGGCGCTCCCCGGCGACAAACTGATACTTCAGCGAGGAAACGTCGTAACGTGCTTTCAGCCGGCAGTCCGGATCTTCCTTCTTGATGGCCCGGAACGCCGTGGGTGCAACGAAGAAGCACTTCACGCGATGATCCTGTATGACACGCCAGTACACGCCCGCGTCCGGGGTGCGGACCGGCTTGCCCTCGAAGAGCACCGTGGTGCAGCCACGGATCAGAGGCCCGTAGACGATGTAGGAATGCCCCACCACCCAGCCTACGTCGGACGCAGCCCAGAAAACGTCGCCGGGACCCACGTCGTAAACCGCATCCATGCTGTAGTTGAGCGCCACGGCGTGGCCGCCATTGTCCCGCACCACGCCCTTGGGTTTTCCCGTGGTGCCGGAGGTATAGAGGATGTATAGCGGATCCGTGGCGTCCACGGGCACGCAGTCTGCCGGTTCTGCGCCGTCGATCCACTCGTCCCAGTCCAGGTCACCCGGGCGGTCGAGCACGGCACGGCCCTGTTCGCGCTGAAAGACCACGGTATGTGCCGGCTTGTGCTCCGCCAGATCGATGGCTTCGTCCACCAGCGGCTTGTAAGGGATGACGTTCGTGAACTCGATGCCGCAGGATCCGCAGAGAATCACCTTGGGCGCCGCGTCGTCGATGCGCGTGGCGAGCTCCGGCGGCGCGAAGCCGCCGAACACCACGGAGTGAATGGCGCCGATCCGTGCGCAGGCGAGCATGGCGATCGCCGCTTCCGGCACCATGGGCATGTAGACGATCACCCGGTCGCCTTTGCCGACGCCGAGACCGGCGAGCGCACCGGCGACCCTGGCGACACTGTCCGTCAGCTCAGCGAAGGTGAACGATCGAACCTGACCCGTGACCGGCGAGTCGTATATGAGCGCGGTCTGGTCGCCACGTCCCGCCTCCAGGTGGCGGTCGAGAGCCAGATAGCAGGTGTTGGTGACACCGCCCGCGAACCAGCGCCAGACGCCGTTGTCGTCCCTGCCGAGAATCTGCTTCGGCGGCTCGAACCACGGCAGCGCCTCGGCCTGTTCCCGCCAGAATCCCTCGGGATCGGTCAGGGAGCGCTGGTAGACGCTTGCATAGCTCATGCGCGGCTTCAGGCGATGACGCCCGACGACCGGAGCGCCGCCACCTCGTCGCCGCTGAACCCGGAGTCCAGCAGCACGGCCTCCGTATCGGCACCCGGTGCGCGTGCGCCGTGCGAGATCTCTGCCGTGGTCCGGGAAAACCTCGGAGACGGCGCCGGCTGCACCACGCCATTCACCTCCACGAACGTGTTACGTGCCTTGTTGTGGGGATGGGCAGGCGCGTCGAAGATCGACAGCACCGGTGCGAAGCAGACGTCGCTGCCTTCCATGATGGCGCACCACTCGGCCTGTGTCTTCGACCTGAAGACCTCCATGAGCTCCTGCTTGTAGTCAGCCCACTTGGAGGCGTCCATCTGGGCAGCGAAGCGCTTCGCGTCCAGGCCGGCCTTTTCCACCAGCAGCGCGTAGAACTGAGGCTCGATCGAACCGATGCAGATGTACTTGCCGTCCTTCGTCTCATAGGTGTCGTAGAAGTGCGCGCCACCATCGAGCAGGTTGGTACCCCGCTCCGCCTTGAAGGCGCCGCCTGCGCCCATTGTGTAGAACATGGCCATGAGCGATGCCGCACCGTCCACCATGGCGGCATCCACCACCTGACCCTTACCGGATTTCTGCGCCTCGAGCAGTGCGCAAACCAGGCCGAAAGCCAGCAGCATGCCGCCACCGCCGAAATCCCCGACCAGATTGAGCGGCGGCACCGGCCGCTCGCCCGGTCGTCCGATGGCATGCAGTGCACCGGTCAGCGCGATGTAGTTGATGTCGTGCCCCGCCGCCTGGGCGAGCGGGCCGTCCTGACCCCAGCCCGTCATCCGGCCGTAGACCAGCTTCTCGTTGCGGGTACGGCAGTCGTCCGGGCCGAGACCGAGCCGTTCGGTCACACCGGGCCGGAATCCTTCGAACAGCGCGTCGGCCGACTCCACCAGCTTGAGCACCGTCTCCACCCCTTCGGGCTTCTTCAGGTCCACGGCGATGGATCGGCGGTTGCGGGCAAGAACGTCCCTGGGTGCTGGAGCGCCCGGCCGCAGCCGATCCACCCGGATCACCTCGGCACCCATGTCCGACAGCATCATGCCGCAGAACGGTCCGGGTCCGATGCCGGCCAGCTCGATGATTCGAAACCCGTGAAGCGGTCCCATGGAGTTCCCCCTTGATCCAGATGAGTGTGCTGATCGCTCCGGCTCTGAGCCTGATGCGGCAGCCGGTTTTTCAGCCAGTGTACCGGTGCTCCGGACCCGGGGACAATTCTTCCCCGTTCCCCTCACCCCCGTCCGCCGCCAGGGTTTCTGCCGCCGATCGGGTGGCCTCCGCGGACGCGGCGCCAACCCGGGACGACCTGTCACCGCCGTGAGAGGCAAACTGGATCCGCACGAAGCGGGCATAAAGCTCGCTGTCCTCGAGCAGCGCCTCGTGCGTGCCGCTCGCCACCAGCAGGCCCTGATCGAGCACCAGAATGCGGTCCGCCTGACGCACGGTGGAGAGCCGGTGAGCGATGACGACGATGGTCCGCTGGCCCTGCATGTCCTTGAGACTCTCGCGGATGTGCTCCTCGCTCTGGGCGTCCAGCGCGCTGGTGGCTTCGTCCAGCAGCAGGATCTTCGGATCCACAAGCAGCGCCCTGGCGATGGCCAGCCGCTGGCGCTGACCGCCGGACAGACCGACGCCGCCTTCACCCACAACGGTGTCGAGACCATCGGGTAGCCCGGCAACGAAGCTGTCTGCATGTGCGAGCTTGAGACTCGCCGCGACCATCGCGTCGTCCGCATCCGGGCGGCCGTAGACCAGGTTGTCGTGCAGGGTGCCGGCGAACAGTACCGGATCCTGAGGCACGTAGCCGACCAGATCCCGGAGCGCGGTCAGACGCATGCGCCGCAGATCCACCCCGCCGAACTCGATGGCCCCCGCAACGGGATCGTAGAACCGCTGCAGCAGATCGAGGATGGTGCTCTTGCCTGCCCCCGACGGCCCCACCAGCGCCACCATCTCGCCGGGCGCAACGTCGAAGCTCACCTCTTTCAGGACGGGCGACTCCGGCCGCGTCGGATAGGTGAAGGCGACCTCCTTCAGGGCGAGGGTCAGCGGTTCCGCCGGCACCTCCGCCACCGCCGGCTCAGGAAGCGCACTCTCCGCAGCGAGCAGCTCGAGCAGCCGCTCCGTGGCGCCGGCTGCCCGCTGCAGGTCGCTGTAGACCTCGCTGATGGCGCCCACGGAGCCGGCGACGATGAAGGCATAGAAAATGAAGGCAGCCAGCTCGCCCGGGGTTATGCTGCCCGCCAGGACGTCCCGACCGCCCACCCACAGCATGGTCGCGATGGCGCTGAGCACCAGCAGCATGACGATGGCGACCAGCCAGGACCGCTGCCGTATCCGACGCACGGCCACCCGGAACGCGAGCTCTACCCGCTCGCTGAACGCCGCTTGGTCCCGATCCTGATGATTGAAGGACTGCACGATCTTGATCTGTCTGAGTGCTTCTCCGGCGTAGCTGCCGACATCGGCAAGCCGGTCCTGGCTGGTCCGCGAAAGCTGTCGGACCTTGCGGCCGAACAGGATCACCGGCGCCACGACGAAGGGAACGCTGGCGATCACCAGCAGCGACAGCTTGGCGTTGGTGACGAACAGCAGCACCAGCCCACCGAGAAACATGAGCGCATTGCGCAGGGCGATGGACACCGAGGAGCCGATCACCGTCTGCAGCAGTGTCGTGTCCGTCGTGATTCGCGACTGGATCTCCGTCGGCTGGTTCGATTCGAAGAAACCGGGATGCAGATGCACCAGGTGACCGAACACCGCCCGGCGGATGTCCGCGCTCACCCGTTCTCCGACCCAGGAGACGAAGTAGAACCGTGCGAACGTCCCGGCGGTGAGCAGCACGACCAGCACCGCAAAGAGGGCGATGCTTTCGATGAGTATCAGATCCGAGCCGTCACCGAACCCCCGATCGATGACCACCCGCATACCCTGACCGATCGACAGGGTGACCGTGGCGGTGACGACCAGGGCGATGCTCGCCAGCACGATCTGGGTGCGGTAGGGCCTGAGAAATCTGAAGGCTCCGGTGAGCCTGATGATCTCCCGCGACGGTGGTCTGTCCAGTCCTTCGTCCATCCGGGCATTATCACACGGTTGGGGTGGGCCGGCGGTGATGTGAGTTGTGCCGGTCTGACACGTATACTTGCCCGCCATGAGCGCAACACTCGACACCGTCACCATCGTGCCGGACGGCAATGCCGCCGGCACGGTGATCTGGCTGCACGGCCTCGGTGCGGACGCTCACGACTTCGAGCCCATCGTACCCATGCTCGATCTGGACCGTCCGCTGAAGTTCGTCTTTCCGAATGCACCCGTCCGTCCTGTCACCATCAATGCCGGCATGGAGATGAGGGCCTGGTACGACATCGACCCGGGTGCACCGCTGGCCGGTGAAGCGGACATCAGGGAGTCCGCTGCCCAGGTGGACGAGCTCGTCGGCCTCGAGGTGGCGGCGGGCATGCCCCATTCGAAGATCACCCTGGCCGGATTTTCTCAGGGCGGCGTCATCGCCCTGCACCTGGGACTCCGGGCCGACGAGCGGTTCGCCGGTATCATGGCGCTGTCCACCTACGTGCACGATCACGAGCAGCTCGCCGGCGAGGTGAGCTTCGCCAGCGTCGACACGCCGATCTTCATGGCCCACGGCCTGGCGGATCCCATGATCCCCATCGCCCGGGCCGTCACCTCCCGGGAAGCGCTCGAGCGCCTCAACTACCGGGTGGAATGGCACGAGTACGGGATGGGACATCAGGTCTGTCCCGAAGAGATCGAGCACATCGCCCTCTGGCTCAATCGCATCTACGCCTGACCTCCCCCAACGGACACCCCGCAACGGACGGGGACCACAATCCGACCGTGACCGCCGTCACAGATTAGAGCTATGCCACACGCCGTGTCGCGCCGGCCACTTAGAATGATCGGGACCGGATAACGCGCCCCGCGACAGGGAAGCTGACGCGCGGCCGTTGCGCCATTTCACATAGGACATGTGGGCATGGAAGACACTCAGATGGAGACCAATCTGCCGGAAAACCCGGACCTCGCCTGGGATCTGGACGATTTCAACAATCGCGAGCTGGCGATGGACTTCATCATGCAGTTCGAGCACACGTTGTGCGTGTACTCGCCGTCGGTGGAGCAGCTCTACACCAACTACAACATGTACTTTCCGAAGGAGTGGAAACGCAAGCTCGTCATCCTGCCGGATCCGACCGCCTTCCACGATACCTTCTTCTATATCGACACCTCCGCCGTGGCCGCGACGGGGCTCTACATCATTCCCGGCGAGCTGATCGGCAAACGCGGTCTGTTTCTCTCGAACGTCAGCGAGGACCGCACGCTGGGCAACCGCCAGATTCCTTTCGAGTCCGGGATGCGGGCCATCATGAAGAACCGCCCCCAGGACGACCCGTTCCTGCCGGTGCTGGCAAAGGGCGACCTGAGGAGCTTCGAACAGTCCTGGCCCGTCATGCATCTGCACCGGATCAAGCCCAAGGTGCTGTCCGAGATTTCCGACCTGGACCGGCACCAGCTTGAGAATGTCATCGTCGAGAAGCTAGAGTCGCTGTTCATCGAGCAGCAGAAAGCGAGCCAGTTCCTCTGAGCGATCCTTCGTCTGCCCCGACGGGCAATCCCGTATTCCCAACCACCGGCCGCATCAGCGGCTGGCACAAGGTGCTGATCAGCGCGCTGGTGATCGCGCTGGTCGCGCTGTCCTGGTCCGGTCTGCTCGAACGCAGCGCCGAGGGTCGCCTCGATGCGGTGCTGCAGCGGGCGCTCGTCACCTTTGCCGTCGCCCGCGGACTGAACGGGGTGATCTCGGTGGCACAGGGCACGGAGATCGCGCTGCAACCCGTCGGTATCGGCCTCACTATCACCGCCGGGGAGATTCTCGATCCGCTCAACGACCTGGTGGAGCGGTTCAGCTGGCTCGCCATGGTGGCTTCCGCCTCACTCGGCACCCAGATGCTGCTGACCGAGATCGCCAGCGAGCCGCTGGTGAACTGGGCCGTCTCCGCCGTCGCCGGGGTCTTCCTGCTACTCCTCTGGTGGCCGGGCCGTTCCCGGGCCGCTGCCTGGGCGGTACGCGGGCTGGCGCTCATGCTGCTGATGCGTTTTCTGTTCACCGTGGTGAGCCTGTCCGTGGGCTGGGTGGACGCCTGGGTCCTGGAGGCCCGTCAGCAGACCGCACTCCAGGAGCTGACCCAGGCCCGCGACGATCTGGAGGCCCTGCAGGACGACACGCCCCCACCGCTCACCACGGATTCGTCGCTGAAGGAACGTTTCGAGGCGTTCCTCGACGAAAGCCGGCAGCTGCTGGACCTGGAAGCCCAGCTCGACGCGCTGCAGGCGCGCACCGAGTCCGCCATCGACCAGCTGCTGCAGCTCATCGTGTTGTTCGTGGTCCAGACGCTGCTGGTGCCCATCGGCGCGTTCTGGCTGGCACTCGGCGCTTTCCGGGGGTTTCTCAGCTGGGCACGGAGTCCCTGAGGGCCTCAACACCTACGGATGCAATGCGCTCACCTCGGCGGTCGTCCTGAGTCCCGGCGCCGTTCGCGAGCCCCCAGACTAGGCGTACCGGGCCAGATTCAATAGAATCTCGCGCCCTAAAACGACGTGAAACCCCTGGTACGCCCATGGCAACCGTGTTCATCGACGGCCAGGCCGGCACCACCGGCCTGGAAATCACCGAGCGTCTCGCCGATCGCAGCGACATCGATCTGCTCGCCATCGACGAAGCGGCTCGCAAGGAGGCAGGCACCCGGCGAGCGCTGATGGAAGCGGCGGACGTGACCATTCTGTGTCTGCCCGACGCGGCGGCCGTCGAGGCAGTGGCGCTGGCGGACGGCGTGACCCGTATCCTCGATGCCAGCACGGCCCACCGAACCCACCCGGACTGGGTCTACGGCCTGCCCGAGCTCGCGGCCGGCCAGCGTGACCACATCGCGAGTGCCGAGCGGGTTTCCAATCCGGGCTGCTATCCCCAGGGCTTCATCCTCATGGTGCGACCCCTGCTGGAAGCCGGCCTGCTGGAACGCGGCGCACGGTTGTCCGTTTTCGGCCTGTCCGGCTACTCCGGCGGCGGCCGGAGCATGATTGAGCAGTACCGGGCATTTTCGTCAGCCCAGGCCGAAGCCTGGAACGCCCGTCCGTACGCGCTGACCCTGAACCACAAGCATCGGCCCGAGATGCAGCATTTCACCGGGCTGGACCATCCGCCCGTGTTCAGCCCGACGGTCGCGAACTACTACCGGGGCATGCTGATCGAGATCCCGCTGCATGCGGCCGAGCTCACACGGAAGATGAGCGGCGAAGCGCTCGCGGCGCTGCTCGCCGAACGCTACGCAGGCGAGGCGTTCATCGAGGTGCTCGGCTTCCAGCCGGACGGCGTCACCGACAACGGCTACCTGAACGCCACCGAGACCAACGGCAGCAATCGTATCCAGCTCATGGTGTTCGGCAACGCGGAGCAGTTCCTGCTGGTCGCGCGCTACGACAATCTGGGCAAGGGGGCATCGGGCGCCGCCGTGCAGAACCTCAACCTCATGCTGGGCCTGGAAGAGACCCTGGGACTCACCGAATGACCCGACTGACCGACCTGACCACCGACGCGCTGAAGGCGCTGGCCGGGGACCTCGAACGGGAATACGGACTGTACCGGGGGAACCGGCTCGCCCTGGACCTGACGCGGGGTAAACCCGCAGCCGATCAGCTGGACCTTTCCAACGGTCTGGACGACACCATCGGCGGCAACTACATCGCCTCCGACGGCACGGACACCCGCAACTACGGTCAGATCCGCGGCATTCCGGAAGCTCGGGCGCTGGGTGCCGAGATCATGGGGGTGCCCGCCGCCAACGTCATCTGCTGGGGCAACTCGAGCCTGGCGCTCATGTACCTCTGCGTCGAGTTGCTGATGACCGACGGGATCTGGGGTGATGGCAGGCGCTGGGGCGCAGGCGGCGCTCCCAAGGTGCTGACCCCGGTACCCGGATACGATCGCCACTTTACCCTGTCGGACCGCCTCGGCCTCGGCATGGTCAACGTCCCAATCACGGATCACGGCCCCGATCTGCATGCCGTCCGGGAGCTTGTCTCCGATCCGGACATCAAGGGAATCTGGTGCGTACCCAAATACTCGAACCCCACCGGCTGCATCTACAGCGACGCGACGGTGGCCGCCATCGCCGAGCTGCCGTCCGTCGCCGCGGCGGATGACTTCGTGGTCCTCTGGGACAACGCCTACGCCGTGCACGACTTCAGCTTTCCGAGGCAGCCGCTGGCGGACGTGCTGGCGCTCGCCGGAGCAGCCGGCACGGCCGACCACGTGCTCATCTTCTCCTCCACCTCCAAGATCACCCACGCCAGCGCCGGCCTCGGGTTCGTCGCCGCAAGCCCGGCGGTGCTCAACGTGATCGAAGCGCGGCTCAACGTGTCGAGCGTGGGGCCGGACAAGGTCAGTCAGCTCCGCCACGCCCGTTTTCTGGGCGGGCGGCTCGAAGCGCACATGGCCGGCCATGCAGCCCTCCTCCGTCCCAAGTTCGAGCTGGTGGAAAACGTCCTCTCCCGTGAGCTGGGCGAGCTGGACATCGCCACGTGGTCGAAGCCCGAAGGTGGCTACTTCGTGTCCCTGGATACTCGACCCGGTCTTGCCGGCGAGGTGGGACGGCTAGCGAAAGAGGCCGGGCTCGCCATCACCCCGCCCGGCGCGACGTTCCCCTACGGGAATGATCAGGAGGATCGAAATCTCCGCATCGCGCCGACCTTCGCCAGCCTGGATGATCTGAAAACCGCCATGGAAGTATTCGTGCTATGCGTCAAGCTCGCGACCGTTCGAAAGGAGCTCAGCCACCGATGACGGAAGAAGTGACGGAAGAGGTGACTGAAGAACAGCCGGGCAGCGCAACCGGAGCGACGTTCTCGACGGACACCTTCTCCGACTTCGCGCTGCCGGAGCCGCTGCTCCGGGCCATCGCCGACCTGGAGTTCGAGTTCTGCACGCCCATCCAGAGCGCCGTGCTGCCGGCGAGCCTCGCCGACTACGACGTCACCGGCCAGGCCCAGACCGGCACCGGCAAGACGGCAGCGTTTCTGATCACCATCCTCACGCGCATCTGGGAGGATCCCGACGGAACGGCGCGAGGGCTCGGCAATCCCAGGGCACTGGTGCTGGCGCCCACCCGGGAGCTGGCGCTGCAGATCGAATCCGACGCCCACGATCTGGCCAAGTACATGAAGGTCGGCATCCAGTGCGTGGTGGGCGGTATGGATTTCCAGAAGCAGCTTGACCGCGTCACCGGCGAGCCCATGGACATTCTGATTGCAACTCCCGGCCGCCTGATCGACTTCATCAACCGCCGCAAGATCCGGCTGAAGCAGGTGGACATGCTCGTCATCGATGAAGCGGACCGCATGCTCGACATGGGCTTCATCCCGGACGTGCGCAAGATCGTCTACCAGACGCCGCACAAGCGGCAGCGGCAGACCCTGTTCTTCAGCGCCACGTTCAATGACGACGTCATGCGACTCGCCCGGTCCTGGACCCTGGAGCCCGAGCACGTGGCGATCGCGCCGGAGACCGTGGCGACGGAAACGGTAGATCAGCATTTCTGGCTGATCAGTGCCGACCGCAAGGCGCACCTGCTCGCCGAGTTCCTGAGTCAGGTGAAGCCGCCCCGGGCGCTCGTGTTCACCAACCGCCGCGACCAGACCCACCAGCTGCAGAAATACCTGTCCCGACAGAACATCAGCTGCGAGGCGCTGGCCGGCGACGTGCCCCAACGCAAGCGGCTGTCTACCCTCAATAAGTTCAAGGATGGCGACATACCCTACGTCGTCGCCACGGACGTGGCCGGTCGCGGCATCCATGTAGAGGGCGTTACCCACGTCATCAACTTCGACCTGCCCGAGGATCCCGAGGACTACGTGCACCGGATCGGCCGCACGGGTCGCGCCGGCGCCGAAGGCACCAGCATCAGCTTCATCTCCGAAGACGACGCCTTCAACCTGCCTGCCATTGAGGAATACCTGGGCAAGCCGGTAATCTGCACCCAGCCCGACGAGGACCTGTTCGGGAAGAAGCCCGCCTCCTGAGCGGGCACCAGGCGGTGGACGGCAGATGACCAATCCCACCCGCGTCGCGCTCCTTCAGCTCTGCGCGACGACGGACGTGCAACAGAATCTCTCGACGGCGGAGCGCCTCGTCCGGGAGGCGGCCGATGGCGGCGCGCAGATCGCGCTGCTGCCGGAAGCCTACGCTTACATCGGTCCCCACACCGGCAAGCTGCCGATCCTCGAACCGGTCTGCGAGCGGCAACCGGGCAGTTCTCCCATCCTCGAGCGTTTCTGCGCGCTCGCCGCGGAGCTCGGTACCGAGATCGTACTCGGCGGACATCATGAGCAGGCCGAGGCCGACCACTCACGGTCGGAAGACGACGACCGCAGACGGTCGGAGCCCAAGTGCTACAACACCGCCGTGCACATCGGTGCGCACGGATCGGTTCACGCCGCCTACCGGAAGATTCATCTGTTCGACGTCAAGCTCGACGACGGTACGGAGCTCAACGAGTCGGCTCGCACCCTGCCCGGTCACGACGTGGTGGTCACCGAAACCGCCTTCGGCACGCTGGGGCTCACGGTCTGCTACGACGTCCGATTTCCCTATCTGTATCAGGCGCTGGTGGACCGCGGCGCCATCGCCGTCTGCGTACCGTCGGCGTTCACCGCGACGACCGGGGCCGCGCACTGGCATACCCTGCTCCGTGCGCGCGCCATCGAGAGCCAGTGCTACGTCCTCGCACCGGCACAGCACGGCCGCCACAATCCGAATCGCCGATCCTACGGCCACTCGCTGGTGGTGGATCCCTGGGGAGAGATTGTCGCCGAGCTCGCGGATGGTGATGGAGTGCTGCTGGCCGACATCGATCCGACGCGGGTGAGCGAAGTGCGCCGGCAGCTGCCGAGCCTCCAGCATCGTGTGACGCTGGACGGATGAACTCGTCCTTCCGCGCCATCCTGATCATCGCCGCCCTGGTCGTGATCGCCGCCGGACTCAAGGCGGCCCAGGACGTGGTGGTGCCCTTTCTGCTCGCCACGTTCATCGCCACCATCGCGGCGCCGCCGGTGATCTGGCTCGAGCAACGCAGGCTGCCGTCATTCCTGGCCATCACGGCGGTGATGATCGCCATCGTCGGCGCGCTGTCGGGGATTGCCGCCCTTCTGATCCGCTCCGGTACGGCCTTCACGCAACGCATGCCGTTCTATCAGGAGCGGGTGACCGACCTCATTCGCGACGCGGCCCGCTGGCTGTCCGGCCACGGCATCGACGTCAGCTCGGACCTCGCCGTGTCGTACCTGAACCCCGGCATGGCCCTGGATCTGGCGGGCAACCTGCTGCGCAGCCTCGGCGGCGTGATGAGCGACAGTTTCTTCATCCTGCTCATGGTGATCTTCATTCTGGCGGAAGCATCCAGCGTGCCGAGAAAGCTCAAGGCCATTCTCACGGATCCCGAGAAGGACCTCTCCCAGTTCGCCAGGTTCGGCACCAACGTGAACCGCTACATCGCCATCAAGACGTCCACGAGCCTCGCCACCGGCGCGCTGGTCAGCCTGTCGCTCGTGATCATCGGCGTTGACTTTCCCATCCTCTGGGGCCTGTTGGCCTTCCTGCTGAACTACGTCCCCAACATCGGTTCCATCATCGCCGCGGTCCCCGCGGTACTGCTGGCCCTGATCCAGCTCGGCCCGGGACCGGCGCTCGCCGCAGTCGGCTGCTATCTGGCGATCAACATCATCATGGGCAACGTGGTGGAGCCCCGGTTCATGGGTCGCGGCCTCGGGCTCTCTACGCTCGTGGTGTTCCTCTCCCTGGTGGTCTGGGGCTGGCTGCTCGGCCCGGTGGGGATGTTCCTGTCCGTACCGCTGACCATGACCGCCAAGATCGCGCTGGAGGCCAACCCTCAGTCCCGCTGGCTCGCTCTGCTGCTGAGCCCGGCGGACGCCGTGGCCGTTGCGTCGGAACCGGCGCCGGCGGACCGTCAAGACGTTGACGGTACGCCTTCGCAGACCTGACTATCCCATCATGACCTTCGAACGCGACAACATCCGCCGCATGGCGGCCTACCAGTGGGGTGAGCAGCCGGGCTCCGAAGAGGTTCTGAAGCTCAACACCAACGAGAATCCGTACCCGCCGAGCCCCGCCGTCCAGGACGCGCTGAACGCCTTCAGCGTGGAGCGCCTGCGCCGCTATCCGCCACCCACGGCCGATCGCCTGCGGGAGCGGCTGGCCGAGCTGCACGAGATCTCACGGGACAACGTCGTCGTCACCAACGGCGGCGACGAAGGTCTGCGCCTGGCCATGACCACGTTCGTCGAGCCCGGCAGTGCCTTCGGCATGCTGGAGCCGAGCTATTCGCTGTACCCCGTGCTCGCCGCCATCCAGGGCGCACGGGTGGTGCGGGCGCCGCTTGACGACACCTGGGACCTGCCCCGGGACTTCGCGCACGAGATGAACGAAGCGGGCGCGAATCTGACCTGCGTGGTGAATCCCCACGCGCCTTCCGGTACCCTCCTCGACCCGGAGCGAATCGGCCGCCTAGCCAGCGATCTGCACGGTGTGCTGCTGGTCGACGAGGCATATGTGGACTTCGTCGATCCTGCGCTGCGCCACGATCTGGTGCGGATGGTAGACGCGTTCGATAACCTGTTACTGCTGCGCACCTTCAGCAAAGGCTACAGCCTGGCCGGACTGCGCCTCGGCTACCTGCTCGGCTCCAGAAACCTCATCGCGCCCATCGTCACCAAGACCCGGGACAGCTACAACGTCGACCTCATCAGCCAGATTCTCGGCGAGGCGGCGCTGGCGGATCGGGCCTACGCGGAAGAAACCTGGCAGCAGGTGCGCTCCGCCCGGCGGGTGCTGCGTGACCGCCTGCTCGAGCTGGGATTCTCCGTGGACATCTCCCAGACCAACTTCCTGCTCGCCGAGGTGGCCCTCGATGCGCCGAGAACGGCCGAACAGATCTACGAGGCCCTGAAAGAGGAAGGCATTCTGGTCCGCTACTTCCACGACCCGCTGCTCGAGGACAAGCTGCGCATCACCGTCGGCACCGACGCGCAGAATACGCGCCTGACCAACGCGCTCGCCCGCATCCTGGGTCGCCTGACATGAAGCGGCTGGCCGCGGCGGACATCGCCGCCATGCCCGAGCGGGCCCACCGGCACCAGTTCAACGACAACGCCGTGCGTATGACCCGAACTCTCGGGGTTCCGGCGGGCCTCTCCCGGCTCGGTGTGCACCTCATCCGCCTGGAGCCTGGCCGCGACAGCACCCAGTTCCACTATCACGACGCCGATGAGGAGTTCGTCTACATCCTGAGCGGCACGGGCACGGCGTTCATCGGCGAGCTGCGTGTTGCGGTACAGCCGGGCGATTTCATGGGCTTTCCGAGCCCGTCTCCCGGTCATGGCCTGCACAACGACGGTGACTCCGATCTGGTCTATCTGGTGGGTGGCGAGTCCAACCCCGCGGACCTGGTGCACTACCCCTGGATCCGGCGCACCATGATCAAGTCCCACGGACGTCGCACCTGGGTAGACTGGGACCACCTGAACGACCTTTAGAGGCAGGTTTGTTTCCGCTTTCCGACGACAACCCGACAGCGCGAACGCCCATCGCGACCATTCTCATCATCGTGCTGAACGCGCTCGTCTGGGGATGGCTGCAGGGATTCGGGGCCGCCACACCGCTGGCAGAATCCATGTGTCTGCACGGCCTGATACCGGGTGACCTGCTCGGCAACGTGGCGCCCGGCACCCGTGTCCCCGTCTCCGAGCACCTGGTCTGCCAGCTCGACGGTCACGGCAACCCGACCTCCCTGCTGACCTCCATGTTCATGCACGGCGGCTGGTTCCACATTCTCGGCAACATGTGGTTTCTCTGGGTGTTCGGCGACAACGTCGAAGACGTGATGGGTCCGTTCCGCTTCGTCGTCTTCTATCTGCTCTGCGGGCTGGCAGCTGCGGGTGCACAGATCGCCACGGCACCGACGAGCACCATACCCATGGTCGGCGCTTCCGGTGCCATCGGTGGCGTCATGGGAGCCTACGCGCTGCTGTTTCCCAGAGCCCGGGTGAACACACTGATCTTCCTCGGCTTTTACGTCACCACCATCGCCGTACCGGCGGTTTTCATGCTCGGTTACTGGTTTCTACTGCAATTGCTCGGCGGGCTCCCCGCGCTGGGCGAAGCGAGGGGTGGCGTGGCCTTCTTTGCGCATGTCGGCGGCTTCCTCGCCGGGCTGGCTCTGATCGGCCTGTTCGCACGGCGTGACTATCTCGCTGCCTACCGGGGTCTGCTGCGACGCCGCGGCGGCGGCCGGTCGGACGAAAAGGACGGGCGCTGGTTCTGAGCGCTCGCTGTAAGCGCCGCTACAGAGAGTCGATCCAGCGGCCAATCAACTCCGCACCGGCCTCGTCCACGACGTGACTGCCGATTGCTGGCATCCGGCTCGCATTCAGCATGACCATCCGTTGCCAGAGCACGCTCCTGAGCCGGTCGCCCGGCGCCACGATCCTGGCATTGGCAATCCCCAGGTCACCGGCCGTGGGTGCCACGTCCATGACGCCCATTGCCGCTGTCGACGTATCGAAGCGAAGGTCCATGGTGGTCGGCGCGGGCCCGCCGGGCTGGTGACACTGAGCGCAGTTGACGTCGAGATAGGTCCGCGCTCGCAGGTCGGTAGCCACGGACGCATCGACGGTCTGCGGGTACGCCTGGTACGTCGTCTCGCTGCCGATGTCGGTGCTGAACAGACCGACGTGGTTCCAGGACCGGAGCTGATTGTCCGTGGCCGCCGGGTAGTCGAAGTCTCGGTTCAGCTGGCGGGTACGTACCCCTAGCACGAAACCCGCGGCGGTCGTGTGGCAACTCTGGCAATCCGTCCGTGACGGGTATTCGTAGAGCTGGTCTCGGCTGCCACCCGCGGCGAGCGTGACCGTGATGATCTCCTGCTCCCGTTGAGTGAGCAGGTCCGCGTCCGTCTGCGCGCCGTTCCAGCGATAGGTGAAGCCGCGCCAGCCGTCATTCCTGTGCACCAGGATCCGGGTCTCGAGGCGCCGCTGGCTGGTCGGGTCTCCCTCCGTCAGCGCCAGCTCGAAGTGCTTGACGATCACGGTGCCCACCGGGAAGGTCCAGGCCGCCGTCGGCGAAAAGCCGATGGTTTCGCCATCAGGTACCGCGATCCAGCGCCGCTTGACGGCACCGTCGGACCAGAACGGCGCGTTCAGGTCGTATTCGATGAAGCCGCTCGCCGGCGTCAGCGATACCAGGTTGTCGAAGACGCCCGTGTCGGAGAGCAAAGGCGGCGGATCCGAGGGTGTGCCGCCGGAGAGCTCGCTGATCCGGTAGATGCCGCCCGCACCCGTCACCGCATGGACGTCGCCGCCCGCGTCCTCACCAAAGGAGGTGATGCCACCGAGATTCTCGATCAGCGTGTTGGCGACCACGGTGCCGCTGCCCGCGTCGTAGTCCAGCGCCCAGACGTTACCGGAGCCGTTGTCCGCATAGAGATAGCGCCCCTGCAGCGAAGGCAAACGATTGCCCCGGTAGACATAACCGCCGATGACCACGTTACCCTGGCTACGGTCGTAGTCGATCACCGGCGCAGCGAAGTCCGTGGCGGGCAGGTTGCCCGGATTGAGATGAGAGAGGTTTCCCTCGTAGATCCGCCAGCCGTAGTTGCCGCCGCGACGGATGATGTCGATCTCCTCCCGGCTCACCTGCCCCACGTCACCCGCCCACAGCGTGCCGGTGCCGCGATCGAAGGAGAACCGCCAGGGGTTACGCAATCCGTAGGCCCAGATCTCGCCGCGGAAGCCGGCCCGGCCCACGAACGGATTGTCTGCTGGAATGTCGTAACCGTCCGCCGGATCGGTGGGGTGGACATCGATGCGCAGCACGCTGCCGAGCAGGTTGGCTGGATTCTGGGCATTGTCGTCCGGGTCGTCGCCGCTGCCGCCGTCACCGAGCGAGATGTAGAGACGATCGTCCGGCCCGAAAGCCAGCATTCCGCCATTGTGATTTGAGTAGGGCTCGGCCACTTCGAGGATGACCTTCTCTGTTGCGAGCGGCGCACTGTCCGTCACCGCATCCCAGGTGAAGCGCGAAATCCGTGAGACGTGCTCGAAGCCGGGCGGCGCCGCGCCCGCCATGGACTGGTATACGTAGACGAACCGGTTCTGCAGGAAGTCCGGATCGAATGCGAATCCGAGCAGCCCCTTCTCACCTCCAAAGGCAATGCGCGCTCCTACATCGAGCACCACCTCGCTCGTCATCACCGAAGACTGATCGGCGAAGGCGCGTACCTGTCCGCTCTGCTGAACCACCACCAGCCGATTCTCTCCCGGTACGGCCGTCAGGAAGATGGCCGCCGGAAAGCTCAAGGCCGGAAAGGCGTTCTCGAGGGCGTAGCTGCCAAGGCTGCCACTGCCGAGTGGAATGGCGAGCGCCGCCACGGGCTCACGGATGTCGAAGCCGAACGGATCCGACGGCGGCCCGCTTACCGGCGGGGGGCCGCCGCCTAACGGCGGGGGTGCCGCAGCGTCCGAACCACCGCCGCCACAACCGGCGGCGAGCGCAGCCACGACGATGCACGGTCCGCAAAGTCTTCTCACCGCGGCAATGCTATCCCATGCGCATTGCGAAACAGCTTCGGTTCGGCGACCCTGTTGGCATTTTCTGCATCCACGCACATTTCTCGAGGGGAACACACCATGACACGACTGCCCGCTGTCAGCCTGGCCGCCGTACCCGGCCGCCGCATGGCGATTCTGGAGATCGCGAGGGAGGTGGAGCGGCGAGGCTTTCCCGGGGTCTACGGGCCAAGCCTGTCGGACAATCTCGCGCTGTGTGAGGCCATCGCGCTGGTCACGGAACGGCTGGAAATCGGCACGACCATCACCCCGATCTACACGCGTAACGTCAATGACTTCGCTCAGACCGTCGGCTTCATCCATGAGGTCTCGGGCGGCCGTTTCCGGTTCGGTATCGGCGTCAGCCACGAGCCCGCCATGAAGCGGATCGGCGTGACCCAGGGCAAGCCGCTCGCCGACATGCGGAAGTTCGTCGAGGACCTGCGTGCCGTGCCCCGGGCCGGCGAGATGCCGCCCATCGTCCTGGCGACGCTTCGGGATCGCATGATCCGACTCGCTGAAGAGATTGCCGAGGGTATGGTGTTCGCGAACGGCGCCCGGTCGTACATGAGCCATTCCCTGGCCCAGCTCTCCGAAACTGCCCGCACCGGTGGTTCGTTCTTCATCGGCAACATGATCCCCACCGTGATATCCGACGACGAGCAGGCCGCAATGGCTGTGAACCGACGCACCCTGACGAGTTATGCGACGCTGCCCAACTACCGCAACTACTGGAAGGCAGCGGGCTACGAGCAGGAAATGGCCGACGTGGAGAAGGCGCTGGCGGCCGGAGACATGGAGGGCGTCGCCGCCAGTCTGTCCGATCGATGGCTGGCGGACACGACCCTCGCGGGCAACGCAAGCAAGGTGCGGGACGGCATCGAAGCCTGGTTCGACGCCGGTATCACGACGCCGATCATCGTCCCTTCCGCGGTCCAGGGTGGGCAGATGAAAGCGCTGCAGGAATTTTTCGATATCTGGGATTAGCGCGAGAGATTCTCCCAAAGCCGATCACAGTTCTGGAGAAATTGGAGAGATAATACCGTCTGGTGTGGGATAACATGGTTTCAGCTGAAGTTACCTTCGAGGCGGAATCATGATCGACAAGCCCCTGGATAAGCTGCTCATGGCCCACCCGCGGGATATCGGCGAGAGCTACGGCGAGCACGCCGGGCATGCCGTCTACATCGGCTTGCGCATGATCGGCGCAGGGTTCGCCTGCCTTGTCCACGCGCTGCTGCCGGGCCTGTTCGTTCGCACCGCCAGCCACACCGTGGACGACATCCACGATCTCATGACCCGTCGCTCGGCCTCCACCCGCCTGGATGAGCAGGCTGCCGCCTGAACAGGCGGGCAGCGCCCAGACTGACTCAGGCACCATCTCCCAGGGCATCGGGCCCGACGATGATCGAGAAGTTCTCGAAGGCGTACTCCCGGTTGCCGTCCGTTTCCACGTAGCGAGACTTTCCTGCCGCAACGGCTTCGAACGCCTCCGCCATGCGGATCAGATACTCACTCCCCACCAGTCCCTGGTTGTGGCCAGGCAGCAGATGATTGACGAGCGGTGCCAGTGCCGCGAGCCGCGCGGCGGAAGCGCGATACGCAGCGAAATCCCCGCCCGGGATATGGGTGTACAGCGGCGCGGGATAGAAGGTGTCACCGGTGAACAGCAGACGCCGGTCCCGGTCCAGCAGACACAGGGAATCCGGTGCGTGGCCGGGGGTCAACAGCACGGTAAGCGTGCGACCGCCCAGATCGATCACGCTGCCTTCGGTGACGAACTCATCAATCTGATAGGGTCGGCTTTCGAAACTGGCGGGGTCGAGACCCGGTGGCAGAGGCTTCCAGACCCAGCCAGGCGAAACGTACTCCGCCACCTGGTCGTGGGTCAGGCCTTTCATGCTGGTGTGGGTGTAGGAGTTGTCCGGACCGTAGATGAAGTCGAACTGGTGGTTTCCGCCGATGTGGTCGTAGTGGCTGTGTGAGTTCAGCACCACCACGGGCAGATCCGTCAGAGTCGCCACGGTTGAGCGCATGTCGCCGATACCGAGACCGGAATCGAACAGCAGTGCCCGGTCCGTACCGAGAATCAGGTAGGAGACCACCTCTTCGAACTGTCCGGGCTCGTAGATGGCCAGCACTTCGGGCTGAACCCGATAGATCTCGAACCAGCCACTGCCATCGTCGAGCCTGTCGAAGGCCGACCACTCGGCTCGCGGCAGTTCATCCCACCAGTTGGCCGTGTTCGCACCCCGGTTCGTAACCCCGGTCTCGTCAGTTCCTTCTGCGGGTTCTTCAGCCGCGGTCACCGCCGCCTCGGGTACCCCGCCCGTTTCTGAGGAATTCGAATCGTCGCCGCAGGCCGTGAGCCATGCAGAGACCACGAGTACGGCAAACAGGCGCCAGACTGCCACTCCGCCGGTCCTGAAGTTCAGTGATCGCAAACCTCTGAAGCCTCGTCTTGCGCGCCTCCGCGCCGCGTCGCCACTGTATCAGCCCAACAGCTGTTCAAGAAATCTCGAACAGGCTGCTGGTCGAAGGTGTAATATTTCCGGCGGGGGGTATCAGCCGTGAACGTCAATCTTTCCCGACGCCGATTCATCAAGGGCGTCATTGCATCCAGCGCTGCTGCGGCATCGAGCGCCGCATGGTACTCGGCGGCAGCCGACGACCGGCCTGCCGGCACCGTCGAGCGCCTCGTCGTACTCAACGTCAATGGCCGCAAACGTCCCGTGGACGTGTTGCCCCAGGAAACGCTTGCCTTCACGCTGCGCTACAAGCTCGGGCTCACGGGCACGAAGCTCGGCTGTAACCGCGGCGAGTGCGGTGCCTGCACAGTGCTGGTCGACGACATCAATCATTACGCCTGCTCCATGCTGACGCACAGCGTGCGCGGGCGAGCGGTGACCACCGTGGAAGGTCTGCAGGATGCGTCCGGCGCTCTGCATCCCGTGCAGCAGGCGTTCATCGACGAGCTCGCGCCGCAGTGCGGTTACTGCACGCCGGGACAGATCATGTCGGCCGTCGCGCTGCTCAGGGAAAACTCCGAGCCCACCCGCCAGGAAGTGCGGGAAGCGCTGTCCGGTAACCTCTGTCGTTGTGGTGCCTATGACCACTATCTCAACGCGGTGATGACCGCATCGAAACGGATGCGCGCCAGGGGGCAGATCACATGAGCTACCTGCACATCGGCAAGAACTTCACGCCTCCGGACATCCACGGCAAGGTCACCGGCAAGGCCAGGTACGCCGAGGACTACTCTGTGGACGGCATGGTCTATGCCCGCCTCTACACCTCCCCCATGCCGCACGCACGGGTGGTGGAAATCGATGCGGACGAGGCCCTGGCCATGGAAGGCGTGTTCGGCATTCTCACCGCCGAGGACGTGTACCCCACCGAGGCGCCCGCACCCACACTACTGACCAACGAGCCCGTCTACGTGGGTGATCCCATCTTCGCAATTGCCGCCATCGACGAAAAGACGGCGGAGGATGCGCTGAAGAAAGTCCGTGTGAAGCTCGAGCCGCTGCCTTTCAGCGTCGATCCGGTGACGAGCCTCAAGCCGGACGGTCCGAGCGCCCGTCTCGAAGGCAACATCTATCCCAGAGAGATGAGAAGCCTGCACTGGTCGGCAGAGGACGTGGAGCGATTTGTCACCGGTCGTGAGCCGACCGGACCTGCGCCGTCCGAGTGGAGCTATGGCGACCTGGAGGCGGGTTTCGACAATGCCGCGCTGATACTCGAGGAGTCCTTCGTGACCACCGGCTACGCGCACATGTCCATGGAGCCCCGCTCGGTGCTCTCCTACTGGCAGAACGGCAGATGTCACGTCCACGGCTCTACCCAGTCGCAGAGCTTCGTGGTGCCTTTTCTCGCGCGCATGCTCGGTATCGAGCAGAAGGATCTGGTCTTCGTCGCGGAGTACTGCGGTGGCGGATTCGGCTCGAAAATATCCGCCTATCCGGTGCTCGCCATACCGGGTTACTTCTCGAAGAAGCTCGGTCGTCCGGTGATGCTGCGCATCACCCGGGAAGAGGAGTACTACGTCGGCTCCGCCCGGGTCGGCTTCCAGGGCTGGATCAAGGCCGGCTTCACCAGAGAAGGCAGGGTTTCCGCCGTCGACCTGTATATCGTTCAGGATCTGGGCTCCCAGCAGGCCGGTGGTGACGCCTCCTCGGCCGGCGGCGCCATCTCCATCCTCTATCAGCCCGACGCCATGCGTCTGCGGGACGTGCCCGTTCTCACCAACACGACACCGCGCGGACCACAGCGGGGGCCGGGCCAGAATCAGATCGCCGCCATCTTCGAGCCCATGATGGATAAGGCAGCGCGGGAGCTGGGCCTCGATCCGGTGGCGATCCGCCGCCTCAACGCCCCCGATTCCAGCGCCACCCTGAATGCCAACCAGGGTCCGGTGACCAGCGCCTACATGAAGGAAGCTCTGGACCGCGGCGCTGAACTCTTCGGCTGGTCGGAACGCATCAAGAAGAGCGGCCAGCGCAACGGTTCGAAGGTCACCGGCATCGGGGTCGGCCAGGGATATCACTCCGCCGGCGCTAATGGCTTCGACGGTCTGGTCCGCATCACACCGGATGGCCGCATTCACCTCCACAGCGGCGTTGGTAACCTCGGCACCTACTCCTACGCAGCCACTACCCGTGCCGCCGCCGAAGCCCTCAAGTGCAACTGGGAAAACTGCATCGTTCACCACGGCTCCACCGAGGAGAATCTGCCCTGGTCCAGCTACCAGGCGGGCAGCAACACCACATTCACCCACACCCGAGCCAACTACGTCGCGGCCGAGGATGCCATCCGCAAGATGAAGCTGATCGCCGCCCAGGTGCTCGGCGGCACCCCGGATCAGTACGACATCGCCGACGAACGTGTGTTCGACATCGGCAACGCGGCGCGCAGCCTCACCTACGGCGAGGTAGCGGCGAAAGCCGTCGAACTCGGCGGGGAGTTCAGCGGCGAGACCTGGCCGGAGGACATCCACGAGGTCACCCAGCGGGCCGTGCAGGGTATCGCCGGCACGGGTCTGATCGGTGTCGCTAAGGACAACCTGCCGGTCCGGGGCACCGTGCCGGGGCTCACTGTGGGCTTCATCGAGATAGAGCTGGATCTGGAGACCGGCAAGCACGAGATCGTCGACTTCCTGGCGGTGGCCGAGTGCGGCACCGTGCTCCACCCGCTCGGCCTCGCCGGCCAGCTGCGCGGCGGGGCGGTCTGGGGATTCGGCATGGCGGGACTCGAACGCCACGTCTACGACCCTCAGAACGGCCTGCCCGCAAACGTCGGCTACTATCAGACCCGACCACCGACCTATCTCGACATACCCGCGCACATGGAGTGGTCCGCCGTGGACATCGCCGATCCGGACAACCCGGTCGGTTCGAGAGGTGTTGGCGAACCCGCCATGGGCTCGGCAACAGCGGCACTGATGTGCGCGCTGTCCGACGCGCTCGGCGGCCACCTGTTCAACCGCACGCCGGTCACACCCGACGTCGTCGTCAACCACGTCTCCGGACAGGGTCAGTCCCACGGCCCGCTGGCGACCAACACGTTCTGAGGAGGGAGCATGTCAGCGTACGACGTGATGCCGGACATGGAGCTCTTCCAGCCGGTGACCGTAGAGGATGCCGCGGCACTGGCAGAACGGCTCGGCAGCCGCGGCTGGGTGCTCGCCGGCGGCCAGGACACCTACGGCTGGCTGAAAGACCGGGCCAAGCATCCGAAGGCCATGGTGGATCTGTCCAGCATCGATGTGCTCAATGGGATCGAGGAAACGGATGGCGGCGGGGTGAAGATCGGTGCCATGACCACCCTGCGCGAGGTCTCGAGAGACCAGCTGATCCGTGCCCGCTACGGCCTGCTGGCTGCCGCGGCCGCCAGGGTGGCGAGCCCCCAGATCCGCAACCAGGGCACCCTCGGCGGCAACGTCTCCCAGGACACGCGGTGCTGGTACTATCGGCGTGGGCTGTCCTGTTACCGAGCAGGCGGCAACATCTGCTATGCGGACAGTCCCGAGGGCATGAACCGTGAGCATGCGATCTTCGGCGCCAGCCGCTGCGTCGCGGTGAGCCCGTCCGACACCGCCACCGCCCTGGTTGCCCTCGATGCAACCATGGTGATTCAGAACACGCGGGGCGTTCATCGGGTGGCAGCCGGAGACTTCTTCGTCGGGCCGGCTGTGAACATCACCCGCATGACGGTGCTCAGACCCGGCGACATTCTCACGGCCATCGAGCTGCCCGCGGACTGGGCCCACGCGGAGTACTACTTCGAGAAGGTGGCGGATCGCAACGTCTGGGACTTCGCTCTGGTCAGCATCGCGGCTGCCTTCAGAACCGAAAACGGCACCATCCGGGACGCACGGCTCGTCTGCGGCGCCGTTTCGTGCGTGCCCAGACGCCTCACATCCGTGGAGCGCGCCGTCATCGGCAAACCCCGCAACGACTCGACGGGAGAGGCCGTCGCGGCGCTCGCAAGCGAAGGCGCCAGGCCACTCAACTACAACCACTTCAAGGCACCGCTGATGGACAATCTCGTCAGACGGGCGCTCAGAGCCTAGGAGAGCCCATGGACATCGTCGAGTTCAGAGAGGATGTGTGGGGCCGCGAGGTGCTCCTGGGTGTGTCCTGGGATCTGCTCTGGGTGGTGCTGACGCTTTCGGCCGTCGCCATCATGGTGCACATCGTCGTCATGACGTTCCTGAAGTCACCGCCGCGGCCTTCGGCCGCGGGCCTGCACATGGAGCGTCATGCTGCGGTCGATCGCGGTTTTCACTGGATCATGGCTGTCAGCGTCTTCGTGCTCCTGTTCACTGGAGTGCTGCCCGTGGTCGGCGTGGATTTCAGCTGGCTGACCATTCACTGGGTGGCGGGCCTCATCCTGACCGCCGCCGTGGTGTTCCACACGCTGCGTGCGCTCTTCTGGCAGAAACCGCGGGAAATGTGGGTGGGTGCCGACGACTTCCGGGAACCGTTCGATGCGGGCACGAAGCCCGGCAAGTACTCCCTGGCTCAGAAGGGCATGCACCATGCCATGACAGCGCTGGTCCTGCTGGTCATCGGTACCGGCCTGGTGCTGTTCGCCATGATCGACACACCGTGGTGGAACCGGTCGAACGCCCTGGACGAATCGACCCTGGGCTGGATATTCCTGCTGCACGGAGCGTCCACCCTGGGACTCATCGGTCTGGTGGCGCTGCACGTTTACTTTGCGCTGCGTCCCGAGAAACGCTTCTACACCCGCTCCATGATCTCCGGATGGATCTCCGAGGACGAACTCCGGGCCAACCACGACCCGGCGCGCTGGTCCCCTGAGAGATCGGCCTGAGGCGCCCATGGAAGACCGGATAGAGGTGGTGGAAACCGCCTACGAGTTCATGCTCGCCTACGCGGCCCAGGGACGGGAAGACGATGCGACGGCCGAAGCCGGGCGGAGCGTACGTACCGTACTCGGTGATCTCGACGGCGCGTTGACCGAACTCGAAGGTGCTCTGGACGGAGAAGAACCTTTTCATGCCGTTGTCCGGGAAGACATCGGCAAGACCCGCAGCGCACTGGCGCTGGTGCTGGATTCTCCGCGCATTTCCAGCGAGCTGGTGGACAACCTCAACGCCTCCATGCACCTGCGCGCCGTGCTGACGGATCTGTTCCTGATCAGCGAGGCTGCCCGGATTCGCGGGGACGCTTCCCCGGGCAAGCCGTCGACCCGGTGAAGATCTGGCTGATCCGACATGCCAAATCTTCCTGGTCGGAACCCGGGCTCAGAGACTTCGACCGGCCGCTCAACCGGCGCGGTGAGCGCGACGGTCCACGCATGGCAGCCTGGCTGGCCGCACAGACCGACCCCGCTACCTGGTTGTGGACCAGCACGGCCGCGCGGGCCCTGGCCACGGCCCGTTTCGTCCAGAAGGCGTTCGCCCTCGACGACGACGCGGTGTGCGCCACGGATGAGCTTTACGAGGCGGATGCCGAGCAGATCCTCGACGTGCTGCGGCGGACGCCGGCGACGATCCGGAGCGTCGCCCTGGTCGCCCACAATCCGGGACTGACGTGGCTCGCGAATTCGCTCGGCAGGAAGTCAGTCACCGACAACCTGCCGACCTTCGGGGTGGTGCGTTTCGACTACCGGGGCCCCTGGCACGACCTCAACGCGGGCGGCGCTGAGCTCGATTTCCTGGCCGCACCCAAGCTCATCAGCGACGACGTCTGAATCAGCTGTCGCGTCAGTCCGCCGGATTCGATCGGCCACCGAGACGCCATATGAGGCGCAGACGCCAGACCCAGACCGTGATCACGCCAAGAGACGCGACCAGCAGCGCGGATTCCGAGAACGCCAGCACGATCACGTCGTAGCCGCCGTGCAGCACGGCCGTGATCGCAAGCCAGCGGAGCGCCACGGGCAGGATCGGGCGCCGCTCGAGCGCCGCAAGACCCACGTGATGACCCCAGAGGGAGGCGAAGACGATGTGCACCACCGGCGCGGCAAACCCGCGGGCGATGGCTTCCGTCGCCGAAAGGTGATTCGCGTAGTGATAGTTCTCCGCCATGGCAAAGCCAAGGGCCAGGAACGATGCGTAGACGATGCCGTCGAAGGGCTCGTCGAAATCCCTGAAGCGCACGACCACCAGCACGAACGGCGCGAGCTTGGCGAGTTCCTCAATGAGACCAATGCCCAGCACCGCGTAGAGAATGAGCCCAGGTACGTTGGACTCGGCGAGCGCCAGCGCGTCGAATCGCCAGCCCAGACGCTCCAGACCCAGATAGCCGAGTGACGCCAACAGCGACGCCGCCACGCCCAGCCCCAGGGTGATCACCAGGTTCATCACCGGCTCGGGCCGGTGGCGATCGTGATAGTAGTGGTATACCGCCCAGAAGATCAGCGGCAGCAGCACGGCATAGAGGAGCGGGTCCGTGCTCACCGTCCCTTCCGGATCCTGGCCAGGAAGAAGCCGTCGAAGAGATCGTCCGGCAGCAGACGGCGGCAGTGCTCGAGTCGCGCATCGAGGGCTCGATCAGCCCAGACCGTGAGTCCCGGTGCACCGGGCGCTGCACTCGGCAGCACGTCCGCTGCCGTCTCGGCTTCCAGCAGATGCGCCACCACCAGTTCGTTCTCCTCCGGCGAGAATGCACAGGTGCAGTACACCATCTCGCCACCGGGCTTGAGCGCATCGAAGGCGGATCGGATCAGACCCCGCTGCTTGCGGGTGGTCTCCCTGATCTTGCGCAGCTTCCAGTGACGGAAGGTCGCCGGATCGTCCAGGCGAATGCGCGCTTCGGAGGAGCAGGGTGCATCCAGCAGCACGCGATCGAAGCGCCCCGGAACCTTGCGGCCGATGGAACGGCCGTCCGCAGCATAGAACTGGACGTTTGTCACACCACAGCGGGCGAGGTTGGCCCGCATCCGGTGGAAGCGTCCTTTAACCGGTTCCACCGCGGCGATCCGGCCCGCGTTGTTCATGGCCATGGCGAGCAGCAGGGTCTTACCACCCGGCGCCGCCGCCAGGTCCAGCACTTCCATGCTGCCATCCACATCGAGCGCGCGGGCCGCATAGACGCTCGACGGGTTCATCGGGTAGAAACCACCCGCCGCCACCGCCGGATGTTCCAGCAGCGACCGCCGCGCCTGTGGAAGCACCGAGAAGCAGCCCGGCAGACCCGGTATGGGTGTGCCGATCGGCATCCAGTCGCCATCCGCCAGAGGATTGACCACATAGCCCGTCCGCTTGCTCGCGGTCATGGTGGCGAGCACACTCTCGGCGCCCGCGGCGCCGAATACTCGAATCAGCCGTTCGCGGAAATCCCCGAGTCGCTCCGGGACACTACCTGCATCCATGCAGCGAGTGTAGAGATCGCCGAACCGATCAGCGAGCCGTTGCGGCGGGGCCCGGCGGGCCGTGTCTGGACTCCGCCACCATCAGCCGGTATACCTGTGCACCCCGACACCGAAGGAAGCTGCAGCCAATGGGATTCTTTTCGTTCCTCGTTCTGCTGGCCATCGCCTATCTGCTCTGGCGGGTCACGGACCAGCTGCCTGACCTCATCTTCCGGATGAGCGAAATCCAGCGCGATGTTGCAGAGATCCGCCGCGCTCAGTCGGGCGGGACCGAACCTGCCCGCACGGCGAGCCAGAGCGTGCCGCCGCCGGCACCGACCCAACCGGCAGCCCCGCCCGGCGACGGCAGCTCCGGCGGCGACGCCAGCAGCTAGGCGGTTACTTGCCGCAACCTGCTCCGGACTGGCGCATCTGGCTGGGTCTCGGCCTGACCCTGGCCTGGCTGCTGCTCGGCTCGTACTACGTGGCCCAGGATGTCGGCTGGGTCGAGTTCGTACAGATGCCGGCTGCCGAGCTCGGCAGCTTCTTCGAGGGCGCCTTTGCACCACTCGCCTTCCTCTGGCTGGTCATCGGTTACTTCCTGCAGAAAAAGGAGCTCGAGCAGAACACTCTGGCGCTTCGGGCCCAGGCCGAGGAAATCCAGCGCACGGCCGAGCAGGCTGTGATCCAGTCCGAGAAAATGGCGGAGAGCGAGTTCCACGCCCGCCAGGAAGCGTTCATGCAGATCTACCGGGCGGTTCGATCGCAGCTCGGCACCATCGCCGGTTTTCTGTTCATTTCCAGCCAGAGCTCGCTGGCGGATGGGACGGTGACGCCCGAGGAGCAGAGCAAGCTGTTCGCCAACTCCGGTCGGGATACCGAGCTCTTCTCACGCCGCCTGCTGGAAGCACACTTCGCGCTGGGCGATACACCGGCGCTGCAGTACGCCCTGTTCTACGGCACGCCAACCCGGGCCCGCCACTCGAACAGCTTCATCTATACCTTCGAACGGCTGCTCACGAGGGCGGAAAGCGTCGATCCCGACGGTATGATCCGTGACGCGCTGCTGACGGGCGGTCACGGCATCGTCTACACACTGGCCAAGTCGCACCAGATGAACGCACCGCCCGACCTCGCGGATCATGAGCAGACGGGCCTCTACTTCCGTTTCTGAGCCACACATCGAGGAGAACCCGTGAACGACGACGACCGTGGCCCGACGATTCGCTCGATCCCATGGGCCGGCCTGGCATTCTGCCTGCTGCTGGCCACAACGGTGGCGCGGGCTGCAGAGGAGGCAGACCGCTTTGCCAATGTGGAGGTCACCGCCGTGCCCGTCGCGGGCTCCGTGTACATGCTCGCCGGGGCCGGTGGCAACATCGGCGTCTCCGTCGGTGCCGATGGCACGCTCATCATCGACGATCAGTTCGCGCCGCTGGCGGAACGCATTCAGGCGGCGCTCGATGGCATCGGCGGCGGCAAGCCGAAGCTGGTGCTGAACACCCACTATCACGGTGATCACACCGGGAGTAACGCCTACTTCGGCCGAACCGGCACCATCATCGCTCAGGAAAACGTACGCATCCGACTGCTCGGCACGGAAAACACCGATCGGGCGGCACTGCCCCTCGTCACCTACGATGACGGCGTGACCGTGCACTTCAACGACGAGCAGATCTCCCTGCTGCACCTGCCCAGGGGACACACGGATGGCGACAGCGTGGTCTGGTTCAGATCCGCCAACGTCATTCACATGGGCGATCACCTGTTCGTCGACAGCTTTCCATTCATCGACGTGGAATCTGGCGGTTCCGTGGATGGCTACGTGCACAATCTGGAAACGGTACTGAAGATCATCCCCGAAGACATCCGCGTGATCCCGGGGCACGGTCCCCTGACAGACAAGGCTGCCATTCGCCGCAGCCACGACATGATCGAGGCAACCCGAGCGGTAGTACGGGAAGGTCGTAACGAGGGGCTGAACGGAGACGCCATCGTCGCACGTGGTCTGCCCGCCGAGTGGGCCACCTGGGGTGCTGGATTCGTCAGCGAGGAGCGCTGGATCCGCATCCTGCTCTCGGATACCCCCACAGCAGGCACACCGTGACCGACCCGCTGGAGCTGCTCGCCACAGACCGGGCCCTCGCCCGGGGCCGTGGTGATCCCTGCGCAACTCTGTGCACGCTGGCAAACGTGGACGATCACGGAATGCCCCAGGCGCGTACGCTGGTGCTGCGCGACGTGGCAGACAGGCTGGCGGTGTTCGTCAATGCCACCAGCCCCAAGTTCCCGCACCTGGCTCACGTCAGCGTGGTCGTGTGGCTGCCGAGTCTCAACGTGCAGTACCGGTTGACCTGCACTACCGAGCCCGTACCGGCCGCGCTGGTTGCGGAGAGCTGGCAACTGCGTCCCGTGGTTCCGAAACAGCTCGACTGGCTCTATACCCGGGTGCAGGCCCAGGGAACACCGATCGGCAGCCGCGAAGCGCTGCTCGAGACGCTGGCATCTCTGTTGCTTCCTGAGCCGCTGGTCGCCCCGGAAACCGCCAGTGGCTTCTTCCTCCTGCCGGAACGTATCGAGCGGCTGGATCTCAATCAGGAAAACGGTGTCCACGATCGGCGCCGCTTCACCCTGGGCAATCCGTCATGGCACGAGGAGGTGCTGGTTCCCTGATCCGCCGGCGGAAGGGTTCAGACCTCGGCGGTGACGATGCCCACCAGGTTGGCGAAGCAGGTGCGCTTGGCTACGTCCAGGAAACCGACGATGAACGGTGCATCCGCTTCGTCGCGACGGACGGCGGCATAGAGCGTCGGCCAGACGCCTTCCTCGCCGAGGGACTTGACCACCACGTACTCCCGCTCCTGGTATTCGTGCAGCGCCCAGTTCGGCAGACAGGCTACCCCGCGGCCGCTCGCCACCAGCTGGATCATCATGGTGGTGAGCTCCGCGCTGCGTACGGTTGCCGGCTCCACGCCGGCCGGTTCCAGAAACGAGCTGAAGATGTCGAGTCGGCTCCGATCCACCGGGTAGGCGATCAGCGTTTCCCCGGTCAGATCATGCGGCTCCACCCAGGGTTTTTCCGCCAGCGGGTGATCCCGCGCCACGGCGAGCTCTGCTTCGTAGCTGAACAGCGGCAGATAGGCGAGCCCCAGATCCTCCACGGGATCCGCGGTGATGACCAGATCCAGATCTCCGCGTGCCAGAGCCGGCAACGGCGCAAAGTGAAAGCCGCTCGAGATGTCGAGCTCCACGTCGGGCCAGCGTTCGCGGTATTCGTTGATGGCAGGCAGCAGCCATTCGAAACAGCTGTGGCACTCGATGGCCATGAAGATGCGACCGGATTCCCCGCCGGCAAGCCGTGCCAGATCCTGTTCCGTACTGTGCACGGCCGGCAGTACCTCATCTGCCAGGGTCAGCAGCCGCTTGCCCGCGGGCGTGAAGCGGACCGGACGGGTCTTGCGGACGAAAAGCGTGCAGCCGAGCCGGGTTTCCAGGTCCTTGATCTGGTGTGACAGCGCCGACTGGGTAAGGAACACGCGATCCGCGGCTTCGACAAGGCTGCCCGTATCGCGCAGCGCAACCAGGGTCTTGAGATGGCGGAGCTCGATGTGAGACATGAGTTCGGCTCATGAAGAAACGCAAAGACTATGCATTATATTCATGATCTACTCTGGTGAAAAGGCCGCCGGCAAGGCCCTTATCGCGACCCGACCGCCGGGAAAGTGTGGTCCAGCGCACGTAGCGGTACCCGGGGCTGGAATACACTGCGCTGACAGAGGTCGGAATACGCATGTTCAATCCGAATCGCACCGTCATCGACGCCTTCGTCGCCCACAGCATCGAACGCTATCGGGATGCTTTCCCGAACCGCGATCTGGGCCACGAGGACGTGCTCGACCAGGCCGCGCACACCGCCCTGGAAACATTGCTCGGCTGCGATTGCCCGTATCACGATCTGGAGCACACGCTGCTGGTGACCGACGTCGGTCAGACCATCCTGCGGGGTCGCCTGCTCTCCCAGGGCGACGTCAGCCCTCACGAGTGGCTGCACGCGGTGATCGCCCTGCTGTTTCACGACATCGGCTACGTACGTGGTCTGCTGCGCGACGACGACGTCGACAGCTTCGTTATCGATGACGAGGGCAATCGGGTGACGCCACCCATCGGCTCGACAGACGCCTACATGATGCCTTACCACGTCAACCGCAGCTGCATCTTCATCCGCGAACGCTTCGCCGGTGATCCGACCATCGACGTCTCCACCGTCTCGAGCTACATCGAGATGACCCGCTTTCCGGTACCCGAGGATCGACACTACCGACGCGTAGACACGTTTCCCGGCCTGGTCCGCGCAGCAGACCTCATCGGACAGATGGGCGATCCCCTCTATCCGCAGAAGCTCTCACGTCTGTATTCGGAGTTCGTCGAGACGGGTGAAGCCACGCGACTCGGCTATGCCAACTCGGCAGAGCTCCGGGCGGGTTTCCCGGAGTTCTTCTACACGCACGTCTATCCCTACATCACCGAAGGCCTGCGGTTCCTGCGCAAGACCCAGGAAGGGCAGCAGTGGATCGCCAACCTGTTCCACCACGTCCACGAGCTCGACGCCGAGGACTATGAGCACGTTCACCCCAGGCACACGCGGCCGCTGGTGGCCGTCAGCAACGACCGCTGAGGCGCTGGCACGGGCATCCTCGCCCGCCTCCTGAGCGCCGTCGGTGGCTAGGCTCCGGGTAACTGATTAGAATCCCCGCTCTTTGTCCGGGGTTTTCATGTCCGAACCGGCGCTGACCAAGGAGCCCAGTGCGGCCAGGCCGCTTCGTATCGCCCTGCTCGGTTACCGGAGCAATCCCTACAGCGGCGGACAGGGTGTCTACCTCACATACCTGGCTCAGGCGCTCGTCGATGCCGGGCACGACGTCAGCATCATTTCCGGAGAGCCCTATCCGGCGCTGACCGACGACCGGGTCCGACTGATACGACTGCCGGGACTCAACCTTTTTGCGGCCGAGAACCACCTCACTGCCCTGCGGCCAAAGCACCTCAAGTCGTTCACCGATACGTTCGAATGGCTTTCCATGGCCACCGGCGGATTTCCCGAGCCCTACACGTTCGGACGTCGCGTGACAGCGTTCCTGGCCCGGGCCGGTGAGCAGTTCGACATCGTTCACGACAACCAGTGTCTGTCCTGGGGCACGCTGTCGCTGCAGGACGGTCCCGTACCGCTGGTAACCACCATCCATCATCCGATCACCTGGGATCGGGACATCGCGCTCGCGCACGCACCGGACTGGCAGCACCGGCTGCTCATCCGCCGCTGGCATCACTTTCTGAAGATGCAGACCAGGGTCGCCCGCCGGCTCGAGCACATCATCACTGTCAGCCATAGATCCAAGCAGGACATCCGTCGGGCCTTCCAGATAGACGAGGATCGCATTCACGTCATTCACAATGGTATCGACACGGATACCTTCCGCCCGGAGCCGAGCATCGCACGGAATCCCTGGCAGCTGATCACCACGGCCAGCGCGGACCAGCCGCTCAAGGGGACTCAGCATCTGATTCCGGCTTTCGCTGCGCTGTGCGACCGTTTCCCGAAACTCAGGCTGCTGTTCATCGGCCGGCCGAAGCCGGGCGGTACCACCGAGCAGCTCATCGACCGGTATCGGGTGCGCGACCGGATCCGATTCGTGCACGGCGTCCTGCCGGTCGAGATGTGCCACCTCTACGCCAGCTCCGCAGTGGCGGTGGTGCCTTCCGAGTACGAAGGCTTCGGCCTGCCTGCCGGGGAAGCCATGGCCTGCGGCGTGCCGCTCGTCTCCACCAATGGTGGCGCGCTGCCCGAAGTGGTCGGCAGCGCCGGACGGCTGGTGCCTGCCGCCGACTCTCAGGCGCTTGCGCGCGCCATCGGTGATCTGCTCGCCGCGGATCCGGCGACCCGGGAACGGATCGGTCTGGCCGGACGTGCTCATGTCCTCGAGCACTTCTCCTGGAACCGGGCGGCGCAGGAGACCGCGGCCGTCTACCAGCAGATCCTCGATGCCCGGACGCCGGCCGGATGAGTCTGACCACCGTCGACTTCCGGCACTTCCCGCTCAGCGACGGCGATCGGGTTCTGGATCTGGGCTGCGGAGAAGGCCGCCACGCCATCACCGCCTATCTCGAGGCTGCCGTGACGGTGATCGGCCTGGATCTGTCCCTCGCGGACCTCGGAACCGCGGTCGGCAGATTCCGGGAGTTCGAGGATCTGGAGGATCGGACGCGCAGGGTCGATTTTGCCTGCGGCTCGGGACTCAGGCTGCCCTTTGCCGATGCCGTATTCGACAAGGTGATCTGCGCCGAAGTGCTCGAGCACGTACCGGACTATGAAACCATGCTGCGGGAGATCCACCGGGTGCTGAAGCCTGGCGGCCAGCTCGCCGTCAGCGTTCCGCGCTTCGGCCCGGAGTGGGTCTGCTGGCAGCTGTCAGATGCCTATCACGAGGTCCCGGGCGGCCATGTGCGCATCTTCAGGAAGGGCCAGCTCAGAAACGCCGTCGAACGGGTGGATATGGTCTGCTATGCGAGTCACTGGGCGCATGGGCTGCACTCGCCGTACTGGTGGCTGCGCTGCCTGTTCTGGTCTCGAGGCGCCGACGTCTGGCCCGTGCGTGCCTATCACCGGCTGCTCGTCTGGGATCTGATGAAGAAGCCCGCCCTCACCCGAGTGCTCGAGTGGCTGATGAATCCGCTCTGGGGTAAGAGCGTGGTCATGTACTTCCAGCGGGGCGCGGATAGTGCCACCTGAGACGCCAGACATGCTCGCCCACACGGCGGACTACATCGCTTCGGTACAGCTGTCGAGCGGCGCCATTCCCTGGTTCGAAGGCGGCATCATCGATCCGTGGGATCACGTGGAGTCCGCCATGGGGCTCACGGTCGCCGGCCGGACCGAAGCCGCCGAAGCGGCCTACCAGTGGCTCGCGGCTCGCCAGCATCCCGACGGTTTCTGGCTGGCCGCCTACGAGGGCGACGGGGTGGCTGACGGCACCCGGGCCGAGACCAACTTCGTGGCGTACGTCGCCACCGGTGTCTGGCACCACTATCTGGCGACGGGCGACGATGCCTTTCTGCGCGATCTCTGGCCGACGGTCAGCGCGGCACTGGATTTCGTAATCGCCCTGCAGGCACGGACAGGGGAGATCTACTGGGCGCTCGACACCCGACTGGGCATCAACAAGGATGCGCTCGTCACCGGCTGCAGCTCCATCTACCGGAGCCTCGACTGCGGCATCGCCATCGCCCAGGCACTGGATCGGCCTCACGCACACTGGTATGTGGCGCGCGAACGTCTGGGCAGCACCCTCCGGCAGCGGCCGGAGCGATTCGACCGTACGTGGGCCTCCAAGTCCCGCTACTCCATGGACTGGTTCTATCCCATCCTCGCTGGCGTGGTCGCCGGTGAAGCTGCCGTGGCCAGGCTCGATGAACGATGGGAGACATTCGTGGCGGATGGAGTCGGCTGTCGATGCGTCTCGGATCAGCCGTGGGTAACCATCGCCGAGACCTGTGAGCTCGTCATGGCGACGCTGGCCGCCGGCGATCGGCAGCGGGCGGCCGATCTGTTCGACCTGCTGCCCCGCTATCAGGCCGGGGACGGATCCTGGTGGACCGGCTACGTGTTCACCGACGACATCATGTGGCCGGATGAGCGCCCCACCTGGACGGCCGGTGCCATCCTGCTGGCAGCCGACGCGCTGACAGGCGCGAGTAGGACTTCGAGCCTGTTCACGGCCCTTCGCCACCATTCAGAGATCGAAGCGCCGCAGCGCTCCCAGCGTGCCCACCGTTTCTAGCGGCTCGAACAGCCCCGACGCAGCGGCCAGCTGATAGATGTGATAGGGCGCCTGGCCGCCCGCCTGCGGGTCCGGAAACAGATCGTGGATGGCCAGCACACCACCCGGCACGAGGTGGGGTGCCCAGGTGCGGTAGTCCGCCAGTGCCGCCGCCTCGCTGTGCCCCCCGTCGATGAACACCATGCCAAGCGGTATCTGCCAGTGACGACCGGCGAGCTGCGTGCCCGCAACGATAGGGACCACGGTGTCGGTCAGGCCCGCGCGATCCACGTTGCGACGGAACTCGGGAAAGGTATCCATACGTTCCGCCTCGCTGTCGTACAGCGTCGAGTCGTGATACGCCTCCCCTTTCTGATGTTCCTCGGATCCCCGGTGGTGATCCACGGCGTAGACGAGCTGGCCATGGGACCGGCACGCCGCACCCAGGTAGAGCGTGGACTTGCCGCAATAGGAGCCCACTTCGAGGCAGGGGCCGAGTGATGCGGTGAGATCTGCCAGCTCGTAGAGACGCGCCCCTTCTTCAGGATCGAGAAACCCCTTCACCGAATCCGGATCCAGCGGCAGCGCCATTGACTGACGCACATTTTTCATCTGAAACAATCCATAAATCAACGAATTAGCGTTGCATTTTAAAGTGACAACACTAAACTCCAATCCGGCTACAGTACAAACGACAGGCTACTCGCGATGCACCGTACCCCCGAACGCACGCTCGACGAGACCCCGATCCAGGAGGACTCCGCCGACGATTACACACCTCTGCTCCTGGCGTTCGGCCCCGCCGATCACCACTACGAGGAAGAAGGCTCCGAAGATGCGGATGCCTACGTGGTGGGCTACAACTGACACCCGTGCCGACCGTCAGCCTCGGTCGAGCAGAAACAGTACCGCCAGAAACACCGGCACCAGAGCGCTTCCCACATAGGCGACCAGGTTCAGCACCTCGTTGACGTCCTTGTCAGGATTCAGCGGCAGGCGGGACCCCGCGATCAGCCACAACGAACCGCCCAGCAGAAAGGCGATCACCAGACTCAGTACGACCGCAACCATCGGCGTCCTTCACCCGCAGCTGTCTGTTGCCTCGAAACCATCCGCCGCTACATGCCGCCGAGCTGCAGCATGCCGCGGGGCTTTGCGCCGGACAGATCACTGATCTCGCCGAAGTGCTCGGCGATGTCCTCCACCGTCGCGTCGTCACCCAGATCCACGCCCGCGTTCTCCATCATGCAGGCGATCGAGTACTGGCGTCCCTGAGCCTGGATGATCACGCCGTTCGGAGCATCCTCGGTGCAGAGAAAGACCACGGCAGGTGTCACGTGTTCCGGTCCGAGGCCCGTATGTGAAGCCTCCGGAATGAGATCCCGGGTCATCCGCGTCACCGCCACCGGTGCGATGCAGTTCGTATGGATGTTGTACTTCGCCCCCTCGATCTTCAGCGTGTTGGCGAGCCCCACGAGCGCCAGCTTGGCTGCACCGTAGTTCGCCTGGCCGAAGTTGCCGAACAGGCCAGTTGCCGACGTCGTCATCACGATCCGCCCATAGCTCTGTGTGCGCATGATCGGCCACGCAGCCAGCGTCACGTTCACCGAGCCCATTAGGTGGACGTCCATCACCGCCTGAAAATCATCTAGCGACATCTTGGTGAAGGACTTGTCGCGCAGTATGCCGGCGTTGTTGACGATGACGTCCACGCGCCCCCAGGCACTCATCGCCTGATCCACCAGTGCCGCTGCGTCCGTACGGTCGGCCACGGAGCCGCTGTTGGCAATGGCCTCCCCCCCGCTTCGGGCGATCTCTTCGACGACGGCGTCTGCCGCAACCGGCGAGCCGCCTGTGCCGTCGAGCGCACCGCCGAGATCGTTGACCACCACCCTGGCGCCGCGCCGGGCGAGCTCCAGCGCATGCGACCGGCCGAGCCCGCCACCCGCACCCGTGACGATGGCCACCTTACCTTCGAATGAATAGGTCATGTCTCCTCCCCTGGTCTGACAATGCGTTTCCGGCCCCGCCCTCAGGGCCGTATCGGAAAATGCACCTCACCCGGCAGCGTCGCCAGCAGCGGCTGAATCCAGTCGATCCATTCGCACAGCGCCGGACGTGTTTCCCGCGGATCGATGAGCTCGTGCACGGCGAAGGATTCGGCCCGCGGAAACGGCGACCGCGACCTTCTGAGCTGTTCCTCGATCTCCCGGCGCCTGGCATCCGGATCGTCCGCGGCGGCAATCTCGCGATGAAACGCCACCGCCACCCCGCCTTCCAGCGGCAGCGCGCCCGTCTCTACAGACGGCCAGGCGAGCACATAGGCATCGTCGCCGTAGTGCGCTGCGGTGGCCACCCCGAACCCCTTGTGAATCTGCACCGACGCCCATGGCACCCGCGCCTGCACGGCAGCGGCTACCGCTGCCATGCCGTAGCGGATGGTGCCCGCCCGCTCCGCTTCCGGACCGATCATGAAGCCCGGCTGATCCACGAAGTTGACGATGGGCAGGTGGAAGGTATCGCAGAGCTCCACGAAGCGTCGGTATTTCTGTGCCGCCTCCGCCGTCATGGCGCCTGCGTAATGTCGGCAGTCGTTACCGAGCACCCCGACAGGCTGCCCGTTCAGGCGGGCAAGTGCTGAGATCTGACTGGGTCCATAGGTCGCCCCCATTTCGAACACGGAGCCGCGGTCCATCACCATGCCGATGATGGCCCGCATGTCGAAGGGCGCGTTCGAGTCGCGGGGCACGATATCGAGCAGCGCCGGTTCCATCCGCTCCACCGGATCGTCGCAGGCGCTGCGCGGTGCGTTTTCCCAGACGTTGGCAGGCAGGTAGGAGAGAAATCGGCGGATCTGCCGGAAGGCGTCGTGCTCGTCCTCGGCAATGTTGTCCACGACCCCGCTCTTCGCATGCACGTCCACGCCACCCAGTGCCTCCTTGGACAGCTTCACACCGAGCGCACGCTCCACCAGTGCCGGGCCGCCGATGAGGATCTGCGAGGTGTAGCGGGTCATCACCGAGAAATGGGAGGCCACCAGCCGACCGGCAGGGAAACCGGCGACCGCCCCGAGCGCCGCAGAGGCGATGGGCACCTTGCCCATGGCGTCGGCGATGATCTTGAACCGCGGCTCGGTGTAAACAGGCTCGCCGACGGTGCCGCCCTTCCTGCCGGAGCCCCGCACGCTGCCACCACCCCCTTCGAGCAGCCGCACGAGTGGCACCCGGTACCGGGTTGCCAGGTGCTCCGCATAGACGCTCTTGCGAAGACCCGCTGCGTTGGGGGAGCCACCCTTGAGGGTAAAGTCCTCACCGCCGACCACCACGCGGCGGCCGTCGATCCTGCCGAAGCCGACCACGTAGTTGGCCGGCACGAAACCTTTGAGCTCTTCCTGCTCGTCGTAGTCCGGCAGGGCCGTCGCCTTGCCGTGCTCCGAGAACGTGCCTTCGTCAAGGAGCTCGTCCACCCGTTCCCGGATGGTGAGCCGACCCTTGGCATGCTGGCGCGCGATGCCCTCGGCCCCTCCCATCTGGCGGGCCAGAAGGCGACGACGTTCGAGCTCCCTGACCTCGTTTTCCCAGCTCATGTCTGCCTGCGGATCAGCCGTCTGTGAAGTTCGGTGGCCGTTTCTCGAAGTTCGCCCTGATCGCCTCCACCTGGTTGGGCTTACCGATGAGCGCCGTCTGCAGGCTGGCCTCGAGCGCGAGACCCGTCCCGGCATCCGCATGCCAGCTCTCCTCCAGAAGTCGCTTACCCGCGCGAATGGCATCCGGCGATTTCTGCGCGATCTCCTCGGCGAGCCGCATGGCTGCGGCGAGCGGATCGTCCGTCACATGGGTGACGAGACCGAGCGCCTTCGCTTCCTCACCGGACAGGATCCGCCCGCTGAACGTCAGCTCCTTCGCAACATCCAGTGGTACCAGGTCCCGGAGTGTCTGAGTCAGACTCATGTCGGGAATCAGTCCCCACTTGATCTCCATCACCGACAGCTTGGCATCGGGCGTGGCGAAGCGGATATCGGCACCGAGCGCAATCTGGCAGCCGCCGCCGTAGGCGACACCGTGAATGGCGGCGATGACCGGCATGGGCAGCGTCTTCCAGATGTAGGCAGGACGCTGTGCGTGGTTCTCCGGACCGTCACTCCGGCTCATGAGCGCTGCGGTGGAGCCGCTGCTGCTGCTCGATTGAGCCATACCGGCGAAGCTGTCCATGTCGAGTCCGGCACAGAACCCTCGGCCGTTACCCGAGAGCACCACGGCACGCACGTCCTTCGCCTCCTTCAGCGCCTCGCCGGCCTCGATGATGGCCCGGAACATGTCGCCCGACAGCGCGTTGTATTTTTCCGGTCGGTTGAGCCGGACGTCCGCGATACCCCCTCGGGTTTCGATGGTGACCAGGTCGGTCATGCGTGCCTCCTCGGTACGGTGAGCGGCCTAAGTTACCAGGGCGAACCTTGCGGAGCACGCCCGGGGTCGCCCTCAGCCACCGTCGTCGATGACCGCAAGGACCTGATTTTCCGCCACCGCATCCTCTGGGACCACCAGCAGCGCCACCAGTGTGCCAGCCACTGGCGCCTCCACGGGGATTTCCATCTTCATGGACTCGAGGATCATGAGCACGTCCCCCACAGCCACCGTACGACCCACCTCGGTCTCCACCTTCCAGACGCTTCCCTGAACCTCGCTCTCCACCTCGTGGCGCATTGCAACCCGCTCCCGTTCGATGATCTTCAGACGTCTGCGGATTCTGGCAGATTCTCGAGAAACCGGCTCAGGTAGCCCGTATCCAGCCTGCCCGCCAGAAAGTCGTCGTCGCCGAGTACGGCTTTGAGCAGTGCCGCATTGGTGTGAACGCCGTCGATGCGGAACGCCGTCAGCGCCACCAGCAGCCGGCCGATCGCCTGCTCACGGGTGCGGCCGTGGCTGATCACCTTGGCGAGCAGCGGATCGTAGTACGGGGTCACCCGCTGTCCCGTCTGGTAGCCCGTGTCCACACGGACACCATGAAGTCCGTGCGGTGGTTCGAATACGGTCAGCTTGCCCGTGGACGGCAGCAGCGTACGCGGATGCTCCGCATAGATCCGTGCTTCCACCGCGTGGCCGTCGATCGCCGCAGGCGGCGGCAGCTTCTCCCCCGCGGCGAGCCGGATCTGACTCACAACCAGGTCCACACCCGTGATCATCTCGGTGACGCCGTGCTCCACCTGAATGCGGGTGTTCATTTCCAGAAAACCGTAGTCACCGGCCCCTGCCCTGAGCGTCTCCAGGGTGCCCACGCTGTCGTAGCCGATCTCGGCCACGAAGGCGCGTGACCGTTCGGCCATGGTCTCGAGCTCGCTCCGGTCGATGCCCGGCGCCGGGCTCTCCTCGATCACCTTCTGGTTGCGACGCTGCACGGAGCACTCCCGCTCGTGGAAGTGCACGGCCTTGCCACGACCGTCGCCCAGCACCTGAAACTCTACGTGTCGTGAGGATTCGATCCAGCGCTCGACGAACAGGCCACCGTCACCGAAGCTTCGCTGCGCCAGAGTAGACGACCGGCTCACCGCGGCGCGCAGCTCCCCGGGTGTGCGTACCACCACCATGCCGATACCACCGCCACCGGCAGTCGGCTTCAGCATGAGCGGATAGCCAATGGCTTCGGCGCTTGCGAGGAGGCTGTCCGGATCGGAAAGCCGATGGCTGCCTGCGAGCACAGGGAAGGCGTGCTCGGCCGCGAGCGCCCGCGCCGCCACCTTGTCGCCCATGGTCTCGAGCCACCTGGGATCGGGGCCGATGAACGTGGCGTCGCTCGCGGCCACGGCACGGGCGAAAGCGGCGTTCTCGGCCAGAAAGCCATAACCGGGATGGACCGCGTCCGCGCCGCTCGATTCGAGCGCCGCGAGCAGCGCCCGCTGGTTCAGGTAGGTGTCCGCGGCCCGTTCACCCGGCAGACGGAAGCTGGCGGACGCCTCGGCGAGATGCGGTGCGTCCGCATCCGCATCCGAAAACACGGCCACGGTCTCGATGCCGAGCGCCGTGCAGGCCGCCACGACCCGGCGGGCGATGGCTCCCCGGTTGGCGATCAGAACCCTACGGAACACGGCTTCCGTCCAGCGCCCGGAGATACTCGTCCCAGGCTTCCCGGAAGCCTCCCAGTCCGCGCCCACCGGTAGCCGACGTGGTGGTCCGGGCCTGGACCGCCACCTCGACGCAGGCGCAGATGCGCGACACCTCCGCGCGGGACAGCGCGAGCACGAACATGTCGGTGGCGGCACCACCCCGATGATCGACGGGCTTGTCCAGGGGTGTGCCAAGAAGCACCCGTTCGAACAGCGGTGTCAGTTCCGCCTCAACGAGCTGCCCGGTCTGCTCCAGCATCCATCGGGAGAACACGTTCGGCGTGTCGCAGAGTTGCTTGTAGCGGTCCCAGTCCACGGCTAAGGTGAATCGACGAAGGCAGGAGTGAGCGGCCGATGTTAACAAAAGCGGACGACTATCCCATCCACCAGACACCGGAGCCGGTGGCCTATGCGGGAACCGACCGGAACTTCTACGACCGCTACTTCTTCAACGGCTACGAGAAGGAGGGCGAGCGGTTCTTCGCAGCGGCGCTGGGAGTCTACCCGCATCTGAACGTGATGGACGCGGCGTTCTCGTTCATCGTCGATGGCCAGCAGCACAACCTGTTCGCTTCCAGGATCCTGCACATGGAACGGCTGGACACGACGGTCGGCCCCCTGTCAGTGGAAGTGGTCACGCCGCTCGAGGTGCTCACGGTCCGGATCGACGATCCGGAACGCGACATCCACGCGGAGCTGACCTTCGAGGCCCGCTTTCCGGCCATCGAGGAACCGCGCTTCCTGCGCCGTATCGGCAGCATGACCATGATGGACTACACGCGCCTGACCCAGAACGGCCGCTGGCACGGATACATCGAGCTCGCCGGTACGCGACACGAGGTCTCGACCGAGCAGTGGTGGGGCACCCGTGATCGCTCCTGGGGGATCCGCTCCGTGGGTATGCGCGACCCGCAGCCCAACCCCTACAACACCGGCCCCCAGTTCTTCTGGCTGTGGTCGCCGCTGAACTTCGACGACCGCGCCACGTTCTACCACCTGAACGCGGACGCGGACGGCGCACCCTGGAACACGGCAGGCCGGATCGTCGACGCGGACGGCACGCTGTCGCCGACTGCGGTGCGCAGCCATCTCGATTTCGCGACGGGCAGCCGCCACGCGAAGTCGGCCACGCTCGAGCTGGGCGAGACCCGCATCTCTCTCACGCCGCGCCAGACGTTCTACATGAAGGGAATCGGTTACGGGCACCCCGCGTGGTCCCACGGTCTCTATCACGGTGAGCTCGAGACCGGCTTCGAAACCTATGCGCTGGCCGACATGTCACCGGCCGACCCCACCCATTTCCACATTCAGGCGATCTGTGAGGCGACGCTGACGGACCCGGACGGCCGGCAGCACCGCGGCAAAGGCATTCTCGAGCAGCTCGCCATCGGCCCCTACGCCCCTTACGGCTTCCGCGAGGTGATGGACCTGGCGCCGTGAGCTGCCGCTGAGCGGTCTGCTTACTTCGTAAGCAGGGCGTCGTAGAAAGCCTTGCCGAGCGACCCGCCGCGCGAGTCGCCGACGATGGCAGGCGCCATCTGGTTCATCACGTAGGACAGACAGGCGCGATGCTCCTGATCCACGACGATGGTGGAGCCCCCGGCCCCGCCCCAGAACATACCGCTCTGACTCGGCGACATGGGCATCAGCGCATTCGGGAACGCGTACCCCATGCCGAAGCGGATCGGCATCATCAGCACCGCGTCCGTGCCGTCGATCTGCTCTTCCAGCATCCGCCGGCAGCCCGCCTCGGACAGCAGCGTCACTCCGAACGCGCTGCCGCCGTTGGCCAGCGCGGTCTGGGCACGGACCACAGACCGGGCGTTGCCGTGGCCGTTGACCGCCGGGATTTCCGCCTGACGCCAGCCAGGCGTGTTGACCGTGTTCTCGAGACCCGCGCTCGCGAACACACGCCCTGGTATGGAGTTCGGGTCCATGGTCGGCGGCGCGATCTCACCGCTGGCAGCGGAGGGGATCATCTCGGCGACCCTGGAGAAGTCCGAAGGATCAACGCCGACGTGAAAGTCCGCACCGAGCGGTTCGGCCACCGCTTCGCGAAAGAACGTGCCGAAAGAGCGCCCGGTGATGCGCCGCACCAGCTCGCCGATCAGGTAGCCCTGGGTGACGGCGTGATAACCGCTCTGTGAACCCGGCTCCCACCATGGTTCCTGGGCCGCCAGGTTGGCCGTGCAGGCATCCCAGTCGTAGAGCTCGGCCGACGAAATCTTCGGCACGAATCCGGGCACACCGGCGCTGTGCGAGAGGAAGTGGCGGACCAGCGTCTTTTCCTTGCCGTTCTGACCGTACTCAGGCCAGTACTCTGTCACTGGCGCGTTCAGATCCAGCCTGCCCTGGTCCGCCAGCAGCAGCGCGGTGATGAACGTCATGGTCTTGGTGGTGGAGTAGACGTTGACGATGGTGTCTTCGGTCCAGGGCCGGGTCCGCGCTGCATCGGCGTGGCCGGCCCAGAGGTCCACCACGTACTCACCATCGAGCGTTGCTGCGAAACTCGCTCCAACGTCGTTGCGCTCGGTGAAGTTCGCCTCGAAGGCGTCCTGGACCGGCGCGAACCTTTCGTCACAGAACCCGTGAATCTCCATGAACCATCTCCGGAGAAAATCCGGAAGTCTAGCCTCCTGCGCGGGGCCGTGCACAATGTGGTACGAAGAGGAAGGGAGATGGATCCATGATCACCCCGATCAGAATCGCCGTCGCCGTAGTGCTGATCACCCTGGGCACCTCCCGGGCAGCAGAGGGGGAGTACACCGCTACCATCGTCCGCGTCGGCGACACCTTCGGCAACCTGGAGACCGATCTCGATGCCGCCCGCCTCGGGCTGTCGCCGGGCAGCGGTTTCACCCTGATCTGCAAGGACCAGACCATCGGTGCCACCTGGGGAACGTGGTACACCGATGTACCGGAAGGCGAATGGCTGGGGCTGACCAACGAAGACGGCAACGTGCAGATCGCCATCAACGGCGGTAACGCTGATACCGGCTCGGGCTGTACTACGGGTGACGTCCTGACGATCAGGACCGTCGGATCGCCCTAAAGTGCGAGCGTCTTTCCGGTCAGCCGCTCGTAGGCTTCGACGTAACGGGCGATGCTCTTTGCCACCACGTCGTCCGGAAGCCGGGGGCCGGGCGGTGTCTTGTCCCACTCGCCGGCGGCCACCACGGTTTCCAGGTAGTTGCGCACGATCTGCTTGTCGAAGCTCGGCTGCTCCCTGCCGGGTTCCCAGTCGTCCGCCGGCCAGAACCTGGAGCTGTCCGGCGTGAAGATCTCGTCGATGAGCAGCGGCGTACCCTGACCGTCGACACGGCCGAACTCGAACTTGGTATCGGCCAGAATGATGCCCCGATCGAGCGCGTAGTCCCGCGCCCGGCAGTAGAGATCGAGCGTCGTCTTGCCGAGCCAGTCCATGAGCTCGCGACCGACGATTGCAGCACCCTCGTCGAACGAGATGTTCTCGTCGTGTCCCGTCTCCGCCTTGGTGGACGGTGTGAACAGCGGCGTTTCCAGCCGATCACTGTTGCGCAACCCTTCCGGCAGCCGTATGCCGCAGACACTGCCCGAACGCTGATAGTCCTTCCAGCCGCTACCCGTGATGTATCCCCGGGCAATACACTCGATGGGCACCACCTCCGTCTTCCGGCAGAGCATGATGCGATTGGCCAGCGCCTGGCGCTCGGCGTCCGTCAGACCGGGCACATCCGCCACATCCGTCGAGATGAGGTGATTGGGCACGTCCGAGAAGTAGTCGAACCAGAACCGGGAGATCTGGGTGAGCACGACACCCTTGCCGGGCAGGCCGTTCCGCATGACCACGTCGAAGGCACTGATGCGGTCCGTGGCGACGATCAGCAGCGCGTTCCGGCCGTCGTCCAGTGTCACGTCGTAGAGGTCGCGCACCTTGCCGCTGCGCTTGTTCGGCAGACCGAGGTCGGTTTTCAGAAGAGCTTGGGCCATGGATCTGTCCTTAAATTGCGTCCGTTGTCGTGTCAACCGACCAGCGTTTCACGCTGTCATGCCGCCGTCCACCACGTTGACCGAGCCCGTGACGAAGGCACTGTCGTCGCTGACCAGGTAGAGCATGGATCGCGCGATGTCGTCCGGATTGGCATAGCGGTGCAGTGGAATGCGCTCCGCCATACCTGCCCGCACCATCTCGGCGTTCTCCTCACCGCCGATGCCCGCCTCCAGCCGCCGCATCATCAGGGTTTCCACCGGCGATGGGTTCACCGTGTTGACGCGGATGCCCAGCGGGGCCAGTTCCTTGGCGGCTGAGCGCATGAGGCCGATCACCGCATGCTTGCTCGTCGTGTAGGCGGACAGGTTCGGCGTGCCCGTCAGCCCGGCGACGCTGGAGGTGATGACCACACTGCCGCCGCCGCGGCGCTGCATGGCGGGGGTGACGGACTTGATGCCGAGAAACGGACCCTTCACGTTGATCGCCATCACCTGGTCGAACCGCGCTTCGTCGTAATCCGCGATGGATTTGACGTCACCCTCGATACCGGCATTGGCAAGGAGGCCGTCCACGCCGCCGTAGCGCTCCTCTGCTGCGGCCACCATGGCGTCGTTGTCCGCGGCACTGGTGACGTCCGCCACGAAATAGCTCGCCGCGTTGCTGCCGATCTCCGCTACCGCATCCTTCAGAGCCGCCTCGTCGAGGTCCACCAGCAGCACATAGGCGCCCTCCTCGACGAAGAGTTTGCCGGCCATCCGGCCGATACCACCGGCGCCGCCGGTAATGATCACCACCTTGTCCTGCAGACGGTTCATGTAGAGTCCCCCTTACCTTTCAGATTGCTCGAATGCGAATGCCTTTTAACTGCGGGCTCACCCTTCGAAGGCGCGGGTCAGGTCGTCGAGCAGATCGTCCGTGTCCTCGATGCCTACCGAGATCCGGATGAGCGACTCGTCGATCCCCATGCTTGCCCGCCGCTCCGGTCCCATCTCGTAATAGATCGTGTGCGCCACCGGTATTGCCAGCGTGCGGTTGTCTCCCAGATTGCTCGACTTCACGATCACCTCGAGCCGGTTCAGGAATGCCCAGAGGTCGACCGAATGGTCGAGCTCGAAGCTGAACAGGGCACCCGGATGCCGGAACAGCGCCTTCGCCCGTTCGTGCTGCGGGTGGGAATCGAGCCCGGGATAGTAAACGGCACTCACCAGCGGGTGTGCGTCGAGAAACGTCGCCATGGCCAGCGTATTGGCGCACTGCTGCTCCATACGCAGGGCGAGGGTCTCCGCACCGATGGCGATGTGGTGAGCAGCTTCGGGTGCGAGCGCCGCGCCGAAATCCCTCAGGCCCTTCTTCTTGATCTGGGTGATGGCCCAGCGACTGGGATCACCCGTCCTGTAGGTGTCGTAGAGATTGCCGAAACCGCGCCAGTCGAACCGACCCATCTCGGTGACGGAACCACCGAGAGCATTGCCGTGGCCGCCGATGTATTTCGTCAGGCTGTTGATCACCAGGCTCGCCCCCACATCCTTCGGCTGAAAAAGGTAGGGGGAGGTCATGGTGTTGTCCACGAAGTAGATCAGCCCGCGCGCTTCACACAACGCGCCGATCTCGGCCAGGGCGGAGACCTGGGTACGGGGATTGGCGATGGTTTCCACGAATACGAGCTTCGTTGCCGGTGTGATGGCCGCCTCCACTTGAGACACGTCGGTCGCGTCCACGAAGGTGACGTCCAGTCCCTGGGTAGCGAAGGAGTTGAACAGGCTGTTGGTGTTGCCGAACAGAAAGGACGACGAGACGAAGTGATCTCCGGCACGCAGCAGCGAAAACAGCGTGGTGCCGATGGCCGCCATGCCCGTCCCGAAGCACACCGTCGCCACGCCGCCCTCCATGGTCGTGACCTTGTCCTGCAGCGCCTCCACCGTCGGGTTGACCTGACGTCCATAGGTGAAACCGGGCTTGGTGCCCTGGAACGCCGCAGCCAGGTCCCTGGCGTCGTCGTAACCGTAGGCGACCGTCGCGTGGATGGGTTTCTGCAGGGATCCGTGCTCGATAGGCTTGCCCCGATCGCTGTGCACGATCCGTGTCGTGAATCCTTTCATGGGCTGATCAGACCGGTCAGAACGCCCCGGCTGGAGCACTGCTGCCGGCGCTCGCAGTGCCTTCGCGAACCACCGATTCGAAGGGGTTCTGACGGATCATGGTGGTGATCTCACTCGCCGGCACTGGCCGGGAGAAGAAGAAACCCTGACCCTCGCTGCATCCCTGTGCATGCAGATAGCGGAGCTGAGTCCGGTTCTCCACGCCTTCGGCAATTAGGTCGAGCTTGAGCCCGCGGGCCATGGCGACGATGGCATTGACGATGCTCGCATCCGACTCGTCTTCGCGGATGTCGCCGACGAAGCTCCGGTCGATCTTCAGCGTCTGGATCGGAAACTGCTGCAGGTAGGACAGCGACGAGTAGCCCGTGCCGAAGTCATCGATGGCAATGTGCACACCCAGGCGCCGCAGCTCCTTCAGCTTCGGGATGATCACCTCCATGTCCTGCATGAGCGTGTTCTCGGTGATCTCGAGCTTCACTGCCTGGGCCTCGAGCCCGCACTGCTGCAGGGATGCCACGAACCGGTCGACGAATCCTTCCTTCTCCAGCTGGGTCGCCGACAGATTCACGGATACGCGCATCCCGTCGAAACCCTTGGAGCGCCAGTACGCAACGTCGCGGAACGCCTGCGACTGCACGTACTCGTCGATCTGGCAGATGAGACCCGTTTCTTCCGCCATGGGCAGAAAATCGATCGGCTCTACCAGCCCCCGCACCGGGTGCTGCCAGCGGACCAGGGCTTCCACACCCGTGATGCGCCCCGATAGCAGTGAGACCTGAGGCTGGTAGTAGACCTTGAGCTCCCCCTGAGCGAGTCCGTTCCTGAGCTCCCGTTCCAGGGACAGCCGGGTGGAGAAGCTGTGGTTCATCTCTTCGGAGAAGAACTGGTAACCGTTTTTACCCCGACCCTTCACCTGGTACATGGCGATGTCTGCGTTCTGAATGAGCGTTTCCTCCGAATCGCCGGCTTCAGGATAGATGGAGATGCCGATGCTCGCGCCGACGAAGAGTTCGTGCCCGTCGATCACGAACGGCGCGTTCAGCCGATCCAGGATCTTGCTGGCGATCACCACCACGTCGTCCTTGGTGCGTACCTCCGGCAGCAGCAGGGTGAACTCGTCACCGCCGAACCGGGCCAGGGTGTCACCCCGCCGCAGGCAGCTCTGCAGCCGGTTCGCCACCGCCTTGAGCAGCCGGTCGCCCATGGTATGTCCGAGGGTATCGTTGACCAGCTTGAACCGGTCCAGATCCAGGAACATGACCGCGAGCTTGCGCTTGTTCCGCCGGGCGTGGGCTATGGCCAGCGACAGCCGGTCCTTGAGCAGTGCCCGGTTCGGCAGGTGTGTCAGCAGGTCGTGATAGGCCTGGAAGTTGATGACCTCCTCGGCCTCCTTACGCTCCGAGATGTCCCGCGCCGTGCCATAGGTGCCGACGAAGTTCTCCCGGGTGCGCTCATTCGGATCCGAGTAGACGCCTTCCGCCGTCAGCTCCATCCACAATGACTGAGCATGGAACAGCCGGGGTCCGCGCCGGTTCAGCCGGCTCTTGAGCTTGAGCTCCACGTTGGTGGCGGCCCGCTCGCCCATGCGCCGCTCGTTGAACACGTTCCGCGCCCGCTCCAGGTGATCGTCGTCGACGAGCTCGGTGTAGTGCCGGCCGATGAGCTCATCCCGTTCGTAGCCGAGCAGGGACTCCAGACGGTCGTTGAGGAAGATGAAGCAGCCGTTCCGGTCCAGCATGTAGACCAGATCCGGGGAATTGTTGACGATGAAGCGGTGCAGCTCCTCCGATTCCCGGAGCTTCTCGCCCATCGCCTGGTTCTGATCCTCGAGCTCGCACTGCCTGAGCGCCGTCTCCATGGTGGCGATCAGTTCGCCGGCCTCATAGGGTTTCTTGACGAAGTCGAACGCGCCGCAGTGGAGCGCGTGCTTGATGCCACTGAAGCTCGAATCGCCGCTGACGACGATGATCTTGCAGTCGAGCCCTTCTCTGCTGGCGTAGTCCAGCACGTCGTGGCCGCTCACCCCCGGCATGATGAGATCCAGGAGCACCACGTCGTAGCGTTTCCCGCCCAGGGCCCGCAGCGCTTCGGCGCCGCCGAGCGCCTTGTCAGCCTGATACCCGTGCAGACCGACGAGCTGATGCAGACTGTTCAGCAGTTCTGGCTTGTCGTCGACGATCAGGATCGCGTGGCGCCCACGGGGATTTTCCTGGCCCCGCGTCTCGTCGCTGCCGGCCGCGGAACCGGGCGCGCCCTGCGAACCCCGCAGCCGCGAAAAGGACTCCCCCGGGCTCACAGCATGCGCGGCGTCATGGTTCCTCATGGAGTGACTTGTCCCCTGCCGATATGGACCGTCGAGCCGCCATTGTGACGGACTTTTCAAGCCGAGCCTAGTGTGTGCCGGCTGTGGACGGCATGGGTGGGAATAATCTCCCTAGGCTGGGGGCGGCTGCCTGAACGGCCTGGGCCAGAGGTCGAATACCCGGGCCAGGGCCGACAGCGCCAGCGCGTGACGGATGGTGCCGTCCTGCACAGCGGCCCGGACCTCCGCTTCGCTCATCAGGGTGACGTGAATGTGCTCGCCGCCGCCGGTGTTCTGCGGCCGGGTACGGACCACCCCTTCCGCCAGCCAGTGGTGACAGAGGTTGTCGTGAAAGGCCGGATTCGGCTCCACGGCACCCAGATAGGACCAGGTTCCGCCCGTGAACCCGGTTTCCTCGACGAGCTCACGCCTGGCAGCAGTGAGGGAGTCCTCACCCGGATCCACCATGCCTCCGGGGGTCTCCAACGTCGGATAGCCGACGCCGAAGCGGTACTGGCGGACCATCACCGACGCGCCTTCCGGTGTCAGCGCAACGAGGTTCACCCAGTCCACGGAGGACAGCACGAGCCGGGAAAGGACCTCCCCGCTCTCGGGATGTTCCATGTCGTCGAAACGGACGTCGAACAGGGGCAGACGGGGACCCGCATGGCTGCCCATCCGCCGCCAGGACAGCTCGTCGTCCGTCATCGCCACCCTCCTCCCAAGCCGTCAGCCTGCCGTGCATCATCGTAACCGGTGAGCTCCAGATACCCCCGGCCGATGCGCGCACCCGCGTCGTCCCGAACGGTCACCAGCCCTTCCCAGTAGCGGATGCTGGTCTGCATGCGCTGATCGTCCATCACGGCCTCCACTGACCAGGTCTCCGACCCGAGCCGGACCGACCAGCCCACAGGCCACCCCACCCCTTTCTCATCCTGCCACACCCGCACCGGACGGAGCTCGAAATCAGGGGCCATAAGCAGCCGGTCGCGAACACCCGGCGCCGAAACCATGCCCTGATCATGCGGATCACGGGCACCGTCTCCCCGCCGCAGCCGAAACAGCATGACGCGGCGACCGTCGTCCAGCGACAGGGCGAACCAGTCCCAGCCGAGCTGACCTGCCGACAGCACGCTCGTGCTCCACTCCCGGTCGAGCCAGCCGCCGCCCTGCACGTGGCGCTCTACACCGTCCACACGGACCTGACCGGAGACAGCGATGTCGGGCAGCGAGTAGTAATAGGACGCCTGCCGTTCGCCTTTGCGGCTGAGACCTGCCTCTCCCTGGAGCACGGGTGCCCCCCGCAGTGAAAGCTCGAGTGCTGCACCCACCTCGCCCGCGTCCACCGTCAACTGCCAGGTGCTGCGGTCCACCGCCAGCACCTGCCAGTCTTCCAGCCAGAGGTGAAACGGGTCCGCCGTTACACCCGCAAGACGCGGATGGCCGCGCGCGAACCGTTCGCTGGCTCGATGCGTGCCTGAGACGGTGTCGGTGACCGCGAAGTGGGCCAGGTAGACCTGCGGGGTCTGCCAGCGGTTTCCCGGTGGCTCGCGCATTGACCCATCATCCGCAGCCAGTGCCTGCCGAAACAACGTCAGCTGGACGCCGACCGGGCGATTCTCGTCGTCCTCCAGGGTGAACGTCAGGTACCACCATTCGCTGCGGAAGTCAGGATGTGCCCCGTAGTCCGCGGGAAAGTTGAAGACACGCGGTGCATCGGCGCGCGCAAAACCGTGAGGCTCGCCATCTCCGAGTACCGCATCGAGCCCAAGGGAAGCTCGCGGCGGATTCGGCGGCTGGTCACAGCCGCTCAACAGCAGCAGCGCGCCGAGTCCGATCGCGTATAGCATCCTACTCCACATCGGGCACCTCCTCGGATGGCACGGGCAGCAGCGAGACCAGTGCGCTCACCCCCAGGGCGACCAGCACCGGCCTGAAGATGGTGCCCGCGCCTGGCGCCAGCGCGATGCTCCAACCGAATGCCCGCGGGTTGATCACCTCGCAGAGCAGCGCACCCATGAGCAGCCCGAGCGGCAGCGCCAGCAGCACGACGAGTGTGCATACGGCCATCGTCCTGCCGGCATCTACCCAGGTCTGCTCCACGCCGGTTACCCCCATGGCATCGAAGAGGTGACGTGTCCGTTGTCTCTGCAGCGCCAGTGCCAGCAACGCGTTGTACAGCCCCACCGCGGCCACAATCAGCGCCAGCAGTGTCAGCGCACCGGTAATCGTGAACGTCTGATCGAACACGGCCAGGGCCCGTGTCCGCACAGCAGTCCGCTCCTGAACGACCATTCCCTCGCCGGTGGCTTCGAGCCTTCCGATGATCAGCGAGGGTTCCGCGGCATCCACGCCCAGCCGGTCGTAGCGCAACGGCAGGCCGAGTCGGATGGCGTCGGCCTCGTTCATCAGCAATCTCGGCACCGCGTCCCCATAGCCCGGGAAGATGCCCGCCACCGTCAGGCCGATCTCCGGTACAGCGTCACCAATGTCGAGCGCCAGCTCCCGTGCGAGCCGTTCGGAGACGATGCACTGACCCACCATCAGGGCCGAATCGAGACCGTAACGACGGCTCTCCCGGGCATCGAACCGGGTGAAGCTGACGGCCAGCCGTCTGCCCAGGAGCGTCATCTCCTGCCCGCCGTAACGCTGCACGCGGGTGACGCCTGCGAGATCCGCAAGCTCACGACCCAGGTTGTCCAGATCGCGTCCGCCACCGTCGACGAACAGATCGTAGGCCAGTCGCTGGTCGAGCATCCGCTCGAAGTCGCTGCGGAAGCTGTCGACCATGGCGGCAATGGCGATGCTGGTCGCCAGCGCGAGTACCAGCGCACCCACCGCCACCGCCAGATCACCGGGATACCAGACAAGCTCCCGCACGCCGCTGCGCAGCAGCAGTCCGCCTTTCATGCGGGTCGCGTAACGTTTCAAACCACGCAACGCCGGTGAGATGGCCAGCAACCCGAGGACGGCTACCGCCGCGACGGCGGCAAAGGCGCCGAGCAGGCTGTCGGTACCGGCAAGACCGTAGGTACCGACGGCAAACATGCCGCAGGGAAACAGCCAGCGAAGCAGGGTTCCGGACGCAGGCAGTCGTTCCCGGCGATAGGCGACCCAACCACCCGCCAGACAGACAAGAACGGCGCTGGCCAACGCTTTTCCGACCACCCATCCGTCCAGCGACGGTACCGGAATACCCAGGTTGCCGTAGCCGGTGACCGCCCGGGACAAAGCCCGCGCCAGGATATCTCCAGTCACGACGCCGACACCCGCCGCCACGCCGCCGAGTCCCACCAGGCTCGACAGGAAACCGCTTCGGAGCTCACGGTGCGAGACGCCCATCTGCTCCAGTCTCGTCAGGGTCAGCGCCCGGCGTCGCAACCAGATGACGCCCACCTGATAGACGAGCAGCCAGGCCACCACCAGCGCCAGTGAGCCCAGCGCGCCCAGATTGAAGAGCACCGATCGGGCGAAAGCCAGATCGGGCAGTGCCGAGTCGACCGGCTGCACCCGCCAGCCTGGCAACGTCCAGGCCGGCAGGCGCAGCCCGGCGGAAAGACCTGGCATCAACCGCTCGCCCCACGCCTCGAGCCGCCGCAGCGACGGTTCCGCGACTACGGCGATCCGGTCCAGCGCCTCGTCGTCCCGACCCAGCATCATCTGGGCGGTACCGATGTCCGTCACCACCATACCTGCCGGCACTGTTTCATGAACGAAGGCGACGCGATAAGGGACATCACCGATGGTCAGTGACTCATCGACAGCCACGTCGAGCGACGGGCCTGCGACGATGGTACCGGGCGGCAGGAAGGCCAGTCCGGCAACCGCCCTCACGCCGGAAAACGCATCCACGCCGACCACGGAGATGACACCACGGTCTGTCAGCACGCTGCCTTCCACCAGTGGCATCAGTCCGACAAGCTGCGCCAGCTCGCCGCGCCGCCATCTCTCACGGAGCTCGAAATAGTCGGACATGACCAGCCCGGGTCGATCGACCAGGTCTGACACGTCGTCGAGATAGGCCGGCATGACATCAGCCAGGCTCACGACCACCTGCCGGCTGATCTGGTGCACGGCGACGATGGAGGACACCGCCAGCGCGATACCGAGCACCACGGTCAGCGTGCTCCAGGGGGCGAAGCGCAGGTGGCGGAGCTGGCTCAGCGTGAGCAGTCGCACCGTCAGCCGTCGAGCCGCAGTATCCGGTCGGCGCGACCGGCGATGACGTCGCTGTGGGTCGCCAGCACCAGCGCGCAGGACAACGAGCGCACCTGGGCAACGAGCAGATCCACCACCCGTTCCGCGTTGGCGTGATCGAGATTGCCGGTGGGTTCGTCGGCAAGCACCAGGCGCGGACGGTGCGCGAGTGCGCGGGCGATGGCAGTGCGCTGTCGCTCACCCCCGGAAAGGTGTGCGGGGAAGTCGTCGAGCCGGTGATCCAGTCCCAGTGTGGTCAGCCGGGCCAGCGCTTCACCAGCGAACGTCATGAGCCCGTTCAGCTCCAGCGGCAGCAGCACATTCTCCCGAACTGTGAGGGTCGGGATGAGGTTGAAGAACTGGAAGACGTAGCCCACACAGCGACGACGGATGCGCGTCAACTGCGCCTCGCCGAGGTCCTGTAACGCCACCACGGAACCACCTACGTCAAGATGGATCGAGCCGCCGTCCGGGCGCTGCAATCCGGCCAGCAGATTCAGCAGCGTGGATTTACCGGATCCGCTTGGTCCGACGAGGGCAAGGATCTCACCACTACCCACAGTGACGTTCAACGCGTCGATCACCACACGTCGCTCTCCGCCATCGAGAAACGACTTGCCCAGGGCTCGTGCCTCGAGCAACGGACTCATCGGAGTGGCTGCATCCCCTGCTGGGCGAGCTCTGCGGTGAGCGGCGGCAGATGAGCCGTTCGAGCCACGGCCTCGAAGACCGCATCCACACGGGAAAAACGCGCCAGACTTTTCAGGGTCGTGAGCGTCGGTGAGATCATCCGCCACTCGCCGGACTCCGCCGCCGCCAGCGCCTCACCCGGAGCGATCCAGTGCTCGCCGGCCGTCTCCCAGGCGTGTGCCGCCGTGTCCTGCATGACCGGCATTCGGGCAACGAAGAATCGCGTATCGAAGCGTCGCGGCACGGATGGCGGAGTCAGCCAGTGACTGAAGTAGGACAGACAGTCCGCAGCCAGCACCAGATCCTCCTGCCGGCAGAGATCGGCCATGGTCATGTGGCCATCGATGAGCGCCTGCCGGTAGCCGTCGAAGCGGCCCACTTCCGCGGGCTCGTCGAGCGCCAGAAACCGGCCACCGCGCCGGGCGAGCAGCACGCCGCACTCTTCGAAGCACTCGCGGATGGCGGTCACCCAGTAGCGCAGACCGCCGGCCGGCAGACCGAGCAGACGATTGGCCTCGGCTTCCGAGCAGCCGTGTACCCAGCCCTCGAGCAGGTCCTGCTCGTCCACCTTGCCGCCCGGAAACACGTGGAGGTCGGGAAAGTCCACCCCACCCGGCCGCTGCATCATGAACACCTCGATGCCCTGAGGCGTATCACGCATCAGAACCACGGTGGCGGCCAGGCGGATGTTCTGGCGCTGCAATGGTTGCATCTGTGAGGTCACATCTTCGGTCACGGCTTGCCTTCCTCGTTTGATATCACTTTGCCACCCTTGAGACGTGGGCCGAACAGGACTAGATTCGGTCAGGCATTTTGCCTACACCCGATTTCTGCTCTTCGATGTTTGAAGAGACGAGTCGAGTCCCCGTGTTCCGTGGCGGTGGCCGCGAGTGAAGACCGGCTCGAAAGGCACGTTCCAGCAGAGCAGCGAACGATTCACTCAGAGCACGATCAAGGGCGGCCCCAAACCATGAAAGAGAAAGTGCAACCCTACAAGTACATGGTCCGACTTCCGCCAGCGATGAGAGATCAGATCCGGGAATCCGCCCGCCACTACCGGCGCAGCATGAACTCGGACATTGTAGCCCGACTGCAGCAGACGTTCAGCGGTATCCCCGACGAGACCACCGTTCGCGACATCGAGCCTCCTCTGCACGGGCAGTTCGAAAATCTGTTCCGCCGGGATCTGACGCCCCAGGAAGCGGAACTGATCCGCTGCTATCGGCGCATGTCCGCGCGAAAGCGCGAAGCGCTGCACAACCTCCTGGTGTGAGTCATGGCCGAGCTCGCCCTGTCGCCCTACTTTCACCCCACGACCATCTGTTTCGTGGACGACAACGCGTCCTTTCTGCAGAGCCTGGATCTGGAGCTGCCGGGCAACTGGGCGTGCAGAACGTTCACGGACCCCGAACAGGCCCTGGCCTTCCTGAGAGAGCCCATCCCGCTCGCCCCGCTCATGGACCGGTGTTTTTCGCTCCAGCGGCAGGCCGGAGACACCATCATCCATCTGGACGTCGGGCTGATCGAGCAGGAGATAAACCATGTGGACCGCTTCCGGCGCAACGCGGTGCTGGTGGTGGACTACGCCATGCCGTCGCTGGACGGGCTCATGTTCTGTGAGGCCCTGGAAGATCCATACATCCGCCGGGCGATGCTCACCGGCGTAGCCGACGAGAAGCTGGCGGTGGAGGCTTTCAATGCCGGCCTGATTCACCGGTTCATTCCGAAGCAGTGTGCAGAACCCATCCGAACCGTGCACCGATTTGTCAACGAGCTGCTGCACGAGTACTTCAATCAGTACACGGCGAGGTTGAAATCCAGCCTGGCCATCGATCCTCCGCCTTTTCTGGTGGATCGACAGATCGCTGCTTATGTGCGCGGGCTGATGGAGACGCACGGCCTGGTGGAGTACTACCTGGTGGATGACCCGCCGGGGCTGCTGATGCTGAAATCCGGCGGGGAGATCTGGCGACTGGCGATCCTCGACGAAGCTCAGATGCTGGCCCAGGCAGATCTGGCCAGATCGTTCGGCGCTCCACCGGTGGGACTGCGCCGGTTACAGAGCGGCGAGGCCATCCTCTTCCTGCCGGGGCCGTCACCGGAGGATTACTTCGGCGATGAGGACTTTCCCTGGGAGGAGCACATCCATGCAGCTTCCCGTCTGAAGGGACAGCGGCGGGACTGGTGGGTCGCCATCTGGCGCGACGCGCCCGCGGACGTGGACTTCGATCCGGCGAGCGCCTCCTACGATGCCTACCTGGGTACGCTCTGACGGTTTACCGGAGGTGGCCTGGAATCAGCCAGCGCTCCAGTGCTTCGAAAACGAGCTCCGTCACCACCGCCAGCAGCGCCGCCGGAACCGCGCCCTGCAGGATCAGGCCCACGTCGTTCAGCGCGAGTCCGGTGACGATGGGATCGCCAAGCCCACCGGCCCCGATGAACGCCGCGAGCGTTGCCGTGCCGATACTGATCACGGCCGCCGTTCGGATGCCGGCGAACATGCTCGGCAGGGACAGCGGCAGATAGACGTATCGGAGCTGTTGACGCCGTGACAGCCCCATGGCAATGGCTACCCGGACGAGCGTCGGGTCGATGGTCGTCAACGCCGTGATCGTGTTGCGCAGGATGGGCAGCAGCGAGTAGAGAAACAGCGCCAGGATCGCCGGTGCCACCCCGATCCCGAGCACCGGAATGAGCAGCGCGAGCAGCGCGATGGACGGCACGGTCTGCAGCAGTCCGCAGAAATAGATCACCGCCCGGGATGCCAGTGGCGCGCGGAACACGACAAGGCTCACGCCGATGCCGACCAGGACGGCCGTCAGCAGTGCTGCTCCGGTCAGCTTCAGATGCTGAGCCGTGTTGCGGCGCAGGTCCGTGAGCATCGTGCTGCCGGAGGAACGCTCCGGGGCGAGATTACGGGCCACGAGGAAATCATTGGCAACTTCCGCAAAGCTCAGGCCACCGAACACCACACGGGCATTCATGGTCTGCATCTGGCGGTCGTCGATGGTCCCGGACAGCGCCGACAGGGCATCGACCGCCACTGCCGGGAGCGTGCGGCGCGCCAGTGGCACTGCCAGGTACTCCGGGAAGTAGCCCTGATCGTCGTCGAGAATCACCAGATCGTACTGCTCGAGCTCGCCGTCCGTGGAGTAGGCGTCCGTCACCTGGATGCTCCCCGCCTGCATGGCCTGGTAGGCCAGTCCGTGCTCGATGCCTTTGACCTCCGTACCGAGCCCGTAGGCACGAGCCAGACCGCGCCAGCCGTCCTCGCGCTCGAGAAACTCGTGACTGACCACCACCCTGAGCTCAGGATGTGCCGCCAGATCACCGATCCGTTTCAGACCCTTCTCGACCGCCAGCGCCCGGGGGACCGCGATGGCGTAGGTGTTGTTGAAGCCGAGCGGAGCAAGCAGCATCAGTCCCCGCTCCGCGATGAGGGCGTCGAGCGCCGATACTCCGTTGACGTCCGGCGTGCCCAGCACGACCTGACTCAGGGTGCCCGTGTACTCCACGTAAAGATCGATCTCGCCCGCCTGCAGTGCTTCGAAGCAGATCAGCGTGCCGCCGAGACCATAGCGCCGCTCCACGTCCAGCCCCGCTGCTTCCAGCCGCTGGGCGATGATCTCAGCCAGTATGTAGGACTCGTTGAAATTCTTGCTGCCGACCTGGACCGCGTCGGCGTAAACCCAGGTCGCAGGCAGCCAGAGCATGAGGCCGAGCAGGCACCGCAGCAGATGTTTTTCCGGGAGCATCAGCCGAGCTGTCCCTGAAGCAGTTCGGACACATATTCGCTCGCCGGGTAAGCCAGCACGTCGGCGACCGGACCCGCCTGGGCGATTTCGCCGTCCCGCAGTATCACCAGCGTGGTTGCCAGCTTGACGGCCTCGCGCATGTCGTGGGTGACCAGCAGCGTGCTCACGCCTTCGTGCACCTGCACGTGCCGGAAACGCTCATGGAGGCCGACCCGGGTGATGGGATCCACCGCCGAGAACGGCTCGTCGAGCAGCAGCAGCCGCGGCTTGAGCATCAGGGCGCGACACAACCCCACACGCTGCTGCTGTCCACCGGAGAGCTCGGCGGGAAACCGGTCTGCCACGTCCGGTGAGAGACCCATCTGCTCCAGCAGGGTCTCGAGTCTCCGCCGGATGGCAGCATGTTCCCAGCCCTCGAGGCGGGCCAGCAGCGTCACATTCTCGCCGTTGGTCATGTGTGGAAAGAGTCCAGCACCCTGGACGCTGTAGCCGATCTGCCGCCGGAAGGCGACCCGGTCCGGCGGAATCGGCTCGTCGAAAACGCGCACCTCACCCCGGTCCGGCGCTTCCACGGCATTGACCAGCTGCAGCAGCGTGGTTTTGCCGCTGCCGCTCTCGCCGACGATGGCGGTGGTGGCGCCTGCGGGCAGCGCCAGGGTCAGGTCGCGAAGTACCGGCCTGTCGGGATCGTAGGACTTCCAGACCCCGTCGAAGCGAACGCAGTCAGCCATGCGCTCCGCGCGGATAACGTTCGGCGAGCGTCCTGCCATGCTCGGTCAGCGCGGTCAGGATCTCGCGCGCGGTACCGGTGGCGGGTTGGGCCTCGAGCTCGGTCTGAAGTCTATCCAGAACGTCGAAGTAGGCGGGCAGCGCGAGCCAGGGCACGTCTGTGGCGTGAAGCTTTGCCGTGACGAAGTTGCACCAGGCCCGACGCTCCTCCTCGCTCATCCGATCGGAGAAGCTGCGCGCCTTGAGCCTGTCCGCCAGCGTGTGCAGTCGCTTGTCGGAGAAATCCAGATCGCACCAGCCGCCCTGACGGACAGTCTCCAGAAGGCTCACGCAGCGGCTGCGGTCCGCATCCTGCAGGAAAGCATCGTAGAGCGCAGCATCGGGATCATCGACATGGTCCATGGTCCGACCAGTGAACACCCGCATGATCTTCTGCTGCAGTCCCGGCTGCTTTAGCCGGCGCTGACGCTTCTCCACATCGCGCAGCCTCGCCCCGATACGGGACCAGCTCGCATCGTCCAGCACCTCGATTCCGGCAATGAACGGACAGCGGTTGATCTTGATCTCCTTCAGCGGAGGCCGGTCCGGATTCGGGCCCGGGGTGAAGAGCTTTTCCCTGATTTCCTCCTCGGACCAGCGCAGCAGAGGCTCGATGTCCTGACCCAGGTCGACGACGATGACGGAGTTGCTGTTGGTCGGGTGCCGGCATATCGAAACGACCGGAGCAGAGCAGTAGCGTTCACGGGCATACATGCCCGAGACATGCACGCAGAGCCGCGCTCCGAAGGGCTCCAGAAGTTTCCGGACGGCCTTCTTACGACGGAGGTTGAAGTAGTACTGGTAGAGCCTCGGCTGCGCCTCGAGGATCATTCGTGCGACGGCGACGGTTGCCCGCACGTCCGAAAGCGCATCGTGCGCCTGACCATGATCGAGCCCGTTGGCACGGGTCATGTCTTCCAGCCGGTAAGTGGGCAGGCCCTCCTCGTTGGTCGGCCAGACGATGCCGTCCCGGCGAAGTGCACCCGTTGCCCGTACCAGATCTATGATGTCCCAGCGGGAGTTGTCGTTCTGCCACTCCCTGGCGTAGGGATCCATCAGCATGCGATAGAAGCCGTAGCGGATGAACTCGTCGTCGAATCGCAGGTTGTTGAAACCGGCCACGCAGGTCGCCGGCGTGCTGAACAGTCCGTAGATGTGCTGCAGTGCCTCGAACTCGCTGATCCCTTCCCGCCGCGTCAGCTCCGGCGTGATCCCGGTCACCAGTGTGGCTTCCGGGTTGGGCAGCACGTCGTCCGGGAGCACGACGTAGGTGCAGTACTCGTCACCGATCGGGTTCAACGACATGTCGGTTCGGAAGCCGCCGAACTGCACGATCCGGTCCCAGCGAGGCTCGGTGCCGGAGGTTTCGAGATCGTACCAGTAGAGCGAGGCGGTCATGCGGGTTGTTGCTGCGATCCGTTCTTCATGGTCTGCGTGCCGTCGTGATCCATTTGCGTTCGCGTTCAAGCGTTGGCATCTTCACCGGCCATGACTTCCACCCTGACGACGACACCGAAGCGTCTCGCACTCGCAGCCGGACCCGCACTCGCGGTTCTGTCAGCATACCTCATGTCGAATGCGGGATTCTCGAACGATGCGGCGATTACGCTCGGGATCACCATCATCTGTGTGGTCTGGTGGGTCTTCGAACCCATTCCCATACCCGCCACGTCGCTCATTCCGCTCGGCGTGCTGCCACTGCTCGGCGTGCTCTCCCCCACCGAAGTCGCTCAATCCTACGGTCACAGCCTCATCCTGCTGCTGCTCGGGGGGTTCATCCTGGCAACCGCGCTGGAAAAGAACGGCGCTCACCGGCGAATCGCGCTCGCCATGGTGCGCGCGTTCGGGGGCGGCTCCAGCCGGGCGCTGGTGTTCGGCTTCATGGCAGCCTCGGCGCTGCTGTCCATGTGGATCTCCAACACAGCAACGACACTGATGCTGCTTCCCGTCGCACTCGCCGTGCTGGAAAAAGCGGAAGACCCGAAGCTCGCCACGCCCCTGCTGCTCGGCATCGCCTATGCCTCGAGCATCGGCGGCATCGGCACCCCCATCGGCACGCCTCCCAACATCGTGTTCATGGGTGTCTATGAGGCAACCACGGGCGAAAGCATTTCCTTCGTGACCTGGATGATCTGGGCGGTACCCATCGTCCTGGTGTTTCTGCCGGCCATGGCCTACTACCTGACTCGGCACCTGACCTATGAAGGTCGGGTTGCGCTGCCGAAGGTCGGTGCCTGGCAGGCGGCCGAGGTTCGAGTGCTGCTCGTGTTCGCCCTCACCGCGCTGTGCTGGATTACCCGCACCGAACCTTTCGGCGGCTGGTCCGCGCTGTTCGGACTGCCCGTCACCAACGATGCCATGGTCGCCCTGCTTGCCGTGGTCACCATGTTTCTGGTGCCCGACGGACAGGGTGGTCGGTTACTCGACTGGGAGACGGCCGAGCGGATTCCCTGGGGCATGCTGATCCTGTTCGGCGCGGGAATTGCGATCGCCAGCGCCTATACGGCTTCCGGGCTGTCGGAGACCATCGGCGCCGGGCTCTCCGGGCTCGCAAACCTGCCGCTGCTGCTCATCATGTTCATCATCTGTCTGGTGGTGACGTTCCTCACGGAGACCACCAGCAATACGGCGACCACCACGCTGCTCATGCCGATTCTGGCCGCCGGTGCCATCGGCGCCGCCATCGATCCGCGTCTGCTGATGGTGCCCGCAGCCATGAGCGCTTCCTGCGCGTTCATGCTACCCGTCGCTACGGCGCCGAACGTCATCATGTTCAGCACCGGCCGTTTCTCCATCGAGACCATGGCCAGAGAGGGATTGGCACTGAACCTGATCGGTGCCGTCGTCATCGCCATGGGCTGCTACCTCGTGCTCGCCTGATGCGGCGAGGGCTGCATTACGCGCTTCCGGATCCAGAGCCGCCAACTCGTCTACCTGCTCGAAGAAAACGTCCCAGCGACCATCCGATGCCGCAAACAGTGCCGCAAAGGTCGGCACCGCGTCCTCGTAAGTCGCCAGCGAAGCCAGGTAGGCGTTGTTGAGACGCGGGGCGAGTCGCTGGTAACCATCGTTGCCGGTCTGCTCGGAGAGAAGCGTCAGACAGTTGCTCGCTGCCTCGAGCACGCGCCGTTTCGCGTTCAGACGGATCGCTTCGTCCGAGTCATCGGCATAGACGACACGCAGCGCCTCCCGTGTCTCCTCCAGGATGTGCAACGCGGTCTGCCACTCGCTGTCCGCTCGGCGGCTTGCCTCGTATTCGTCCAGCCGGCCCTCGGCATCGAACCAGCCACGTGCACCCTGGCGACCAACGAAGCTCGCAAATGATTCGTTGAAGGTTGCATCACCACGCACCCAGATCCGGCTGTGAGACAGCTCATGGAGAAGGAGCTCGACGAACGCCACGTTATCCAGAGTGAGGAACGTGCTGAGCAGCGGATCGTCGAACCAGCCCAGTGTGGAGTACGCCAGCACCGGGCCGACATAGGTCTCGAGCCCCTCTTCGGCAAGCCGGGTCTGTTCTCTTCGGGCACGGGTTTCGTCGAAGAACCCCCGATAAGGCAGACAGCCGACCAGCGGATAACACCAGAGGTATGGCTCCAGGGACAATTCGGGCGCAGCGAAAACGTTCCAGACCACCGCATCCCGACTGAGGTCCACGTAGCTCCGATAGCGGCCACCTACTGGCAGACTCATGGTTTCCCGGGCATATGTCAGCACGGCCTGGCTCAGCTCGAGACGGTCCCGGAGCACTTCGGAAGCCGCGCTGTCCGGTGCGTTGTCGATGTCCTGCAGCACCCGATCCACGGGACGCCGATCGGTAAGCAGCTTGAGCTGACCACCGGCTACGTGGGCGTAGTAACCAATGGACTCACAGCCGGCGAGACCGGCGAGAAGCAGCAGCAACAGGGGCCAGCGGTGCCACGACCGAATCCCCCCCACGGACGTCTCTGGTACGGACATAGTGCTTATGCTACCCGCCGTATGGGCCCTTTGGGCTTCGTTGCACTTCTTGCCAATGGAAGCGACCATTGCCCGCGAAGCGCGCCTCGGCAACGGCGCGCTGAGCATACGAAACTTAGTCAGAGGTTCCTCGGTAGTCGTCCATGCGTCTTCTCATCGGCATCCTCTCAACGACGCTGGTTGCAGGCAACGTGGTGGTGCATTGCGTTCCGCTCTTTCTGATGGGCGCCGTCCGGCTGATCCTGCGGATCACCAGCCTCCGCCCGGCGGAGGCCCGCCTGGCACACTCCATGGACGGCATCATCGACAGCTGGGTGGGATTCAATCGCTGGCTGTTCCGGGTGTTGGGTCTGACCCGGGCCCAGGTCCGCTGGACGGCCGATGCTGACCTCTCCCGGGCGCACTGGTACATGGTGATCAGTAACCACCAGAGCTGGACGGACATTCTCATTCTGCAGACCACCCTCTATGGCCGCATCCCGCCGCTCAAGTTCTTCACCAAGAGCCAGCTGCTATGGATACCGTTTCTGGGACAGGCCATGTGGCTACTGGACTTCCCCTACGTCCGGCGCATCGACCGGGCGAAGATCGCCGCGAATCCCGCTCTGCTCGAGGTGGACCGCAAGGCAACCCGGGACGCCTGCGAGAAGTTCAGAGCCCACCCGACCAGCGTGCTCAACTTTCTCGAAGGCACACGCTTCACACCGGAAAAGTATGCGGCGCAGGAAACGCGGCGCTTCACCCGCCTGCTGAACCCCAAAAGCGGTGGTCTTTCGCAGGTCCTGGCGGCGCTCGACGATCGGCTGCACCGGCTCATCGACGTCACCCTCGACTACCCCGGCGGTGTACCTACGTTCTGGGAGTTCATGCAGGGAGGATGTCCGCAGGTGACCATGGAGGTGATCTGTCGGGAAATCCCGGAAAGCATCCGCAGCGAGCGCGACGATGACGCGCTGCGGCGCGCGACCGCAGAGTGGGTGGAAGCGCTCTGGACAGAGAAGGATCAGAGGCTGTCGAGACATCCGCAGACGGCGGAGGCCGCGATCTGATGTACGAGCAGCACTTCCATTTCCGCCAGCTGCCATTCTCCATCGCGCCGGATCCGAGCTTCCTTTACCTCTCAGGCGCCCACCGGGAAGCGCTCGCCCACCTCATGTACGGTTTCAGTCACGGCGGCTTCGTCATGGTGACCGGTGAGGTGGGGACGGGAAAAACCACCCTGCTCAGAAACCTGGTCAAGCAGACGCCGCCCGATCTGGACGTGGCCTTCATCCTCAATCCGCGCCTCACCGTACGCGAGCTTCTGGCCACGCTATGTGACGAGCTGGGTATCCCCTACAACCCGGACACCACCAACAGCGTCAAACAGTACATCGACCTGATCACGCGGCACCTGCTGCAGGCACACCGCAACGGCCGCAGCACGGTGATGATCATCGACGAGGCTCAGAATCTGTCGCCGGCCGTGCTCGAGCAGGTTCGCCTGCTCACCAATCTGGAAACGGACGACCGCAAGCTGCTCCGGATCATCCTCCTCGGCCAGCCGGAGCTCGCGGAAATGCTGGAGCGACAGGAGCTCCGTCAGCTCGCTCAGCGGATCACCGCACGCTACCACCTGGGCAGCCTGAACAGGCAGGATACCTATGCCTACGTGATGCACCGGTTGAGCCGTGCCGGCGGCAGTCCGCACCTTTTCTCGGCGGCCGCGCTGCGTCGACTCTTCAAGCTGTCAGGCGGTACCCCGCGGCTGATCAACGTCATCGCCGACCGCGCGCTGCTTGGCGCCTACACGGAGGGTAGAGCGCGTGTGACGTCGCGGATCGTCGGTCGCGCAGCCCAGGAGGTGCTCGGCGCCAGACCCGGCAGGCAACGCTGGTGGATCGGTGCCGCTGCCGCGGTAATGGTGGCCGGCGCGGCGTGGGCGCTGCTGGGACCGGTCGAGCTGCCACTCAAGCGGACACCTTCCCCGCCCGATCTCGCACAGGAGGTTGACGATCCGGCAACAGAAGCAGGCACGCCGGCTGTCGAGGCCGCAAACGAACCGCCGGCCGTTTCGACCGATACCGTTACGACGGCCAGGGCCGCCGATCCCGTCGAGCCGGCTGCCGCCGCCCCGGCCGAGCCGGTACCGGCCATGGTCACCAATGACGCCGGCGAGTCCGTGATCACGCCCGAAACCTATGCACGACTGCAGGAATCGACCGGCGCAAACCCCCGCACCCTTGCGAACCCCGCACCGAATCCAGCACCGCTCAGCCGAGGTCAACCGCCACCGGCCCTGGACCTGCCGATGGGCGAGATCACCCCGGCCATCGTCACGCGCCCCGCCGGAAGCACCTTCGCCAGCCGGCGACTCGCCTACAGCGCCGTCTTCTCGCGCTGGGGGGTGGACTACCCGACGGATACCGCCGAGCCCATCCCCTGTGACTTCGCGCCATCCGTCGGTCTGCAGTGCCTGTCCGATCGGGGTGACTGGGCAACTATCGCGCGAACCAATCTGCCCGTGATCCTGGAGCTCTGGGATGACGGCGCAGCACCTTTCTACGCCGCGCTGCTCGGCATGCGCGACGGTCGGGTCCGGCTTCAGGTCGGCGAAGAGCGCCTCGACACGACCCAGAGGGTGCTGCGCGACCTCTGGTCCGGCAACTACGTGGTGCTCTGGCAGACACCACCTGGATACTACGGCAACCTCCGGCTCGGCCAGACCCACGAGACCGTCGGCTGGCTGCGCCGGCAGCTGGCGAGCCTCACCGCCAGACCGCTGACGAGCACCACACCCAACGTCTTCGACGATGATCTCGAGGGGGCAGTGCTCGAGTTTCAGGCCGAGGAAGGACTGACGCCGGACGGAATCGTCGGACCTGCGACCTGGATCCGGCTGGCCGATCGCCTGAAGCTGCCACAACCCAGCCTGGCCGGTTGACGTGTCGTACATTCTCGATGCCCTCAAGAAGGCGGAATCAGATCGGGATCCGGACACCCGGGCCAGGATCGCGTTCGAGGCCCGGGAGCAGCGGCGCAACCGTTTCATAACCTATGCGGTCCTCGCCGCCCTGATCGCCAACGCCGTCCTGCTGCTGTGGGTGTTCCTTCCGGACAACATCCTCCCTGGCATTTCGGAGCCGGTGCCTCCCGAATCAGTCCTGGAAAAGGCAACGCATGCACCATCCCATGCGACCACGGAGCCATCCCCCGCCGCCGCCGAGCCACCTCCGCAGCAGGCTGCCACAGCGGTCGTCCAGACTTCCGCGCCTGCCGCAGTGAAAACGCCACCCCCTACGTCGAAAAAACCGGTGGCGATGGCACCCGACGAGGTGCTCATCGGACCCGGGTCACAGGTCAGCAGCGGACCCGCCTCACTGTCGAGCCTGCCCGAGGCTGTGCGCCGACGCTTTCCATCGCTGTCGTTCTCGACCCACATCTATGCCGAAGAGCCGGATCTGCGTGCGGTCGTCGTCAACGGTCGACGTCTCGTCGAAGGGGACGCACTGGGCGCACTCACCCTCGAGCGCATCACCGAAGATGGCGCAGTGTTCCTCTTCGAGGGTCGCCAGGTGGAGGTTGACGTGCTGGAAGACTGGAACTGAAGGAGGCAGGCAGCTGGCGACACCGGCCCTTCGGAATCAGACGGCCTGTCGGCGATCTTCCTCCGTCTGGGTACGCTGATACACGCGGCTGTCGATGAAGATCTGCACCATGTCGCCATCCAGGAGACCCTGGCGAGCCTCGTCCTCGAGAATGGCGAGCGCCCGGTCAACGGGCATCGCCTTCTTGTAGGGTCGATCCATAGCCGTCAGCGCATCGTAGATGTCGCACACCGTCATCACCCGGCTCGCCAGGGGAATCTGCTCGCCGATCAGTCCCTGGGGATAGCCGCTGCCGTCGAGCTTCTCGTGGTGGGCGCCGGCGATTTCCGGCACGCTGGCGAGCTCCGGTGGCCATGGCAGTACGGACAGGAACTCCCGGGTGTGATTCACATGCGCCTGGATTTCCCGGCGTTCGTCCGGTGTCAGACTGCCCTTTCTCACCGACAGCGCCAGCAGGTCCGCATCCGTGATGAGGCCATTCAGCGTCCCGTCCAGCTCACGATACGCATAGTCCCGGATCTCCCGGAGTTCTTCCGCCACCGTCTCGTCGAGCACCGAAGGCTCGTTGGCCCGCAGCACCATGGATTCGAAATCCGCAAGCAGCGTCAGCTCGGTACCGAGATCGCGATGCACCCTGCGGCGTGCGACCTCGATGTCCGCGGCATGGTGATGCAGCATCTCCAGCTCCCGCTCCACCGCGCGACGACGCAGCCGTTCCTTCTGCAGCTCGATGCGGTACTGGATCAGCTCGAGGCGTTCGTCCGTGAGCTTGTTGGCCTTGAGCAGCACGTTCTCCCGGACGCCCACCTTGCCGAAGTCGTGCAGCAGCGCTGCATAACGGACTTCCCTGATGTGAGCGTCACTGAAGGAGAGATCGCGGAATCGGGCCATGCCCGACCGGGGCAGGGTTTCGAGCAGCGCGACGGTGGTATCCGCAACCCGGAAAGAGTGACCGCTCGTGCTCGGGTCCCGCTGTTCGATGGTCTTCACCGACGCCTGCACGAAACTCTCGAACAGCCGGTTGACGTCACGGATCAGCAGGTTCTTCTGTATGGAAACCGCGGCCTGGCTGGCCACCGCCCTGAGCAGCTCGACCAGCTCCTCTCCGAACGGCACCGGATCGTCCTCCAGCGGATCGATCCTGTTGATGAACTGCAGCACACCGACCACGTTGTCCCGATGATCGCGCATGGGCAGGACGAGCATCGACCGAGTGTGATAGTTGTTCTGGTCATCGAAGCTGCGGTTGAACCGGTAGGGTTTGTCGTCACCGATCGCGTAGACGTCCGGAATGTCTAGCTCCTCACCCGTCAGCGCCACGTAACCAGCAAGAGATTCAGCGGTCAGCGCCAGCCGCTGCTCGATGAAGGGGAAGTCCCGCGAATCGTTCTGCGCGAGCTTGAACACCAGAGCGGGTTCGTCTTCGCTCTCATCGATGAGATAGAGCGACCCCGCATCGCAGCCTGCCAGCCGGCGGGCTTCGAGCAGAATCGTCTCGAGCAGATCCGAGAAGTTCATCTGCGTGGAAAGGGAGAGCGCGATGTCCGACAGCTGGCTCATCCGCTGCCGGCGGGCGCCGACCTCGCGGAACAGCTCCATCACCTTCAGATTGCGCCGCCAGTGGCTCTCGCCGTGGCCCAGCAGTCGTTCCAGCGCTCTGTCGTCGACCGTGCCGGGGAGCAGCAGGTCCAGTCCGGCTTCCTCTTTTTCCGAGACCAGCAGCGCGTGGGGAAAACGCCGCCGTACACCGTGTGCACCTGCCCCTTCGACCAGCACGACCGCTGCCTGCTCGTCGATCTCATCGGCGGCGCAGACATCCACGCACCGCACCTGCCAGGCACGAGCACGGGCGAGCTCGGAGAGCCGTTCAGCCAGCCCGGTGCCGCTGTCGGCCTGCCGGTTGGCGCCCGCCGCGATGGCGGCGACCGCCACGCAGAACGACGGTTTGCCGGTATCCAGAGGCATAGAGCCCATCCCAACCAGTGGAAAGCGCAGTATGCCGGTTGGGACGCTGGCGGATATGGACGGAGTTCACATCCGCATTGAGAGATGTGTCATTTAAAGGGGTACGAATGCACCAGCCGTTCGACTCACAGCGTCGAGCTGGCGAGACCGTCAAGCCGACGTTCAATATTGGACAGTCGTGTGTTCACCTGAACGCGATATGCGTCGATGGATGCCACCGCTTCCTCGTTCTCCCTGACCCGGTTGGCAAGACCGGCATTCAGAGACGCAACACTCTGGCTGGCGCTGTTGACCTTGTCGACGATGTCCCGCTGGGTGTTGGCAAGCTGCTGGATCGAAATCTCCATGCTGGTGAGCTGGTCGATGATGGCCTGCTGCTGCTTGAATGCCGCTTCGTGGCGACCGACCGCGGTACCGAGATCACGATTGCTCGCCTCTATGGCGCCCAGACTCTTCCTGAGCTCGCCGATGGCGGCCTTGTTGTCATCGATCCACTTCTTGTTGCGCTCGTTGGACACGGCCCACAGCTTGCGGATTTCCGACTCCCAGAAGCCGATCTGTTTTTCCGTATCCTTGCCCGAATCGATCAGTGTCTCGTCGGTCATCCGCAGTCGATCCTCCAGATGGGCGATCCGGTCCTCTGCGGCATCGAGCGCCTTCTTTTCGGCTGTCAGCAGCTGGTGCTGGTTGGCAATGAACCAGCCGGCAATCGCCACTGCGGCGACCAGCACCGCCAGGACCAGGTTCATGCCCAGCGACCTGGATCCACCGGAGGCGGAGGATCCCGTCCGGCGCCGGCCTGCGGACACTTTGCCCGATCGCCGGTGCTCGTCTGGATTGGTGGACAGGGACGACGGTGTTCTGGGGGAACGGTCAGCCATTTTCAGGTTTCCTCGGGCCGCTTAGCGGAAAAAGCGGCGCGATTATAGCTCAGCACTGGAAACTCGCACGGTAACGTCGGACTCTGGATCGTACGCTTTCCTTACTTCCTGCAGGATGGCATCCTCCTGCCGATGAGCAGTGCCGACGTCCTTACCTGGCTGAATACCGTCGTCCTGACCCTCGGCGATCGGCCCGTAACGCTGCTGCAGCTGCTGAGTGTGCCAACCCTCCTGATCATCGGCTTTCTGCTGATCGGTTGGGGCAGCGGCGCCCTGTCACGACGGCTGGCGGCACGGTCCGTCAGCCCGGATCTGGTTCACCTCATCCGCCGGCTCTTCTACATCGTCGCCCTGGTGCTGCTCGGCTTCACCACCCTCGACCTGCTCAACGTACCGTTGACGGCGTTCGCCTTCGTCTCGGGGGCCATCGCAATCGGTGTGGGTTTCGGTGCGCAGAACATCATCAACAACTTCATCAGCGGTTGGATCCTGATGTGGGAGCGACCTATCCGCATCGGAGATTTTCTCGAGGTCGGCGACACCCGGGGCACCGTCGAGGCCATCAACACCCGATCCACCCGCATACGCCGGGTGGACGGCGTGCACCTGCTGATCCCGAACAGCCAGCTGCTGGAGAACACGGTGGTCAACTGGACGCTCGTCGACCAGGTGACGCGCACCTCCGTCAGGGTCGGCGTCGCCTACGGCTCGCCCGTCCGGCGTGTGGCGGAACTGCTCGAACAGGCCGCCAGCGAGCATCCCGATCTGCTGGGTGATCCCAAACCCATCGTTTTTTTCGAGGATTTCGGGGACAACGCGCTGATCTTCGACATCTTCTTCTGGGTCCTGGCCGACAGCGAAAAGAACATCCGTAAGATCAGAAGTGACATCCGCTTCCGGATCGACGAGCTGTTCGCGGCGGCAGGCATCGTCATCGCGTTCCCGCAGCGGGACGTGCACCTGGACGGCACACTGAAGCTGCTCGATTCCCGCTCGCCGGCTCACGGGGCTCCCTGAGCCCGTGCTCCTGCAGCTGCTGCTCATCGCCACCGGTCTCGGCCTGCTGCTCGTCGGCGGCACCGGTCTGATCCGCGGAGCATCCGCCGTTGCCTCACGCACCGGCGTACCGCCACTCATCATCGGCCTCACCGTGGTGGCATTCGGCACCAGCACACCCGAACTGATGGTGACCGTGCTCGGTGCCATGCAGGGCGAGTCACAGATTGCTTACGGCAACGTAGTCGGCTCCAACATCGCCAACCTCGGTCTGGTGCTCGGTTGCGCGGCGCTGGTCGCCCCGGTGCTGATCCAGGGTCAGGTAATCCGTCGCGAGGTGCCCCTGCTGCTCCTCGGCACCAGCGTCCTGGTGGTGATGTCTCTGGACAACGTGCTGCGCGGCGCCAGCGCCATGCTCGATCGCGCTGACGGACTGATCCTCATCCTGCTATTCAGCATCTTCATCTACGTCACGGTGGGCGACGTCCGGCGCCGCCGGGAAGATCCACTCGTCACCAGCGCGGAACACCTGCCCTTCTCTCTCAGGGTGGATGGCTGGGTCCGCGACATGGCCTTCGTCCTCACCGGTGTCATCGCCCTCGCCATTGGTGGCGAGATGACGCTGTCCGCCGGGGCAGCGCTCGCCGACGTGCTGGGCGTCTCGCCCGCCGTCATCGGGCTCGCAATCATCGCCATCGGTACCAGCCTGCCGGAGCTCGTCACCTCCATCATCGCCGCGTCCAAGAAAGAGCCGGACCTGTGCGTGGGCAACGTCGTCGGCTCGAACCTGGTGAACGGACTGTTCATCCTGCCCATCGGCGCCGTGCTCCATCCGATTCCCATCCCCGACCACGGATTGTCGGATCTGGTGGTGTCGCTCGTGTTCACAGGATTCCTCATTCCCGTGTTCTTCATCGGCAGAAGCCGGCTCGGCCGCCCCGTCGGCGTTCTGCTCCTCCTGACGTACTGTGGCTATCTGATTATCCGAACCGGGTTATCCTGACCCCGGCCAGGGCAGAGCGGGAGAGAACATGCCGGAGAGTTTCGTTTTTGGCTGGGCACTGAACGGCGCTGGTGGCGGGGATGCCGTGGAGCCACCGGCTCTCGACACGGAAAGGCCCGTCTGGCTCCACTACGACTACTCCAGAAGCGACATCATTCCCTCACTGCTCGAGATCGGTCTGCCGCGCCAGGTAGTGGAGAGCATCGTCCGTCTGGATACGCGACCTCGCACCGCGGTCCTGCCGGAAGGCGTGCTCGTCGTGCTGCGCGGGGTCAACATGAATCCGGGCGCCAATCCCGAAGACATGGTGTCGCTCCGTCTCTGGCTGGCCCGCAATCGGCTGGTGACCATCCGTCAGCGACGGCTGTTTGCCGTCCAGGACGTGCAGACAACGCTCGTCGAAGGACAGGGCCCGAATTCCATCCCGGAGGTTGTGGTGGCCATCGTCGAACGGCTGGCCGATCGTATCTCCGACTTCGTCGACGGCATCGAGGAGAAGGTCGTTGAGTACGAGACGGCGGTGGAGACGGAAGATGCTCAGTCAGTGCGGGCACGTGTCTCCGCGCTCCGTCGTCAGACGGCCCAGGTACGCCGGTTCCTGGCACCACAGCGGGACGCGCTGGACGCGCTGTATCGGGATTCCAAGGACCTGCTCAGTGCCGATCACACCTATGCGATCCGCGAGCAGACGGATCGTATCGCCCGGTACGTGGAAGACCTGGATCTGGTCCGCGAGCGATCTCTGGTCGTCCAGGAAGAGCTGATGAATCGCGTTGCTCAGGAACAGAATGCGCGCATGTACGTGCTGTCCATCGTTGCAGCCATCTTTCTGCCCATCACCTTCATCACCGGCATGTTCGGCATGAACGTCGCCGGTCTGCCCGGTCTGGAAAATCCCTGGGCATTCGGCATCGTCGCGGCCGTCATGGTGTCCGTGACCGTCGGCATGCTCCTTTATCTGAGAGCAAAACGCTGGATGTAGCGGCAGGTCTGCCTCTTCGTACAGACAAAAAAAAGGCCCGTATGACAGCGGGCCTTTTTTCGTGAGCCGACGGCCGTCACAGCATGGCGACAACACCCCAGAGGATGGCGGTGAGCACCAGACCGGAAACGATCACGCCCCGAACCGTGGTCATGGGTCCCTGCTTACCGAAGATGCCATTGAGCTCGATTGCGGCGATGATCACGAGCGCTACGATCAGCGCGGTCGTGTTGCTGTTCAACCCGCCGTGCGCGTAGTGCGCGCTGGAACCCATGAAGAACAGCATGGGTATGGAGAACAGCGTATTCGTCCGGGAAGCCAGCGCCGCCTTGGGTGCTGCACCCGCTGCTTCCGGCAGCGCTTCGCCGCCGGCCTTCACCCGCGTATTCGACTCGATCACGATTTTCTGGTTCGGCCAGATGATCAGCCAGACGTTGAGGAACATCAGGGTGCCCATCACCGCGCCGACGGTGATGTCCACCGTAACGCCGGCACCGCGGAAGCCGAGCATGATCAGACCGGTCAGGAACGTGAACATCGCACCCCATCGGAACCACCACAGCGCCCGCGGCACGAGCTTGGTGAACGCGTCCGTCCGGGAACTGGCATCTGCCTCCTTGAAGTACTCCCCCTGAACAAAGTTGAAGTAGTAGAGCAGGCCGATCCAGGTGATGCCGGCGAGAAAGTGACCCCATCGGGCCAGATAGTCGATCAGGACTTGATCCATGGTTATCTCCCCACTTGTCGTAACGATTTTTTCTGACGCCGTCTGCCGGGTGCGTCGTGTGATTTGTCAACCGGCGCACCTGGCGCTGCACCGGCTCGTCTCTCGCTCGCGACTATAGCCTCATTGGGCCGCATAAAAAAAGCCCCACCGTATTGGTAGGGCTTTTTCAGCGTCACTCACCCCGGCGGGGTGGTGCCAGTGCAGGCGGTCTGCCGGAAGCCGGCAGGACTTACATCATGCCGCCCATGCCGCCCATGTCGGGCATACCGCCACCGGCCGGCGGGTGGTCCTCCGGCGCATCGGCCACCATGGCCTCGGTGGTGATCATGAGACCAGCCACGGAAGCGGCAGCCTGCAGCGCGGTACGGGTGACTTTGGCCGGATCCAGGATACCCATCTCCAGCATGTCGCCGTACTCGCCCGTTGCGGCGTTGTAGCCCTGGTTGCCCTTCATGGCGGCGACCTTGTCGAGTACCACCGCACCTTCGTCACCGGCGTTGGCGGCGATCTGCTTGAGCGGTGAGGTCATCGCGCGCTGAGCGATGGCGATGCCCACGTTCTGGTCTTCGTTGTCGCCCTTGACCTTGGAGATGGCAGCCAGCGCCCGGATCAGAGCAACGCCACCGCCGGCGACCACGCCTTCCTCGACCGCAGCGCGGGTGGAGTGCAGCGCATCTTCAACGCGTGCCTTCTTCTCCTTCATCTCCACTTCCGTGGGCGCACCGACCTTGATCACCGCCACACCGCCGGCCAGCTTGGCCAGACGCTCCTGCAGCTTTTCACGGTCGTAGTCCGAGGAGGTGTCTTCGATTTCCTGGCGGATCTGCTTGATACGGCCCTCGATGTCGCCCTTGGCGCCGGCACCGTCGACGATCGTGGTGTTCTCCTTGGTGGAGGAGATCCGCTTGGCGGTACCCAGGTCGTCCAGGGTCGCGCCTTCCAGGGTCAGGCCGACTTCCTCGGAGATCACCGTGCCGCCCGTCAGGATCGCGATGTCCTGCAGCATGGCCTTGCGGCGATCGCCGAAGCCTGGTGCCTTGGCGGCGGATACCTTGACGATGCCACGCATGTTGTTGACCACCAGGGTCGCCAGCGCCTCGCCTTCGATGTCCTCGGCGATGACCATCAGCGGCTTGCCCGCCTTGGCCACGCTCTCGAGGATCGGCAGCATGTCACGGATGTTGGAGATCTTCTTGTCGCAGAGCAGGATGTAGGGATCTTCCAGCTCGGCGGCCATGGATTCCTGATTGTTGATGAAGTAGGGCGACAGGTAGCCGCGATCGAACTGCATGCCTTCGACCACGTCCAGCTCGTTCTCGAGGCCGGATCCTTCCTCGACCGTGATCACACCTTCCTTGCCGACCTTGTTCATGGCCTCGGCGATGATGTCGCCGATGGCACTGTCGCTGTTGGCGGATATGGTGCCCACCTGGGCGATGGACTTGGAGTCCTCGCAGGGGGTGGACATCTTCTTGATCTCTTCCACCGCCGCGGCGACCGCCTTGTCGATACCCCGCTTGAGGTCCATGGGGTTCATGCCCGCCGCCACGGACTTCAGGCCTTCGGTCAGGATCGACTGAGCCAGCACGGTGGCGGTGGTGGTGCCGTCGCCGGCCTCGTCCGAGGTCTGGCTGGCAACTTCTTTGACCATCTGCGCACCCATGTTCTCGAACTTGTCCTTCAGCTCGATTTCCTTTGCTACGGACACACCGTCCTTGGTGACGGTCGGTGCCCCGAAGGACTTGTCCAGCACCACGTTGCGGCCCTTGGGACCCAGGGTGACCTTGACCGCGTTGGCCAGCACGTTCACGCCGTCCAGCATCCGGCTGCGCGCATCGTCACCAAAAAATACGTCTTTAGCGCTCATCGCTTATTCCTCTGTCTTTGTTCGGTTGGACTGTAGTTCAGCCGTCTGTTCAGGCCTCGAGCACGCCGAAGATTTCGCTCTCGTTGAGGATCAGTAGCTCCTCACCTTCGAGCTTCACCGTGCTGCCGCCGTACTGGCCGAAAATGACCTTGTCCCCCACCTTCACGTCCAGGGGGCGAACGTCCCCGTTTTCGAGGGTCTTGCCGGGACCGACCGCGAGCACCTCGCCCTGGGACGGTTTTTCGGCCGCAGAGTCGGGCAGAACGATCCCGCCCGCCGTGGTGGTCTCTTCTTCCAACCGGCGCACGACGAGTCGATCGTGTAAGGGTCGAATCTTCATTAACTGTTTTCTCCCACTGATAGTTCACAAAAAGGGCGGCGCTTCCCTCGCTGTGTCACGCGTCTGCCCCATTCGCATTTAGCACTCTCACTTCGAGAGTGCTAACCGCAAGGGCCGCCTATGATAGTGATCCCGACTGCTGTTGCAAGACCGTTCGGGATCCGGGTACAAGCGGCTTACGAGACGGACACTTCCGCCCCAGTCGCCTGTGTAAGTGGGTATGGCGGCCGGGTTTTCAAGGGGTCAGTGGCGGGAATCGTCCGGATCCGGTTCATCGACCCGTTCGAACTCCCCCTCGAGCACCCTGCCCGGCCCGCTGCGTGGACCTTGTCCGGGGGCCGGACCGCCGGCCCGGAACGACATGCCGGCCCGCAGATCCACCCGGGCCAGCACCCGCTGTGCCACCCGGCTGCGCAGCGCCGGCACCAGCAGGGAGAAGCCGATGGCGTCCGTAACGAATCCCGGTGTCAGCAGCAGCGCGCCGGCCACGGCCAGCAGCAGACCCTCCACCACCTCCGTCGCCGGTACCTCCCCGCTGTCCAGGCGGTTCAGACCCCGGGTCAGGGTGGCCAGCCCCTGGCGCCTGAGCAGCTGGATGCCGATCACCGCCGTCAGCATGACGAGGGCGATGGTCGGCCAGGCGCCGATGTAGCCCCCGACCTGGATGAGCAGGTACATTTCCACGATCGGGGTGATGAAGAACAGCAGAAGCCACATGGCCAGATCATCCGGGCGCCGCGACGGGACCGGCCAATCTGCTGCCCGCCGGTCGGAATTGCAAGCCGAGCTGGTCGAGCGGATCTGGCAGGTGGTGGCCCTCATTCCACGCGGGCGCGTCGCCACCTACGGTCAGGTCGCCGCACTCGCCGGCATGCCGCGTCACGCAAGGCTCGTGGGTCGCACCCTGCGCGATCTGCCCGATGGCACCCGCCTGCCCTGGCATCGGGTGGTCAATGCGACGCTGAGGATCTCGCAGCGGCGTGGCTCCGACGGGCACACCGAGCAGCGCAGACGTCTCGAAGCGGAAGGTATCTCGTTCGTCGGTGAACGCATTCCCCGTCAGTTCCGCTGGGAGGCCACGGCACCGTAGCCCGGAGATGCGACGGCTGCCCGTTTCGCGGCCTGCTCGGCCTATCGCGCCTCGGCCCCGCCAGGCTTTACCACCGGGGTTTCCCCTGCATCGACCTGAGCGTTGAACGGCGCGGCCCAGTAGAGCAGCACCATGCCGGGCACGGCCAGGACCGTGCAGAGGTAGAAGAAGTCCGTCCAGCCGATGGCGTCCACGATCAGGCCGCTGACGCTGGAGGCCAGTACTCTGGGCAGGGCCGCCAGCGCCGTGAACAGAGCGAACTGGGTGGCTACCGCTGTTCTCGCCGTTTCTCTGGCGATGAACGCCACCGAGGCGGAGGTGCCAAGACCCACCCCCAGATACTCCGCCGCAATCACCACCGCCAGAATCCAGGGTTCCGCTCCGGCAGTGGACAGCCAGACGTAGCCGAAGATGGTCAGCAGCTGCACCGCGCCGAATAGCCACAGACCCCGATTGATACCGATCTTGACGATGACGAGGCCACCCAGCACGCCGCCGATGATGGACGGCCAGAGCGCTGCGTTCTTGGCGATCAGTCCGATCTGCGTCGTGGAGAACCCCAGATCGATGTAGAACGGGGTCGCCAGCACGGTGGCCATGTTGTCGCCGAGCTTGTAGAGAAACATGAACGCCAGCACCGTGAGGCCGGCGCGGTAACCACGGCGGCCGAAGAACTCGCGGAAGGGCTCGACGATGGCATCCTTCAGACTGTCCGGCACATCCGGCCGTACCTCCGCCTCGTCGATGAGCAGGGTGAGCACGATGCCCACGCCGACAAAGGCCGCCATCACCGGAAACACCACCTCCCAGGGCAGGAAGCCGGCCAGAATCATGCCGAGCGAGCCCGGAATCAGACCCGCGAGCCGGTAGGCCTGCACGAACACGGTGTTGCCCAGCGCCAGTTCCCCTTCGGTGCGCAGCAGCTCGCGACGATAGGCGTCGATGACGATGTCCTGGGTGGCGCTGAACACGGCAACGCTGATCGCCACCAGCGTGATGGTGAGGAGGGCGCTCGCCGGCTGCCACAGGCCCAGGGCGCTGATCGTCACGATCAGCAGTACCTGGGTCAGCAGCATCCAGCCCCGCCGCCTGCCGAGCACGGGCACCGAGTACCGCTCGACCAGCGGCGACCAGAGAAACTTCAACGAGTAGGGATACTGGATGGCGGTAAAGAATCCGATGGTGGTGAGGCTCACCCCCTCGAGCCGCAGCCAGGCAGGTACCAGCTGAATGAGC
>QJYB01000107.1 GCA_003247835.1 Gammaproteobacteria bacterium | reverse complement strand
GGACGATGGGTGTGGTGTCGGCGTTGGAGATGGCCGGCAACATATAGGTGAGATCCGTGTAATCGACGAGACCATGCTGGAGGTCCACGCAGACCCAGTCGAAGCCGAGCCTGGCGAGTGCTTCTGCGCTGTGGGCGTTGCCGAGCGACAGCCAGCAGCCGATGGTCTGTCCTCCTTCGCGCCAGACTCTGAGTGATCGGTTCTCCCGCATGATGTCTCCCCATACCGGTCCGAGGTGTGGGACCGTCTGAGCTGCAACATACCACAGCCGGCTGACACCCCGGGGGTGGCGTGAGAGAATGCCCGGCCGCCGACACCCGGCGGTCTGAGGGGAGCAGGTCGACCGTGAACGCGAGAAAAACCGTGGTCGTGCAGCTGCCGGCCCGGGCGGATGACCGGCCGATCGGCGAGCGGTATGCCCTGGAACTGGAGGCCCTTGCGCCGGTCGCGGACATCGTCGAGGTGGCCTCCCCCGGACCCGAAGCGTTCATCGCGGCGGCTGCCGAGGCCGATGCCATCATCACCTCCTGGGGCATCCGGATCGACGAGGCAATCATCCGGCGGCTCAAACGCTGCGTGGTCATCGGTGTCGGCAGCGTAGGCGTCGACATGGTGGACGTGGCCGCTGCCACCGAAGCGGGCATCGTCGTCACCAACGTACCCGACGTGTTCATCGAGGAAGTTGCCGACCACGCCATGATGCTGCTGCTGGCAGCGGCACGCCGGGTCAAGGTCATGGACCGGCTGGTCGTCGACGGCCGCTGGAGCGAAGGCCGGCCTCTGCTCAATCATGTACCCCGACTGCTGGGACAGACCCTCGGGCTGCTGGCATTCGGCAACGTCGCACGCTGCACCGCCCGCCGTGCCTCGGGTTTTGGCCTGCACGTCATTGCCCATGACCCTTACGTGAGTGAGCTGGTCATCGGTGAGGCCGGGGTGGAGCCCGTCTCCTTCGGCGAGCTGCTCGAGCGGAGTGATTATCTGTCCGTACACGCACCGCTCAACGCCGAGACCCGTCACCTGCTCGACGGCACCGCGTTTCGTCGCATGAAGTCATCCGCCGTGATCGTCAACACGGCACGGGGCGGTGTAATCCACGAGGCGGATCTGATCGCAGCCCTGCACGACGGCACCATCGCTGCAGCTGGCCTGGACGTCCTGGAGTCGGAACCACCTGCGCCCGACAATCCACTGCTCGCCATGGACAACGTCATCCTGACACCGCACGTGGCCTCCGCGACCACCCGCATGCGTCCGGAGACCCGACGCCGGGTTGGCCGGGAAGTCGCCCTGGTTCTGAGGGGACGCTGGCCGATGAGCTGTGTAAACCCCACGGTGCTGCCCCGCGTGTCCCTGGAACGCTGGCAGCCCTACCCCATGAGTCGCGGCCCGAACCGCTGACCACAACAACCACGGAGAGGAAATCACCGAATGAACAAAAAGATCCTGCTGACCGGACTGAGTCTACTGCTGGTGGGTGGATGGCCCGTCGCGGCGGCCGCGGACATGGTCGAGAAACTGAAGGCCGCCATGGCCTCTGACATACGCACAGAAGCGGAGGTCGCCCGGGACGCGAACCGCAAACCCGTGGAGACGCTGAGCTTTTTCGGCCTGACGGACAGCATGCGGGTCCTCGAGCTGCTACCCGGTGGCGGCTGGTACACCAAGCTGCTGGGGCCCGTTCTCCAGGAAAACGGCAAGCTCTACGTGAGCATCGGTACCACCAACGTCCAGAACCTGATCGACGACGGCACCCTGTCCGGCGTGGAGGTGGTGGAGGCGAAAGGCGAGTTCAAGCGCGCCGAAGACTCCCGTCGTTTTTACATCGAAGGTCTGACCATCGACGTCCGGGATCTGGACATGGTGCTTACGTTCAGAAACCTGCACAACTTTACGGAGCAGGGACGCCGGGATCTGAATGCAGCGGCGTTCAAGGCACTCAAATCCGGCGGGATATACGGCGTGGTGGATCACACCCGGCGGCACATGCAGGAGGACTACTACGAGGTGTGGCGGCGCATGGACCCCGTGCAGATGATCAAGGAAATCGAGGCCGTCGGATTCGAGTTCGTGGACTACTCCACCCTGCACTACCGGCCGGACGATACGCTGGAATACGAGGTGGGTCGCAAGACCGTGACCGGCAACACGGACCGGTTCACCTTTCTGTTCCGGAAGCCCTGAATCCAAGCCAGCCTCAGGACGGGTGGGACCCGCCCGTCCGATCGCTGAGCACCAGTTTCGATGTCATACGGATGTCATATTCGTGTGGTAGAGCCCTTCGAGTTTCTGAGATACATTGGCCCTCACCAATCGGCTGGCAGGCCTGCTTCCGGGCCCGCCGAGACTTCGGACAACTAACACACAGCGAGCTCCGGTCGCCTCGACCCGTCGGCACCCGGGGTATCACGAGGAGGGCCAGATCATGAACAAAACCGCAGTGTTCCTCGTCGCCGGCATCCTGGCAGCGGGCCTGGGTGGATGCGCAACGACGAAGTCCGACAGCACGGCTTCCCGACCAACCCATTACTGGGAATCCAGCAAGTCGGCCAAGCAGTACAGCGCCGACAATGCAGCATGTGAAGCACAGACCAAGGTGAATGCCGATGGGCAGCTCGATCCCAACAGCGCCTCGTTCGAAGCCTACCGGGACTGCATGATTTCCGAAGGTTACTCACTGCGGACCTACTGAACCTCGACGTTTCGGCGCGAAAGGCACCTTCGGGTGCCTTTTTACTTTGTGCGACCAAGGAAGAAGGCGCCAGGCAACCGGCTCCCCTCCGCTGTCACATTTCAGCATCCGAATGTGACAATGTTCATCTGATCGACATCTTCGTCATCGTCCACCGTCAGCCGAAACTCCGCTGTCACATTAGTGACATCTGTTCGTCACAAAATGGCGCCGGTCCGACTCGAACCCGATCCCACAAACCTGCTGGAGAATGAAAAAATGAGACACCGGTCCGCAGCGGGCGGCCTCCTGGCGCTCGGCGTGTTACTCCTCTGCCCGATTCCGGCCTTCACCGCGACAGCGGAAGAAGACACCATTGCCGCCCTGCAGGCGCAGGTCGCGGCACTCAGCGAACGTCTGGAAGCGCTGGAATCGCGGCGCGCGATCCCGATTCAGGATTACGAAGCCCCCGCGCCCACCGCTCCCACGCCATCGACCCCCAGCTGGACAGATCGCATCAAGCTCTCTGGAGACTTCCGGTACCGGCACGAATCCATCGACGCCGAGTTCGCCGATGGTACGCGTCACCGCAACCGGATCCGCGCCCGCCCGGCCATCACCGCCGAGGTCTCCGAATCGGTGGATGTCGGTCTGGGTCTGGCCACCGGTGGCGAGGAACCAACCTCTTCCAACCAGACGCTTGGCGGCGCGTTCAGCAAGAAACCGATCAACGTCGATCTGGCCTATTTCAACTGGAGAACGCCGCTGGACGGACTCGCAGTGACCGCGGGCAAATACAAAAATCCGCTCTACCGGCCCGGCGACAGCGCCCTGCTGTGGGACAGCGATCTTCGTCCGGAAGGTGCCAACGTGACGTTCAAGTCCGGTGGCTGGAAGATGACAGGACTGATGAACTGGATTACCGAGTCTTCCGGCAGCGACAGCCTGGCCTTCGGCGGCCAGGTCGCGTGGAGCGCTCCCATCGGTGAAGGTAGGAATCTGCTCATCGGCACGGGTTACTACGATCTCAGTGACGTCAAAAACCAGCCCGTCCCGTTTGACGGCAATCCACGGGGCAACAGCGTGGACGCGGCGAACAACTATGTTTACGGATATGAGGAACTCGAGTTCTTCGGCCAGTTCGACTTCCAGCTCGGCGATCGCCCTGTGCAGCTCTATGCCAACTACGTGCAGAACCTGGACGCTTCGGACTACGACGTCGGCTGGACCGTCGGAGGCCACGTGCAGTTCATGCATGGCAAGCGTCCGTGGGAGCTCGGCTACGCCTACGAGCACCTCGAACCGGATGCGGTGTTCGCCATGTTCACCGACTCTGACTTCATCGGCGGCGGGACGGATGGTCGTGGACATATCTTCTACGGCAGCTACTCCCTGACCAAGAACATCGCCCTGGGTGGCACCCTGTTCATCAATGAGCGGGGCGGCTACGGTCCGGGCGTGTGGGAGGACTACAACCGGCTGATGCTCGACATCGCCATCAAGTACTGATGACCCGCGGAGCCGGTTGATTTCGACGTACCGGCAGGCAGAATGCGCAGTGTTCCGCCCGACTACGAAGTACCGGGCGGAACCCGCGTTTCCCGCCCAGGTGTTGGAACTGGTAGACAAGCTGGATTTAGGTTCCAGTGTCGTAAGGCGTGCGAGTTCGAGTCTCGCCCTGGGCACCAGTTTTCATCGTACGCTGCGGACCACAGATGCCGGAGCTCGGAGCATTTCTACGTGGGCCAGGCGTGTTCTGCTATCCTGCGGCCACACGTCCCGGGGATGCCAAAGCGCCCGTGGGACGCGTCTGCCCGGGTGGTGAAACTGGTAGACACAAGGGACTTGAAGCAATTTGAGCACGCGGTTGGAAAGCTTCCGTGTGAATGGAGTCAAATTCGGGGAAACCTTCAGCGTGCTGGTGGCGATCCCGAGCTAAGCCCCGGTGACAGCCTGCCCCGGCAGGCACAGGGGAAAGTGTAGAGACTTAACGGCTCCCGCCTACGTCCGGACATGTTCGCTTTGCGGATCATGCGTTGGATACGGTGAAGAGAAAGTCCAGACCACAAACGGGCAATCGCCCGGCAGCGAAAGCTGTAGTTGGTATGAAAATCCCTCGGAGGCAACTCCGTGCCGGTTCGATTCCGGCCCCGGGCACCAGTTCCAGAGCAAAGGAAACATCATGGGATTCCGAGCTTTTGCCATCGATCTGGACGGCACGCTGCTGGTGGGCGAGCACGTGCCTGACGAGAACGTGCGGGCGCTGCAGCAGGCTCACGCGGCAGGTTTCAAAATCATCATCGCCACGGCCCGATGGGTGCAGATGGCGCAGCGCGTGGAAGACCAGATCGGGATCAAGGGTCCGGTCATTGCCTGTTCCGGCGCACAGGTCTTCGATCCGGTCGCCGGTCGCGACATCTTTGATCAGCGCCTGCCGGACGACTTCGTGCGCGAACTCTACGCGATCTGCGATTCGGACCGATGTGTGGCGACGGTCACGGTGGAAGACCGCGTCCTGCTCAAGCTCGACGGCGAGCCCGACCATTCTCAGGTACCGGCCGAGATGACCTGGGTGCCCAAGCTCACGGGCGCTGCGGACACCCTGCCCCGTGTGGCAGTCATTCAGGGTAGCGCCGTCAACAAACGCATCCGGGACGAACTCCAGGACCGCTATGGCGACCAGGTGCATTTCTTCAACAGCATCGGCCCCACGGGCAAGGTCCTCCTGACGCTGACTTCCGCGAAGGCGAGCAAGGGTGATGCGCTACGCGCTGCCTGCGATCACCTGGGGATCACCACTGATGAAGTAGTGGCTTTCGGTGATTCCGAAAACGACCTGGAAATGTTCCGTGCCGCCGGCGCAAGCGTAGCCATGGGTCAGGCGGATGAAGAAACCAAGTCCGTGGCGACCCATGTCACTGCCCGTAACGACGAAGCAGGAGTGGCACAGGCGGTTTATCGAATCATGGAAACCGGATCACCCTGATGGAACGACTCACCTTGACGACCGCGGACGGTCACACGATGCACTACTACCGGTGGTTGCCTGCCGCGGCACCGGTGGCGGTCGTGCAGATCGCGCACGGCATGGGCGAGCATGCCGCCCGTTACGACTGGACCGCAGCCAGGCTGACGGCGGCCGGGTTCGCCGTGTACGCGCAGGACCATCGCGGCCATGGCGCTTCCGCCACGCCGGAGACCTGGGGTGACATGGGGGAAGACGGTTGGAACCGGACGATCAGTGACACGGCGGAACTGACGGACACGCTCCGCGCTGCCCATCCGGGCCTTCCGCTTGGCCTGGTCGGACACAGCATGGGGGCCATGCTGTCACAGCAGTATCTGTACCGCTTCGGATCCAGGCTGGATGGTGCAGTGCTGTCGGGCTCACCCGGATTCGGTGGAGCGTTCCAGCTCTGGCTGTCGCACACCATCGCGCGCTTCGAGTCCTGGCGACTCGGTTTCAGCGCCCACTCCGACCTGCTGCAGAACCTGCTGTTCGGAAAGTCCAACGAGCCGTTCGACAGTCCTGACGCGACCGGGTTCGAGTGGCTGTCGCGCGATCGGGAGCAGGTACAGAAATACGTGGATGATCCGGCCTGTGGATTCGTACTGCGCGCCGGCTCCGTGGCCAACCTGATGGCTGGTGCCCGGGAAGCCAGGAAGAAACGCTCCGTCGCTGGGATCCCGGCCGCGTTGCCGGTGTATGTGTTTTCAGGTTCCGCGGATCCAGTGCACAACGAGGGCAAGGGTCTCGAGCGTCTCCTGGCCCGATATCGTGGACGCCTGACCCGGGTGGATTACCGCCTCTATCCCGACGGACGTCACGAGATGCTGAACGAGACCAACCGGGAAGAGGTGATCGGGGATCTGATCCGCTGGCTCAAGCAGGCGCTGCTCTGACCTCCCGGTTGCCCCGCTCCGGTGGCTGCCAGTCGGGGTGCGCCGCCTCGTCACCGTAGTGACCCACGCGCGTATGCACGGCATTCAACGCGTCGTAGATCATGCGTGTGGCGTCGGGGACGCTGGTCCCTTCTGGAAAATAGATGGGATCCAGGATGTGGGCACCGACAGGTCCCGGGAAAATTTCCCGCGACCCCTTGGGGCGAAGCTTCTTCAGGCCGGCGAGGAATACCGGTACGACGGGCACCCGTTTTTCCAGCGCGAGGATGGACACGCCATGCCTGAACTTCGCCATGCTGCGGCTCGTGGAACGGGTACCTTCCGGGAAGATGATCAGGTTACAGCCCTTGTCCAGCAGCCACTTCGGATAGTCCAGCGCTTTGGAGCCGCCTCCCCGTTGAATCGGGAACGTGCCCATGGCCAGGGACTGGTACCAGGGCTGCATGACCAGCTCCTTGCGCCCCTTGATGAACCACCGGTCGGCCGCCGCGCCAGAGTAGACGTTCCAGCGAACCCGCTGGGGCAGCGCACAGTGCAGGACCAGTCCGTCCATGTGGCTCGTGTGGTTGGCGACGACGATGCAGGGGCCCTGGATGCTCCTGAACTTTTCCCTGCCGGTAATGATGAGCGGTTTGCAGTACGGATACACCCAGCGCCCATACGCGTGGTGCCGGAAGGCCAGACGCGCGAGTTTCGCCCACAGCGTGATCTGCCAGGGATGAGGTCCGACGGTGCCCGCCTCGGTGGAGATGAGCTTCGTGAAGAGATCCTGGTCGATGGTCGGCAGGATTTCCGTTTCGGCCGTTGTGCCGAACTCCTGGGCCAGTGTCGCACGATAGGCCTTGAAGTTGTCAGGTGCGTCGAAAACCGTGATCTGGTCCCAGTCACCGAGCATGTGGTAACTCGCCAGCACCTTCGACTCCCAGCGTGCCAGCGCGTCGTGGATCTCCAGCACACGCGCCGGCTGCTCCTTGAAGGCGCGAAAGCCTTCCGAGTGATAGCGCATGAGAAGAACGTAGCGCGGCATGATCAGTTGGCGCTCGGCACCTTGCCCTGTAACATGTCCACGAACGCGTTGATCTCCATAGCCGGGTAGGTCGTCACCTTGATGGTGCCGCGGGAGCCGAGCTCCATGGAGATTCTCGACATCACCTCATTGCTCGGGGCGTCGATGATGTTGACGAAGTCGTAACCACCGAGCACGGCGAACTGGCTCACAACCTTGGCCCCCATGGCTTCGACTTCCTTGTTGACCTCCTTCAGTCGTTCCGGTCGTTCCTTGAGTGTCTTCCGCCCTTCGTCCGTAAGCGTGCTCATCATGATGTACGTAGCCACGAGATTTCCCCTCTCACATCTCTCTCGCGGGAAGTGTAGCGGGACCTGGCAGGCTTGCCAGCGTTGTGTCGCCAGCGACGTGCGCATAGGATGCCGTGATGACCGTGATCGGATCCTGGATCCGGTAAACCGAGGGACAGTCCATGAAGGCAGCCGTCTACGGCGGACGGGAGATCATCGGCGTGAAGGATCGGCGCCTGCCTGAACCCGAGCCGGGCTGGGTACGCATCGCCGTGACTGCCGGCGGCATCTGCGGCTCCGACCTGCACATCTATCACGCGGCACTCGGTGATCCCAAGGGCATGCAGCCGGGACACGAGGTCGCCGGCGTCATCGATGCCGCAGGCGACGGTACCCGGCTCGCGATCGGTGCCCACGTCGCGGTAGAGCCCATCCTCGGCTGCGGTCACTGTCACCAGTGCCACGTGGGCCGCGCCAATCTCTGCGGGGAAGTACGCCTGTTCGGTATCGCCCTGCCGGGTGGCCTGGCGGAGTACGTGTGCGTGCCGGAGAATCTGGTGCACGCGCTGCCGGACGGGTTAAGCCGTTCAGCAGCGGCGCTTTCCGAGCCCATGGCGGTCTGTGTTCGGGGTGCACGTATCGGCCGTATCGGTCTGGGCGATCGTGTGGCCATCATCGGCGCAGGTACCATCGGTCTGCTGAGCATCCTCACGGCGAAACACGCAGGGGCATCGGAGGTGCTCATCACCGCCCGACATCCCCACCAGCAGGCACTCGCCCGTTCTCTGGGCGCCGATCGTGTATTCGACAGCACCGAGGAACTGTTAAGCGAGGTGGGAGACCAGTACGCCGACGTCGTGGTCGAAACCGTCGGCGGCCTGACCGAAACCTTGTCCGAGGCCGTCCAGATCGCCCGGACCGGCGGTCGTGTTTCCGTGCTGGGTGTGTTTGCCGGTAACCCCACCCTGCCCGGCATGGTGTTTTTCTCCAAGGAGCTGACGCTCGCTGCGTCGAACTGCTACAGCCGCGAGGCGGATCAGGGTGACTTCGCGTTGGGTGCTGCCCTGGCAGCGCAGCATGCGGGGCTGATCGAACCCGTGGTCACGCACACGTTCTCGCTGGACCAGGTCGCCGAGGCGTTCGCCACCGCGGATGACAAGTCCACGCGCTCCATCAAGGTCCAGATCCACCCCTGAGCCGGTTCCGACGGCTCAGTGCTCGAGCACGTAGGAACCGGGTGCCGGCGCGAGCGCCGGGAACGCCTTGTTGCCCGGCTTCTTCCTTGCCCTGATCCGTTTTTCGGTGCGGGCGTTCAACCAGTCGATCCAGTGACCGGTCCAGGAGCCGTCGTGGACGCTCGCCGAGCGCAGCGCGAGCTCAGGATCTTCGGGTAGCTCCCGGGTGACCCAGTACTTCAGATGACGGTTGTCCGTTCTGCTTGAGATCGTCTGGGTGTGGTTCTGGTTGGTCAGCACGAATACGACGTCGTCGCCGAAGAGCTGAGTACTCCTGTAGCAGGCCTTCCACGGCGTGATGTGGTCGGTTGAACCCGCCATGATGTACACTGGGTAGCCGATCTTCGAGAGATCCACCCGCTTGCCGAGCACCCGCTGCTCTTTCTTGGCCAGCCGATTGTGCTGTCCCAGCTCCAGAAAGTCGCACTGCATTTCGGCGGGTACGCGTGTGTAGTCCATGGACCAGAACAGCAGCGGATGCTTGATGGGCGCATTTCCGAGCAAATAGTTGCTGCGGAAGAAGCTCATGACGTTTTCCTCGATCCGCAGCATGGCGAACATCTCGAAGACGTTGCGTTCCGTGAACACCCCACGGGACCGTACCGCCGCTTTCTGGGCTTCCACGGAGCGATCGGTCACGAACAGGCCGAATTCACTCTCGCCGGGCCGCGAATCCAGTACGTTCACGAACAGGCTCAGGCTTTCCACCCAGCTGTCACCCCGGGCCTCCATGACGCCGGCCGCCGCCGCGGCCACCAGACCACCTGCGCAGAGCCCCATGAGATGGACCTTCTTGCGTCGCTGGATCTGCTGGATCACCCGGATGGCATCGATCACCCCATCGGCGTAGGTGTCCAAGTTCCAGTCCCGGTGGGCAGGAGTAGGATTGCGCCAGCTGATGGCGTATACCGGTACGCCCTGTTCCAGCAGGCGTCGGAACAGACTCCGGTCGGGGGTCAGATCTCCGAGATAGAACCGGTTGACCTGGCTGAACACGTAGAGCAGCGGAATCGGCGATACCGTTTCCGTTGTGGGCAGATACTGGATGAGCTCGAAGAGCTCGTTTTTAAACACCACCGCGCCGGGTGTCGTGGCCACATCCCGGCCGATCACGAAGGCTTTGCGATCGGCAACGGCCGGATAGCCGTGGTTGTGCCGGAGATCGTCGAGAAAGTTCCGGATACCCTGGATCAGGCTGCCACCCCGGGTTTCCTGAAGCCGGTCGATCGCTTCGGGGTTACCGATCAGGGTATTCACCGGCGCCAGCAGGTCCCGGGTGGCGTTCATGACGAACAGGGCCCGATCCCGATCGATGCCCTCCAGACCGGAACCGCTCAGCCAGGTTTCCATGGCGTCACTCCACGCCTTGTAGGACTGGCCGACGCGCCGGTACAGGCCGTTCTCACGCCAGGCCGGGGCATGGAACCGCTCATCCTCGATAGGCGGCTCGATGTCGCTGTCGCCGAACCAGATGTTTCCCAGATCCTCACCGAGCTTGCGACCGGCCTGCAGAAAGGCCCGCGGTTGCTCCGCGGCCTCCTCGAAGATCCTGCCCCAGGTATCGAGAATCGCCCGGGCGTCCACACCGAAGCCGGGTGCCGCCGCGGCCGCTTCTGTCCGGTCGGCAATAGCCTCGGGCAATGGTGAGTCGGCATCGCTTTTCTTCACGGCTGCTGCCCTCTGGGGACGGCCGTCGGCCGTCCGACTGACTGTGGACTTGCACCCACTCTAAATGAAAAAACCGGTACCCCGCCTGGGAAGTACCGGTTTCCGGTGTGCGGGATCCGGCCGCGAACGGCCGGATCGACGCCATGCGTCAGGCAGCAGCTGCTTCCGGAGCAGTCTCACCGCTGAACGTCCCACGAACGAGCGAACCGGTCTGCTCGACCGCAGTACGGACAATCTCGCCACGGGCACGCAGGTCGGCCTGTACGCCTTCCCACAGGTTCTGACCGTACTCACGCTGCAACTCGACGAACGAGCTCAGATCGCTCACTTCCGGCAGCTTGGCGACATACGACTCGTTCAGCTCCAGGTACTTCTTGAAGTTGTCGGAGCCCAGCTCCACGAACTTCATGATGGTCTCGTTGTTCAGCTCGAACAGCTGACGGCCCAGCTTGGCCGCATTCTCCATACCGTTTTCCAGTACGCTCATTTCGATTCTCCTTTAATCCCTCTCCGTGAGAGGGGTTTTTGGTTGGGGGAAACCGCTTCATGTGTTGCGATGCACAACGAATTGTGCACCACAGCATTGTGCAGTGCAACCAAAATTTTCAGGTTTTATAACGCATTGATTTTAAACGATATTATGCAGCTTCGGAACGGGATTCGCCTTCCTCGCCCACCGGCTGACGTGCCGTTTTCGCCTCCTGAGCCGCCGTTCGTTGCTGCAGTGCGCCAGCCACGGAGGGCAGATCATAGAGCCTTCTCAGCTCGTCGAAGGCTGCAAGCATGTCGTCCTGGAGGGCCTCAGCGTCCGGCAGCGCTGTTGCGCAGCCGGTGATGCCGAAATACAGCGTCCCGTTGTAGCTCTGCACGGTGATGTTGACACCCTGGGAATGCGCGGCGATGGACACCGGGTAGTGCGTCAGTACCTTCGCGCCACAGGCGTACAGCTGCACCTGAGGACCCGGCACGTTGGATACGACGACGTTGCAGGGCAACGTCAGTCCCGGCAGATTGGCCGCTCCGGAGCGTTCGACGAGCTGCACGGCGGCCGCCAGAGCCCCGGGGAGGCCCGGCAACGCGACGTCCGAGTCGTAGGCGGGTGCCACATCCTCCGTGAAGCCTTTGGCTGTTCGAGAGGAACGGGCGATCTGCTGCAGCCGCTCGGCAGGATCCGGCTCGCTGGTCGCGAGGCTCACCATCATCATGGTGACCTGATTGTTCGGATTGGTATCACCCGCCTGGCGCAGAGAAACCGGGCAACCGGCAATCAGCGACGCGGACGGCAACCTGCCCTGGCGAGACAGGTAGCGTCGCAGCGCACCGGCGCAGACTGCGAGAAACACGTCGTTGATCTTGGTATGGGTCACCCGGGCGATGGCCTTTACCGAGACGAGGGGCAGCTCGCCGACGGTCCAGGTACGCCTGTTGCCGACGGCGCGATTGAAGCGCGTGGACGGTGCTCTTTCCGCGATGGCGCCGAAGCCCTTGCGGGGGTCGAACGCCCGCCGGAACAGGCGTGCCGCGGTTTCCAGGGCGTTCACTGCCGCCAGTGGCTGCTTGGCCTGATACCGGGCGAAGTTCTCCAGCGCACCGGTAACGAGCGCTAAGGCGTTCAGCCGCTCCGGTCGTTGCCGGTACTGCACGGATGCTGGCTCGACCTGGCGCGGCTCGGGCGAGACGTCCATGATGGTTTCGATCATGGCCTGACCGGCCATACCGTCCAGGCAGGCATGGTGCGCGCGGTTATAGAGAGCGACCCGCCCTCCTTCCAAGCCGGTGAGCATCCACAGATCCCACAACGGTCGGGACCGATCCAGCCGCTGTTCGTGGAGTCCGGCAACGGCAGCCTCCAGGGCGGGCTGATCGCCCGGCTGGTCGATTGCCAGGGTGTGAACGTGATTGTCGATGTTGAAATCCGGATCTCTGACCCACACCGGGTGGTCCAGATTGAACGGAACGAACTGCAGTCTGTTGGTGAAGTAGGGAACCAGGTGGATCCGCTCCATCAGGAGGGCTTTGAGGTCGGCCAGAAACTGCGTCTCGTCGCTGCCTTCCGGCAGCTCGAGGATCTGAACCGAGGCGATGTGTTGGGGGCTGCGCGAAGTCTCGTTATAGAGAAATCCCGCATCCAGTGCGCCGAGCTTGTGCACCCTGAGTACTCCTTCACTAGTCGTGGCAGTTGATTTGACCGGTCGCTCGCGAACGGTTCCCCGTGGTCCTCCACACTACCCAGGTCCGCCCCCTGTCCGAATATTTGCAAATACGGTGCCACTGCGCGTCACCGAGCTAACGTGCTGTTCCGTAAGTACATTTCGTTGAGTTGCAGGACCAACGGGAGCCGTTTCGGCGCCACGCTGGTGCGGCCGTTGCCGGACAGTGCGCCCGGTTGGTGCAACGCCGCACCTGAATGGGCGCGCATTGTAGTCATCCAGAGTGACGAATCAATGACCTGAGTGATTTTCCCGTCGAAAAGCCCTCTGCTCAATCGGTTAGCCGCGAATCCGGATGCACTGCTGAAGCACCTGAATGTGTTTTGCATCGCAGCAAATATCGGTTGACCCATTGAAACTTCTTGGTAACACTCCGGACGGTCTGGCTGGGAGTTGTCCGTGTACGAAACTCTGGAAGTGCCCGCGCAGACGGCAAGCAGTCCGTCATTCTGGGACTCCGCGACCGAGCTGCCGCGGGTCCTCGTCGAGATGGCCTCGCTCTCCTACAGCTGGCCCCTGCTCGCAGGATCTCCCCGCGGCGACGGTCATGCGGTTATGGTGCTGCCCGGGTTTACCGCCGGTGATCAGTCCACCCTCGTACTACGCCGCATGCTCGGCCGGCTCAATTACAACGCCCTGCCCTGGGAGCTCGGTCAGAACACCGGCAGCTTCGAGCTCCAAGACAGACTCCGGGAACGGTTCGACGAGGTGCTCGCGCGTCATAGCGGCCGTGTCTCTCTGGTGGGTCAGAGCCTCGGCGGTGTGTTCGCGCGGATCCTGGCCCACGAACGGCCGGATCGGGTCCGCTGCGTGATCACGCTGGGCAGCCCGTTTGCTTCCAGCAGCCCGGATACGGTCAACAATCTGGTCAGCCGGCTTTTTGAGAACGTCTCCGGGATGAACCGGGATGAAATGCGAGACCAGATGAACGGGTTCCCGGCGAGCGCTCCGCCGGTACCGAGCACGGCCATCTACTCGAAGACCGACGGCGTGGTCCACTGGAGCACCTGTCTCGAGTACCAGGGTGATCGTGCGGAAAACGTGGAAGTGGTTGGCAGCCACTCGGGGATGGCCTTCAATCCGCTCGTGCTGCACGTGGTGGCCGACCGGCTCAGCCAGCATCCGGACAGCTGGAAGCCATTCCGTCGTTCGGGTTGTCGGGCATTGCTCTATCCCGCCCCGGAGGAGCCGCAACCACCCAGATCCCTCTGGGCTCACCAGCCCGGAGTCGGCGCCTGAGATGAGAGAATTCAAGAAGTATCCCAATCGGCGCCTCTACGACCTCGAGGAGAGCCGCTACGTCACCGTTGACGACGTCCGCAAGTTCATCCTCCGTGGCGACAGTATTCACGTCACCGACAGCAAGGACGGCGCGGATATCACCCGGCAGATTCTGCTGCAGATCCTCGCTGAGCAGGAAGCGGCCGGCCACGAACCGGTGCTCACCAACCGGGTCATCGAACAGGTGATCCGCTTCTACGGTGACAACGTGGGCAGCGTCGTCTCACGGTATATCGAGCAGAGCGTTCTCACGTTCCTGGAGCATCAGGATCAGCTCCGCCGGCGCATGCGGGAGATGAACGATCTGAACCCCTTCAACTTCATGCGTCAGGCCATGGAGAGGACGTTCAATGAGTCGCGGCGCCCCGGCAGCAGCAAGCCGAAGGAAGACGGCTGACCTCAACGGTCAGGGTTGAGCTCACGCTCGCCGATGGTACTTCGCCAGCGCCCGGGCAACGTGACCATAGACCACCGCATTGACGCCGAGACCCACATGTGATCCCGGCACCTCCTGGTGGGTGACGCTGGGATTCAGATCATCGATACAGGCCTGCCAGGACACGACCCCGTCCGTTTTCGAGTAGAGCGCCGTGATGGGTGTAGTGATGGGTTTCTGCTGACGGGAACGCAGAATCGCGTTGATCTGCACGGGACTGAGGCCGGTCTGCGCGGCGACCAGCCGACCGATGCTGGTGCTGCTGACCCCGCCTCGCACCGGACTGCCCAGCGTCACCACGCTGCGGATCAGGTCGGGTCGCTCCCGGGCAATCTCCCGGGACAGGGTACCCCCCCGACTCCAGCCGACGAGGCTCGGTTTTGCATCGACCTCCTCGCGCCAGGCATCCAGTCGGGTGATGAGCTCCGCCAGGTACGCCATCATCGGCCCCCGGTTGAGCCCCATCTCCCAGGGTCGCACCGTGTAGCCGAGAGAGTCGAGGAATCTTCGCAACAGCCAGGTGGACGCGTCGTCCGCCATGAATCCCGGCAGCACCATCACCGGGCCGGTTCCCCGTGGCAGCATCATTCTCAGCATGGGCAGCTGCAGCATGAGCGCGGCTACCTCCCCGCCTACACGGCCTTCCAGCAGGGTGTGCCAGCGTGGCGGTGGTGCGATGTCGTCTCTCGTCATGAACGGGAATCCTCAGGCCTTTTCCGCGGTGACCCCTGTCGACCTGACCTTGGCCCGTAAAGGTCAGGTGCGGAGCAGCGGCAAGCGTAATCTACGCTGCGTGGTAAAAACCAGGAGACGGACGATGACCACAGGGACGTTGACGCTGATGCTGGCCGCGCTGATCTGCTGGAACCTGTTCCTGCACCGTAAGCTCAGCATGGAAAGTCTGCGTCGCCGCGAGCTCGCAATCGCCTTCCGTCAGTTCATGATAGAACGGCGCCAGCGGGCACCAGCCTGATTCCGTTCCGCGTGGGCTGGGAGCAGCCTCCCCCTCCCCTCCAGCGTTCCCAGCCCGCGCACCCTCTGCCGACTCGCCCTACCCGAGGAAGCTCGCGATTTGAGAGCAGGATGGCTAAAATGCGCGGCCTTCCAGGTCGCCTGGCGACCGGGTCTCTCAGGCTGAGTGGCAGAGTGGTCATGCAGCGGACTGCAACTCCGCGTACGCCGGTTCGATTCCGACCTCAGCCTCCATTACCTCCCCACGGCAGCCGACGGCTTATCGCGCCGGAGTCAGCGTGTACTCGACCCGATGATTCCGTTCGGCTACAGCATTCCACTCGACGGCGGTCACGGCGTTGTCCGGGAACGGATAGCGACGGGTAGACGAGTACCGGTCGTTGGCAACGAGCTCGACCCGTATGGCGGGCGGCAGGTTGCGGGGATCATCCATGAACGCAGCGAACGCCTCGGATTCGCGTTCGCCCGTGAAGCTCGAATCATCCAGCGGGTGTCCGACCATGGCGCAGGCTTCCACCGGTGTCTCGTCCGGTGCCGGGGCGAGCTCACCCAGACGGCTGGTGGTCAGACAGAACTCGCCGAGATGCGAAGCGAGTCGCACGGTACCCTTGAAACCGATGCTCTCCAGATGAGCGAGCAGCGTCTTCAGCTGGGCCAGACGGCGGTCGTCGAAGGCCGGCTGATCATAGGGATGGCTGCCACTCTCGTTGAGCGACCAGGCCAGCCCCGCGAGATGGCTCGACAGGGTCGACGCCCGTTCCTCGTTCATGCCTTCGAGCAGCCCGCTGGTGACCGATTCCGCCGCCTGCATGCGTTCCTCCAGAGTCTGGTCGAGGCCGGCCAGCGACTTCTGCGCAGCGTCGAGCTCCCGGGCGGTCTTCAGATACAACCCGCCGAGCACCAGCGCGGGCACCAGCAGCAGCAGAACCAGAATGGTCACGGCTGTCTGGGAGTAACTGCGTTGTGGCGCCGGCTGAGCGGCTTCCTCTTCGGCTCGCCGGGTCTCCTCGAGAATCTCGCTCGCCACCTGTCTGGCGAAGGTCCGGTTGCCGCGGAGAATGTCAGCACGCAACGCCAGGTGCTGATCCTCGAGAATCCGCCGGACCAGCGACTGAACCGAGATACCGACCGCCTGGTCGTCAAGCCGCCGATCGACCTCATAGGCCTGCGCTTGCACCTCGCGAGAAGGTTCCTGTCCGGGTGGTGCCCGGCGGTCGCGAACCAGCCCGAGCTCCATCAGCATGTCGAACAACGCAGCCCGCTCCACCTGCTTGGGCAGCACCCCCACCGCACCCAGCGCACGGGCCTGACTCACGTAGACCTCACCTTCGCGGGTGGTGTACATCATGACCGGAATGGTGGCGGTTCTGGGATTGCGCTTGATGGCGGCAACGGTTTCCAGACCATCCATGCCGGGCATGTGATGATCCATGAAGATCACATCCACCGACTCCCGGTCGAGCAGCTCCAGCGCAGCCTCACCGGACTCGGCGAAGATGACATCCAGATCCTGCTCCTCGAGCAGCTTCTTCAGCGCCACACGTGCGAGCTTCGAGTCGTCGACGACCAGCGCCCGTTTGAACGCCATGGATACCCCGGCGGAATGAAGAGATAGCGACACGATAGGCTATCACGCGCCCGGGTCTGCGACGCACCGCAAAGAACCGCGGCTGCGGTTCAGGAACCCTGCTGGGTCAGCCCGATTCTGAGCGTCGGCCAGGCGGCCCGAAGGTAGAGGACCATGGATATCAGCGTCATCACGGCCGCGATGTAGAGCAGCACGTATCCCGCCATGACCCAGGTGCGGTCCAGATCCGGCGGGTTGGCGATGAGCACCACGATGGCGACCATCTGGATCGTGGTCTTCACTCTGGCAAACCAGGTGACGGCAACGATCCCGCGCCGGTTCATTTCCGCCATCCACTCTCTGAGCGCGCTGATCACGATCTCCCTGCCGATGATGATCAGGGCGGGCAGTGTCAGCAGGAGCGTGGCGTGGTGACCGACCAGAATGGTGAGCGCGGCGACGACGATCAGCTTGTCCGCCACGGGATCGAGAAAGGCCCCGAATGGGGTCGTCTGATTGAGGCGCCGGGCGAAGTAGCCGTCGAGCCAGTCCGTGAACGCGGCCAGTCCGAACAGCAGTGCCGCCACCAGGTAGGTGCCCTGCCCCGGAAATACGTAGACCAGCACGAAGATCGGGATGAGCAGAATGCGTGCGAGGGTGAGCAGGTTGGGGAGATTCATCGCGCGCACATTCTAACGGCACGGCCACGGCCGCTGTCCAGTTTCGGTCGGTTCAGTCGTGCAGCGCCGCGTAGATGTCTTCCGCCAGCTTCTGGCTGATCCCCGGGACCTTGGCGAGTTCTTCCCGGCTGGCGCCGCGAATGGCCGCCATACCGCCAAAGTGGGTGAGCAGCTCCCGGCGGCGCTTGGGACCGACGCCGTCGATGTCGTCGAGCTCGGAGTGCCGACGCTGCTTCTGGCGACGCTGCCGGTGACCGGTGATGGCGAACCGGTGCGCCTCGTCGCGGATATGCTGCAGCAGGTGGACGGCGTCTCCCTGGGACGGCAGGACGATTTCGCTGTCCACGGTGAAGTACCGCTCCAGCTCCGGACGTCGCGCGGGACCTTTGGCAATCCCGAGCAGCACCACATCGTCCACCTGCAGCTCCTCGAGCACCTGCCGCGCGCGGCCGAGCTGGCCCTTGCCCCCGTCGATGACCAGAAGGTCCGGCAGGCGACCCTCCCCCTGCTTCAGGCGCGTGTAACGTCTTCTCAGCGCCTGCTCCATAGCCCCGTAGTCGTCACCTGGTTGAACGCCTTCTATGTTGAAGCGCCGATAGTCGGACTTCAGCGGTCCGTCACTGTCGAAGACCACGCAGCTTGCCACCGTCGCCTCACCCAGGGTGTGGCTGATATCGAAACACTCGAGCCGGTCCGGTACGTCTTCCAGGCCCAGCGCATCCTGCAGCGCCACGAACCGGGCATAGACGTTACGTTTGTCGGCCAGGTAGGCATTCAGACTGTGCTCGGCATTCTCGACAGCGAGATTCAGCCAGCGGGCCCGCTGGCTGCGCACCTGATGGACGACAGATACCCTGCGTCCAGCGCGGTCCGACAGCGCCGAGCCGAGAACGTCCGCGTCAGGGAGCGTCGTCGCAGAGATAACCGACTTCGGCAGGTCGCGATCGCGGCCCGCAAAGTAGTACTGGGCCAGGAACGCCGAGAGCAGCTCATCATCCGGCAGACCGAGCTCATTTCTCGGAAACCAGGTGCGGTTGCCGAGCAGACGGCCGTTGCGCACGAACAGTCCCTGTACGCAGACCACCCCGGCCTGACCGGCCAGTGCGAACACGTCGACGTCTCCTTCGGCGGCGTGCACGTACTGCTGTTCCTGAATCCGCCTGAGATGGGTGATCTGATCGCGGTACTTGGCAGCGCGTTCGAAATCGAGCGAGGCGGACGCCTCGTCCATGCGCCGCTTGAAGAATTCGAGTACCGCCTGACTCTTACCCTCCAGAAACATCACCGCCAGCTCGACGTCCTCCAGATACTCGGCGGGCTCGATCAGGCCGACGCACGGACCGCTGCAAC
>QJYB01000057.1 GCA_003247835.1 Gammaproteobacteria bacterium | reverse complement strand
CCGAAATTCCCGACGAGGAAGCCGAAAAGATCACGACGGTGAAGGAAGCCATCGACTACATCCTGGCTCACCAGTAACTTCGACTTAGTTTTCATGTCTTGAAGCCGCGTCTACGGGGCAGGTAGAGCGGCTTCTTGCGTTTGGGACAGCGGGAGAGGGCGGCATGACCAAACGAAGAGTTGTTGTGACGGGGATGGGTCTGTTGTCGCCCATCGGCAGCAACCTCGACCTGGCCTGGAAGAACGCATTGGCGGGTAAAAGCGGCGCCAATGTCATCGACACCTTCGACGTCACTGACTACAGCGTCAGGATCTGTGCATCGGTGAAGGACTTCAATGTCACCGAGTACTTCGATGCGAAGGAAGCACGCCGTCTGGACCCTTTCATTCAGTACGGGATGGCAGCGGGTATTCAGGCGATCAGCGACGCCGGTCTGCCGGTACACCCTGACGACGCGGAACGCTACGGCGTAGCGATCGGGTCGGGTATCGGTGGCATCCACACGATCGAGGAAACTCATTCGGTCCTGATGAAAAGCGGCCCCCGTCGGGTATCGCCGTTCTTCATTCCTGCAAGCGTGATCAACATGATCTCCGGCAACCTGTCCATACGGTATGGGTACAGGGGGCCGAACATCGCCATCGTCACAGCCTGCACCACGGGAACGCACAACATCGGGTTCGGTGCTCGAATGATCCAGTACGGCGACGCGGACGTGATGGTGGTAGGAGGTGCCGAACAGGCATCGTGGCCCATCAGCATGGCGGCGTTCGCAAACATGAAGGCGCTGTCCACGCGCAACGAAGATCCCGAGCGCGCAAGCCGGCCGTGGGATCGGGACAGAGATGGATTTCTGCTGGGAGACGGCGCGGGTGTGCTGGTGCTCGAAGAGTACGAACGTGCGAAAGCGCGTGGTGCGAAAATCTACTGCGAGATCGCCGGCTTCGGAATGAGTGGTGACGCGTTCCACATAACCAGTCCGACCGAGGACGGCTCAGGTGCCGCGGCTTCGATGCGCAACGCGCTCGCGGACGCGCAGATGGCTCCTGACGACGTGGACTACATCAACGCCCATGGTACATCGACCCCGCTCGGTGACGTTGCCGAGACCAAGGCCATCAAGACGGTTTTCGGCGCGGATACCAAGGTAATGATCAGTTCCTCGAAGTCCATGATCGGTCACCTGCTCGGTGCCGCCGGTGCGGTGGAAGCGATCTTCTCCATTCTTTCCGTGGCCAATGACGCCATTGCACCGACGATCAACCTGGACAATCCGGGGGAGGGCTGCGACCTGGATTACGTGCCGAACACAGCGCGCCAGACGAAGGTACGCGCGGCGCTGTCGAACAGCTTCGGATTCGGCGGTACGAACGGCACGCTGATCTTCAAGAAGATCTGAACCACGGGTTCTGTGCGTTCTGCCGCTCTGGCGGAGCGTACGGCGCCGCGAAAGTCGCCGCCTTTCCACTACAATGGTCGTGTGACCGCGTACCTCAAACTGCTGCTCTTCCTGCTGGTCGGCCTGGGTCTGACGGTGGGAGCGCTCGTCGCCTATACCATGCACTGGAACGGTCAGCCGCTGCCTCTCCAGGAAGACACCCGGGTAGAGCTCCGGCCGGGTCAGTCCTTCGCGGCATTCGCCGAGACCCTCGGTGATGCGGGCTACCTGTCGCGACCGTCACTCTGGACGATGCTGGCCAGGGTCACGGGCGCGGCCCGCCGGGTGCAGGCAGGCGAGTACTGGTTGAGAGTGGGGGACACACCAGCCGTACTGCTCGACCGGCTGCTGAGAGGCGAGGTCGCAGTATACGAGGTCACGCTCCTGGAAGGCTGGACGGTCAGAAGGGCGCTTTCGGAACTCGCAGCCCAGGAGACGCTCACCCACGAGTTGCAGTCGGTGAACGAATCGACGCTGCTTGGTGTGCTCGGTCTGCCAGAAGGGCATGCGGAAGGGCTGTTCTTTCCGGATACCTATCGCTTTGAGCGAGGCACGACCGACTCGGAGATTCTGCGGCGGGCATATCGCAAGCTGCAGGACGAACTGGCGGTTCGCTGGGAGGGTCGGGACGCCGGGCTCCCGTATCAGACGCCTTACGAAGCGCTGATCGTCGCCTCACTGATCGAGAAAGAGACAGGTCGGGAAGAGGATCGCGCGAGCATCGCGCAGGTTTTCGCGACGCGACTTCGCAAAGGAATGCGCCTGCAGACGGATCCGAGTGTGATCTATGGCATCGGCGAAGGCTTCGACGGTGACCTAACCCGTGCGCACCTGAAGACCGACACGCCTTACAACACGTACACCCGCAGCGGCCTGCCACCCACACCGATCGCGCTGGCGGGTGCTCGTTCGCTCGACGCCGCGCTGCACCCGGCGGCGGGAGATTTTCTCTACTTCGTGAGTCGGGGCGATGGTACCAGTCACTTCTCCGTGAGCCTGGAGGAGCACGAGGCGGCGGTACGCCGTTACCAGCTGCAGTGAACGGGCGGTTCGTCACGCTGGAAGGTGGTGAGGGAGTCGGTAAGTCGACGAACCTGTCACTCGTAGTCGAGCTGATCGAAGCGGCGGGTCACACGGTAGTAACGACCAGGGAACCGGGTGGCACTCCGCTCGCCGAGGAAATCCGCGATCTCTTCCTCGGCGTTCGCGAGGAACCGGTGTCGGGCCTGACTGAACTGCTGCTCATCTTCGCGGCGCGGGCCCAGCATCTGGATACCGTGATAAGGCCGGCACTGGCCGCGGGCAGCTGGGTCGTCTGTGATCGGTTCACAGATGCGACCTATGCCTATCAGGGTGGCGGACGCGGTTTGCCGACGGCACAGATCGAGGTACTGGAAAGACTGGTACAGGGTGATCTGCGGCCGGACCTCACGCTGTACCTGGACGTACCGGTGGAGGTTGGTCTGGCGCGAATCGATGGGCGGGAGCATGACCGGATGGAGCGGGAGCAACGCGTGTTTTTCGAAGCGGTCCGTGCTGCGTACCTGACGCTGGCATCGCGCGAGCCACGCATCCGGGTTGTCGATGCGTCGAGAAACCTTGCCGAGGTTCAGGCCGATATACGAGGGATCGTCACCGGTTATCTGACGGGAGTCGCACCATGATGCCCTGGCTGGAAGCGCCGCTTGCACGGCTGCTGGCAGTTCATCGGGCGGGCAGGCTGCCGCATGCGCTGCTGATCCGGGCGGGCGTCGGTTGGGGGGAGGTCCTGCTCGCCGACCGTCTGGCGCTTGCACTCATCGGTCGCGAGGAGGTGCAGACGGCCAGGACACTCGCGCATCCGGATCTGAAGTGGGTGCAGCCCGAAGGTTCCGTGATCAGAGTGGACGACGTTCGGGAGGTCGGTGCGTTCGCCGTCGGCACGCGCCAGTCCGCCCCGAGCAAGGTCATCGTCGTCGAGTCGGCCGACCTGATGAACGCCAGTGCGGCCAACGCCCTCCTGAAAACGCTGGAGGAGCCGCCCGCGGATACCTATCTCATCCTCACCAGTAGCAGACCGGCCAGGCTGCTGCCGACCATCGTCTCCCGCTGTCAGTCCGTGACCGTGCCACGCGATCCCGAAGCGGCGCGAAGCTGGCTGCTCGAGCGCTGGCCGGAAGCGGCCATCGACGAGAAGCTTTTCGAGTGCGGTGACGCGCCGCTCGCCGTTCACGAGGCGCTTTCCTGCGAAGAACCGGCGCTCACCGATGTGCTCGGCGCGCTACTGTCCGCCACGCCGGTTTCGAGCGCCGTATCCGGGCTGCTGGATTGGGACGTCAACCGCCTCACCGCAGGCTGGTATCGTCATTGCGTCGCGCTGCTGTCCGGCACCTCCAGGATCAGCGCCGTCCGGACGGCTGACGCGCGGGCACTGGCCGCGTTCTCGGACGAGCTGCTGGCCGTCCGGCGGCAGCTGCTCACCACCAACAGCGCGAATCAGCGCCTGCTCTACGAACGCCTGGTCAGCCGCTGGCAGGGCGTGGCGGGCAGTCACTGACCTCACCTCTCGCTGCAGGCTGCCGGTGATTGTGAACCGTGTCACGGAACTCCCATTGACAGCCCCTGAAGACCCGCTGAAGATGACCAATGTCTGTGCTTGTCGCCGGAGGCGCCTGTACAGTACCGGTGGATTCCTTCTGGTGTTTCCAGTCTGTTTCCAGTCTGTTTTCGGTCAACGCTAAGAGGTAGAAGGACCTTCCATGGCAGCGAAGCGCGGAGCCAGAAACGGCATTCTCTCACTGGCCATCAAGGACAAGGCCGTCCTCTACGCCGCCTATATGCCGTTCATCCAGAATGGCGGTCTGTTCATCCCCACCAAGAAGGAATACGAGCTCGGGGATGAGGTCTTCATGCTGCTCAACCTCATGGACGAACCCGAGAAGCTGCCCGTGGCCGGTCGGGTCGTCTGGGTCACGCCGAAAGGAGCGGGCGGCACCAAGGCTGCCGGAATCGGCGTCCAGTTCAACGAGCAGGACGATGTGGCCCGCAGCAAGATCGAAACCTACCTTGCCGGCGCGCTGCAGTCGGATCGGCATACCCACACCATGTAATCGACCTTGCTGGTCGACTCCCACTGCCATCTGAACTATCTGGACGATCCGTCAGAGCGGATCCGGGAAGCTCGTGCCGCTGGGGTAACGGGCATGCTGTGCATCGGCGTCGACGAATCGCACGTCGCTGAGGTCCTCAGCATTGCCCGTTCGGAGACCGACGTCTGGGCCAGTGTGGGTCAGCATCCCGAAGCGGCGGCTGAATCCTGGACGTGGATCGAACCGCTGCTCACGTCAGCCGGTGTGGTCGCGGTGGGTGAAACGGGCCTCGACTACCATCATGCCGGGTCTGCTGAGATCCAGGCGCGGCAGAGGGCCTGCTTCGAACATCAGCTCGAGCTCGCGGGGCGCCATCGGCTGCCTGTCATCGTTCATACCCGGTCCGCGGAAGCAGACACGATCGCTCTGATCCGGGCTCACCCTGAGGTGGTAGGTGTGCTGCACTGCTTCACCGAATCGTGGCAGCTGGCTGAGGCGGCGCTGGCGCTCGGATACTACGTGTCCATTTCCGGCATCGTCACCTTCAAGAACGGAGAAAACGTGCGCGAGGTGGCGCGCCGTGTGCCGGACGACCGCCTGCTGGTCGAGACGGACGCACCTTGGCTCGCGCCGGTGCCACACCGGGGACGGCAGAACCGGCCCGCCTACGTGGTGGATACGGCCCGCTATGTGGCGGAGCTCCGCGGTACGGATTTCGAGACGCTCGCCGCTCAGACCTCGAGCAATTTCTTCCGCCTGTTCCCACGGGCGCGGCCGGACAGCAGGAATCAGAACTCTTCCTCGTAGAGGCGGTAGTGGGTTTCCGTCATGCCGAGTGCCTGATAGGTCTGCTGGGCGACGGTGTTCTCTTTTTCGACGTATAGCCGGATACCGCAGCTCCTGGGGTCGGCCTTGGCGCGCTGGCGAATGGCGGCATGCAGGGCGGAATAGACCCCCTGGCGCCGTGCGTGGGCTGCCACATAGACACTCTGGATCCACCAGAACCTGCCGTCGCGCCAGTCGCTCCATTCGAAGGTGACCATGAGCGATCCCACCGCCGCGCCGTCGCGCTCCGCAATGAGATAGAACCCTTCCTCGGGATGTCCGATCAGGTAGTCGACGCCGCGACCGAGGCGCTCCGGATGCAGGCCCTTGTCCTCCGTTTCCGCTGCCATGGCACGCTGAAAGGCGACCAGCACGTCCAGGTCGTCCGCCCGGGCCTCACGAATCAGGACGTTGGTCACGGCGGCAGACTCCGTTCGAAGAAATCCAGAATCATGTTGAATCGGTGGATGGAGACAGACCGTTCCTGCAGCGAGTGCTTGGATCCGGGATAGGTCATCATCTCGAAAGGAAAACAGCGGCTCTGCAGTGCCTTGAAGAGCTTGGTGGCGTGGGTGAAGAGCACGTTGTCGT
>QJYB01000014.1 GCA_003247835.1 Gammaproteobacteria bacterium | reverse complement strand
CCAGATTTCCGACGCCATATTGATGAGCAGTTATCAAATCCGAAGGGATTACCACCGCCGATTGATCAGGCTTACCCATGGTGGAGGCAGGCAGAATAGATTAAGGACAGCCATATTGTGCGCGGCCAGATTTGGCCGAATTCGGAAGTGGTCCGGCGATGTCTGCTTTCTGAAAGCTGCCGTTTTGTGCAGATGCACAAAACTTCCGCTTCCGACCCTTTCCTGCCGTTCGAAGCCCGTTAGCGGGTAAGCTCAAAAAGCTGATCTAGACAAGGAATCTCAGTGGACACGGAAACTATTAATAGCTGGGTGCAGACCATCACCGGAATCGCAATCGTGTTTGGCCTAGTCTTAGTCATTCTGGAACTTCAGCAGAATCGAGATGCAGTCAGATCCCAACTTTCCAGTGACGGATTCCAGATCTATACGGACTTCGGTACTGCGGTGCTCGGAGAGAATGCGGCAGAGGTGATTGCAAAGGCATGCGAATCGCCGACTGAGCTAACCGCTCCCGACCTAGTGATTCTGGACTTTTTTTACTCAGAGTTGGAGAGACGCACACTCAGGCTCAAGACGCTTGAGGAACGCGGCGGCTTCTACGGCGATGAGTGGAAAACTAACGAACTTGGTAATTGGACAATGCTCTTCGAGACCCCCGTTGGAAGAGCCCGCTGGAAGTTACCGATTCCGAGAGATCAGGAGATCCAAGTGGCCGGAGATATGCTTCTTGAAAATTGGACCTTGCCAGATTGCACAACCCTGTATCACAAATGGAGGGAGCAAATCGCACAGGAGTTACAAACACCGATTTAATGCTCAGCTTCCGTTTGTGGCCGGAATCAGACCTCCCCGCCGATGTCTGGTTTCTGAAAGCTGCCATTTTGTGCAAGCGCACAATCCGGCGGCTTCTGCTTCCGACCCTTAGTGGAAGTGCGGGACGTTGGTCACTCTCGGACGTGGCTACTAAGATTGCGTTCTCATAAGCGTGAGTTCTGGACGATCGACGACATACTTTTCGACCGGTTTGACGGCTCAGAGTATTGGATCTACACGATTGATCCGGCGAGTCAGACGGTGGCTAGAATTACGGAAGGCCGATTTCCGCGATGGTCGCCGGATCGTCGGTGTATCGCTTTTACAAAGATGACAGGCGGACACGCGTGCATCTGCGTGATGAACGTGGACGGAACCGACGTTCTCCAGTTGACGGCCGGGTACTTCGACATCAACGTGAGTTGGCATCCCAACGGCAATGCGTTGCTTTTCAATCGTCTGAAGGCCGCGAACTCGGATGATGCAGCGATCATGACGCTGGCTTTGGATGACCGCGCGGCGGTCATGGTAAGCAATCGCGTATCAGGGTGGTTCGCATCTGCACGATGGAATCCCGACGGTTCGGCCATCGCTATCGCCACCAACGCGTTCGGCCCCCCCATGGAGGTAGCGTTAATGGATCCTCTGAGTGGGTCGTTGACGCGAGTTACATGCACAGCCGATGGCGTCTCCGGCGGTCACATGGACTGGTCGCCGGACGGCGAGAGGATCTTGTTCAGTGCTTTTCGAAGCGGCCAGGCAGACACGTATGTGATTGACGCAACGGGTGAGAATGAGACTCGGCTAACGAACGACGCCGAGAGGATTCAATCCGGCGCCAGTTGGTCGCCTAAAGGCACAAACGTCGTCTTCCATTCGACCCCAATGGGTGAGTTTGATGAGGTCATTATGGAGTCGGAACTGTTCGTGATGGATGCGGATGGTCGCAACATTCGTCAGCTGACATCTAGTCCCCACTCGAACGCTCATCCGGATTGGTAATCATTCGAACGGCGTACCGTCCGTTGCTGCCTGTTACCCCCTGACCGGAACGGGGCCCTATTTCCGAATGACCGTTCCTGGCCGTAAGCGGACATATCGCGAGCTGATGCCGAATGTCTGCTATTGGGAAAGATGGCCGGCCAATGCCGGAAGCCTGCTGGGCCTCCACGCAGGTATCTTTATTAAGGCAAACATGTAGGTAGAAGGCGGATGTGGCGGAGAGGGAGGGATTATTCGCGTTCCGCTTTAGCGGAACGCTCACCCCTTCGGGGCCGTCGTTGCTTTGCAACGGCGTTGTCTCGGCCGGGAATCGAAAGGTGTTTCGATTCGCGGCCTCGGCTCGAACCCGGGAGGGTTCTCCTGCAACCTCTCTGTGATTATGAACGGAGACGTACTAGACGGGGCCACCGGGCATTGAAAACCAAGGCTAGTCCGCCATAAAAATGGGGCCCATGGGGCCCCGTTTTTATGGCGGAGAGGGAGGGATTCGAACCCTCGATAGGGGATAAGCCTATACGCCCTTAGCAGGGGCGCGCCTTCGGCCTCTCGGCCACCTCTCCGGAGCGGCAAGTGTACCCGAATCCGGGTACGCGGACAGACGAAATCAGGCCGTTTCGACCTCTCTGAGCGGTTCCTTGCCCAGGTCGAACTCGCTGTGAATGCAGCGCACGGCCAGCTCCAGATAACGTTCGGCGACCACGACCGAAATCTTGATCTCTGAGGTGGAGATCATGAGGATGTTGATGTTCTCGGCCGCCAGCGCGTCGAACATGCGGGTCGCCACGCCGGCGTGGGACCGCATACCCACACCCACCACCGAAACCTTGGCAATCCGGTTGTCACCGGACAGCGACCGCGCACCGATGGCATCCCTGACCGGTGCGAGCAGCTCCAGGGTGCGGTCGTAGTCGCTCCGTTTCACCGTGAAGGTGAAGTCCGTCAAGCCGTCCGCGCCCGTATTCTGAACGATCATGTCCACCTCGATGGGGGCGCGGCCCACGGGCCCCAGAATCTTGGAGGCTATGCCTGGCACGTCGGGCACCCCGGACATGGTGATCTTCGCTTCATCACGGGCATACGCGATGCCGGATACGATGGGTTGTTCCATATCATCCTTCTCGATGGTGATGAGGGTGCCGGGACCTTCCTCGAAGCTGGAAAGCACCCTCAGCGGCACCTTGTACTTGCCGGCAAACTCCACGGAACGCGGGTGCAGCACCTTGGAGCCGAGAGACGCGAGCTCCAGCATCTCCTCAAACGTGATGCGGTCGAGCCGGCGCGCGTCGTCGACGATTCTGGGGTCCGCGGTGTACACGCCGTCGACGTCGGTGCAGATCTGACACTCGTACACGCCCAGCGCTGCCGCAATTGCCACCGCCGTGGTATCCGAGCCGCCCCGGCCCAGCGTGGTGACGTTGCCAACCGCATCCACGCCCTGAAACCCGGCCACCACAGGCGTGACACCGGCGGCGAGATCCGTTCGCAACGCCTCGGTGTCGATGTCCTCGATGCGCGCACGGCCGAAGTTGCCGTCGGTGCGGATGCAGACCTGCGTACCCAGGTAGGATTTGGCCGGATAGCCGCGCTCCTGCAGCGCCATGGCTACCAGGGCGATGGTTACCTGCTCGCCGGATGACAGCAGCACGTCCATCTCCCGGGCCGGTGGTCTGCCGGACACGCTTCGACCCAGAGTGTCCAGCCGGTTCGTCTCGCCGCTCATGGCCGACACCACGACTACGACCTGATGACCGGTATCGAGATAGCCGCTGACCCGTTCGGCAACCGCCTGGATACGTTCCACGCTGCCGACACTGGTACCGCCGTATTTCTGAACGATGATCGACACGCCGGTCAGCCAGTCAGATGACCGCGCACCCAGCCGGGTACGGCGGCCAGCGCTTCGGTGAGCGCGTCGGGTCTGTCGCCGCCGCCGGCACGCGCCATGTCCGGACGGCCGCCACCCCGGGCGCCGACCTTCGCACCCACCGCGTTGATCACGTCCGGTGCCTTGATCCGGTCCGTCAGATCCTTGCTCACTCCGGCAATGAGGTTCACCTTGCCGCCTTCGACCTGACCCAGCACGATCACGGCGGAACCCAGACGCGACTTCAGCATGTCGAGCGTCTGCATGAGCGCCTTGCCGTCCCCTTCCACCGTAGTCGCCAGCACCTGCACGCCGGCAACCTCCTCCGCGTCATTGACCAGATCCGATCCCCGGCTGGCCGCCAGCTTCTGCCGTGCCTGGTCGAGCTCCCGGTTGAGCCGGCGGTTCTCGTCGAGCAGTGCCGCCACCTTGCCGGGCGCATCGCTGCGGCTGCCACGCACCAGCGCCGCGATGGCGGCCAGTGCTTCTTCGCCGGCCACGGTCCAGCTGAGCGCGCCCGGTCCGGTCACCGCTTCGATACGGCGTACACCCGCCGCAATCCCCGTTTCCGAAACGATACGGAACAGGCCGATGTCTCCGGTGCGCGCCACGTGAGTGCCGCCGCACAGCTCTACGGAATAGCCGTCACCCATGCTCAGCACGCGAACGTCGCTGCCGTACTTCTCGCCGAACAGCGCCATGGCGCCACTGGCAATGGCCTCGTCGTAGCTCATCTGCGCAACGCCCACATCGGTGTTGGCCTGAATCTCGCGATTGACGATCTCTTCCACGGTCCTGAGCGTTCCGGGAGAGACCGGCTCCGGGTGAGAGAAGTCGAACCGCAACCGGTCGGGCGCCACCAGCGATCCCTTCTGCTGCACATGCGAACCGAGCGTCTGCCGCAGAGCCGCATGCAGAAGATGGGTTGCAGAGTGGTTGGCGCGTATGAGACTGCGGCGTTCCTCGTCGATGGCCGTACGCACCGCGTCGCCGGTGGCGAGAGTGCCTTCGACGAGCGTGCCGATGTGCAGAAACTGGTCACCGGCGAGCTGAGTGTCCGTCACCTGGAACAGGCCTGCGTCGCTGCGGAGCGTACCGGTATCACCGACCTGGCCGCCGGACTCCGCGTAGAACGGCGTGACCGTGAGCACAACCACCCCGGATTCTCCTGCGGAGAGCTTCTTCACCGGTGCGCCATCCGGGTCGAACAGGCCGACGACCTCTGCGCGGCCTGAGGCGTGCTGGTATCCCGTGAACTCGACCTTGCCTTCCGTGTGGATCCGCTGGCTCAGTCTGGCATCGAACTTGGCTGAGGCGCGCCCGCGGGAACGCTGAGCCTCCATTGCCGCTTCGAAACCGGTCATGTCGACGGTGAGACCCCGCTCCCTCGCCACATCGGCGGTCAGATCCACGGGAAAACCATAGGTATCGTAGAGCTGGAAAACCACGTCGCCGGGAATCTCGGTCTCGGCGAGCTCGCCGATGGTCTCCTCCAGCAGCTCCATCCCCTGATTCAGTGTCTCTGCAAACCGGGCCTCCTCGCGGGCCAGCACCCGGACCACCTCGTCGCGACGCTCCTTCAGGATCGGATACGCCTCACCCATCTCCTCGATGAGCGGGTCCACAAGCTTGTGAAAGAAAGGCTCAGTGATGTCGAGCTTGTAGCCGTGACGCAGTGCGCGCCGGATGATCCGCCGCAGCACGTAGCTGCGATCCTCGTTGCCCGGCATTACACCGTCCGCGATGAGAAATGCGGACGAGCGGATGTGATCCGCGATCACGCGCAGCGAAGCGTTGGCCAGCATGTCCCGCTCGTCGTTGAATCCGGCCATCTGGCCGGCAGCGCGGATCAGATGCCGGAACAGGTCGATCTCGTAGTTGCTGTGCACGCCCTGCATGATGGCAGCCATCCGCTCGAGCCCGAGCCCCGTATCCACCCCCGGCTGCGGCAGCGGTGTCAGCGTACCGTCCGGCGACCTGTCGAACTGCGGAAAAACCAGATTCCAGAACTCGATGTAACGGTCACCGTCCTCGTCCGGCGAGCCAGGCGGCCCACCTGCCACTTCGGGACCGTGATCGTAAAAAAGCTCCGTGCACGGACCGCAGGGCCCCGTGTCTCCCATGGCCCAGAAGTTATCTTCGATATCCACCACCCGTTCCGGAGGCAGGCCGATGCCTTTCTCCCAGAGCTCACGGGACTCCGTGTCGGTGGGATGGACGGTCACCCAGATCTTTTCCCTCGGCAGCTTGAGCACTTCAGTGACGAACTCCCAGGC
>QJYB01000122.1 GCA_003247835.1 Gammaproteobacteria bacterium | reverse complement strand
AGGTGATGACCGGTTGCCTTGTCCGGCATTTTTCGGCATGGTCCGGATTCCGTCATGTCGCACAGGACGCGCCACTCCATGCAAGCCAACGATCGCGAGGTCATCGCCCACCTGAACCGGGCGCTCAGAAACGAGCTCACGGCCATCAATCAGTACTTCCTGCACGCCAGGATGCTGAAGGACTGGGGTCTGAACGAGGTAGCGGAACACGAACACCACGAGTCCATCGACGAGATGAAGCACGCGGACGCGCTCATCGAGCGCATCCTGTTTCTGGACGGGCTGCCCAATCTGCAGGACATCGGCAAGCTCTATATCGGTCAGAACGTGCAGGAACTGCTGGAGTGCGATCTGAAGCTCGAGATGGAGGCGGTGCCCGATCTCAGGGAATCCATCGAGTTCTGCGAGAAGATCAGCGACTTCGTCAGCCGGGATCTTTTCACGACCATCCTCCGCTCCGAGGAGGAGCACATAGACTGGCTAGAGACGCAGCTGGGTCTGATCGACAGGATCGGCGTCGAGCGCTACATGCAGCGCCACGCCGGACTCTGACGTCGTCGGATTGCCGGCGGCGCCGGCATGCGTCAGCCGGCGACCGGCGGCCGCGGCGTGACGATGGGGTAACGACGGGGAAATGGATCGAACAGCGACACCAGCCGTGACAGGGCCTGGGCATCCCCCTCGACGTGGAGCCGGCCGGCTTCCATCAGCGTCGCGCCGCTTTCCAGCCCCACCATCAGCGCCTTGAAGTCCGGCTCGGACAGGATCAGCGTGGCGTCGGCCGGTTTGTCAGACTCACTCCCGGCTGCCGGAAAAGCCTGCAGAACGCCGCGTTCCATACTGAGCAGCCAGCGCCCGCCGGTGTCCGTGAACTTCAGATCGATGCGGATGGTGTGTGCAGCCGCCCGCGGACCGTTGAGGCGCACTGCCAGGGTCCTGAACAGATTGGTCAGCGGAATCTGTCTGGCCATCCCGGCGCTGGGCGCGAACGTGGACTGGGTTTCCACCGGATTGCGCAGCTCGAGGGCGCCGCAAAGATAGAAGTTCCGCCAGACGGCGGACTCCGACTGGTAGCCGAGCTGCTCCAGCGCGTCGGCGAGCAGTGCCCGGGCGCCGGTATGATCGGGATCGCTCATCACCACGTGGTTCAGCACCTCCGCGACCCAGCGATAGTCGCCGGCCTCGAAGGAGTCACGTGCCTTCGCCACCACCGCGTCCGCCCCGCCCATGAACTCGACATAGCGTGCACCGGCCGCCGCCGGCGGATGGCGCTGGATGTTGGCCGGATTGCCGTCGAAGAAGCCGAGATACTTCACGTACACGGCCTTGGCGTTGTGATGGACGGTGCCGTAGTAGCCGCGGTTGGAGAAGTTCCTGTCCAGATGGTCCGGCAGGCGGATGACTTCGGCGATCTCTTCCGGGTTGTATCCCTGATTGGCGAGCCTCAGCACCTGGTCGTGCAGGTAGCGGTACAGATCCCGTTGGGCGCGGAGATAGTCGAGCACGTTCTGCCGTCCCCAGATGGGCCAGTGATGGCTCGCGAACTGGACGTCGAGATCACTGCCATAGCGGTCGATGGACTCGTTGATCTGCTCGCTCCAGGCGAGGGCGTCGCGCACCTGAGCGCCACGCAGCGTGTAGACATTGTGCAGGTGGTGTGAGGTGATCTCCGACATGCACAGCGCCCGGAAACCGGGCAGGTAGAAAACGAACTCGGCCGGCGCTTCGGTGCCGGGCGTCATCTGAAATTCGATCTCCACCCCGTCGAGGAGGCGTTTCTCACCGGTCTCGCAGATGAAATCGTTGGGCACCACGAAGGAGGTGGTACCCATGGAAAGAGCAGCACCGAGACCCGTGGAAACGAATCCGGTCGGCGAGGGCTCGAGCAGGTTGCCATACATGTAGGTGGCGCGCCGGCCCATGGCGTTGCCAGCAAGCACATTCTCCGAGAGCGCCTCGTCGACAAAATGCTCGGGCGCCACCACGGTGACCCTGCCGGATGCCACATCCTCCGCCCGGACCACACCGAGCACACCGGCAAAGTGATCCACGTGGGAGTGGGTGTGGATGACGGCCACCACCTCACGCTCACCCAGGTGCGCATTGGCGAGCGCGAGTGCCGCGGCTGCCGACTCGTTGCAGGTGAGCGGATCGACCACGATCCAGCCCGTGTTGCCACGGATCAGCGTCATGTTGGCGATATCGAAAGAGCGGACCTGGTAGATGCCATCCGTGACCTCGAAGAGGCCGTTGTGCAGGGCGTTGAGCTGGGCCTGGCGCCATAGGCTCGGATTCACCGTATCCGGGCAGTCGTCGGCGAGAAAACCCATGGCTGACAGATCATAGGCCGGCCGGCGGGCGCCATCGCGGGGGATGGTGAGCGGATCGAGGCTGGCGATGAAGCCTCGGCGGGCGTTCTCGAAGCTCTGCACGTCCTCGAACGGCAGGCTGTCCCGGAACTGCCGGTTGAAAGCGATCGTGTAGGGGGTTGCGGGTTTGGTCGCCCTCTGAACATCGGACAGAGAGGTGGTCGGCATGTGGTCTTCCTCCTGCGGGCTCAGATCGGAACCACGTCCACGGCGACGTTCAGGGTCTGGGTGCCGCCGCCGTGGATGTATCCGCGCGTCGGGCTGACGTCGCTGTAGTCACGACCCCAGCTCAGCGTGATGTGCTCGGTCTGCGCCTGAATGTTGTTGGTCGGATCGAAATCTATCCAGCCGAACTCCGGACACCAGACGGAAAACCAGGCGTGAGAGGCGTCGGCGCCGGTGAGTCTCGGTTGCCCCGCAGGCGGTCGCGTGAGCAGGTAGCCGCTGACGTAACGCGCAGGCAGTCCGTACGCGCGCAGGCAGGCAATACCCACATGGGCGAAGTCCTGACAAACCCCCGCACGGGCGTCGAGCACCTCCGGAATCGGCGTGTAGACGTCCGTGACGCCACCGCGGTATTCGAAGTCCGTGTAGATCTGCGCCGTGAGCTCCATGGCCAGACGCAGCAGTGGCTTACCCGGTGTCATGAGATCTGCGGCGTAAAGGTAGGCACCATCGATGGTGATGTGCGGTGAAGGAAAGCAGTAACGCCCGGCATCCCGAGCGTCTTCCGATCGGGCTTCCCGGGCCAGTACCGCGGTCTGCTCCCAGCTCGGACTCAGATCCAGCAGCACGTCTTCAAGCTCCCTGACGGTGACCCGGGACTCCGCGAGGATCAGCAGCTCGTCGTGAGGGTCCCGGATGAACAGATCCGTGACTCTGTTGCCGAAGAAGTCCACGCGGGATTCGAGATTCTGCGGGGTGGGGGATACCTCGATGTTGGTGTACGCCACCGTTTGCCGGGTGAACTCACGGGGCGTCAGGTGCAGCGACTGGTAGGAGCTGCCCACCGGATGTTCGTACTGATAGTGGGTCGAGTGGCGGATGCTGTAATCCATGGCTCAGGGCATCAGTGCCTGTGTGCGACGCTGGGGTCGAAGTACGTCTTGGTCATGACCGACTGGAGCTCGAAGAGATTCTCCTCGGTGCGCTTCAGCAGTCGGCTGAGATGAGTCCGGATGCCGGACTTGCTCACAACGGCGGTCAGCTTCTCCATGTCCGCCAGCGCGAGGTCAGTATGTGCAGCGAGCAGCAGCCGCTGCGCGTCGGACAGTTCCTGCTCGGACTCCGTCTTCGGCATGGTGGTCAGGTGATCCTGCAGCGCTTCCACCTGATGAATCAGGCCGCGGGGGTTGGAGCTGTCCGTCAGCAGCAGGTCCAGCGCGGTCACCAGCGTCGGATTGGTCTGGTAGCGGGTACGGTGGGTAAGGGCACTGTCGGAGGCGTCGAGGAGCAGCGCCAGGGCACCCGGTGCCTGAGGTTCCCGAGTGCAGAGCTCGCGTACCACGCGGATCAGGTACTGGGACCGTTCCAGGCGTCGGCCTGCATCCAGCATCCGCCAGCCGTAGCCGCGGGTCATGTTCTCGTGGATCTGGCCGTTGAGCGCCGAGAGCTTCTCGATCAGTTCGTCGAGCAGACGCACCGCATCGGCGGCCGTATGCACGCGCCAGCGCAGCTGAGGTGCCTGGCGCAGGGATTCGAACAGCCGCCACGCATCCCGAGACAGCCGTTCCCGGACGTGTTCGGCGGTACGGTTGACGTGGGCCAGCACCTTGGCAAGACCGTCCTCACCTTCCGGATCGAACAGGATCGACCACATCTCCTGCTCCACCGCCAGGCGTCCGGCACTCGCAGCGCGGCGGGCACGGTGGGCGGAGAGGTAGTCGAGCGATGCCAGAAGCCGGGTCAGAATGTCCAGCGCGACAGGCTGATCGGAGAACTCACCCTCGCCATTGATGTAGCGGAACAGAGAACGATACAGGCGGATGGCGCCTTCTGTACGTTCCAGGTAACGACCAAGCCAGAACAGATCGTCCGCCGTGCGACTCGGCAGATCGCGATCGCTGCGCCGGGTCGGCAGGGTCGTGGCCGGCAGCCGCGTGATCTGATCCCCCCGATGTCGCGGCAGCCACGCGTCCTTGCTGACGTTGCCGTCGGAGGTGGCGACGCGAACCAGGCCGCCGGGCAGCACCTGATAGCCGTCGGTGGTCGCGGCCACGAACAGGCGCAGCGTCATGGGCGCGGGCTCCCAGTAGCCTGCCGGATTCCAGCACGGCACGGTGGACAGCTTGATCGGCTCACGACCGACGTAGGCGTACGGTGCGCGGCGGATGGATGCTGCCAGGGTGCGGTCGTCGCTGCTCACGTCGGGTGACAGATAGCTTTCCACGCTGGTTGCCAGCAACGGTTTCCGCTCGAACGCATTGCGGATCACGAGCCTGTCGAGACGCTCGATGACGTACTTGAGCTCCTTGGGCTGGCCGCACCACCAGCTGGCCAGGCTCGGCAGCTCGAGCTCCTCGCCGAGCAGCTGCTCACAGAGCCCCGGCAGGAAGCTCATGATGGCGTCGTTCTCTACCACTCCACTGCCGATGGCGTTGGCTACCATGACCTGGCCACGGCTCGCAGCGCGCAGCAGTCCGGGCGCACCGAGCATGGACTGGGCATTGAGCTCCATGGGATCCATCCGATCGGATTCGATCTGCCGGAGGATCAGGTTCACCGGTTTCAGGCCCTCCAGGGTCTTCAGGTAGACGTGTCCCTGGCGCACGGTGAGATCGGCGCCTTCGACGATGGGAAAACCCAGGTAACGGCCGAGAAACGCCTGCTCGAAGTACGTGGGGTCGTCCACGCCACCGGAGAGTATGACGCTCAGTCCGTCGCTGCTGCCCACCTGGCTGCCGAGGCGCTGAACGGCGGCGCTGTAGCTGCGGAAGAAGTGCGCCAGGCGGGCGATGCTGCCCCGTTCGAAGAGATCGGGCACGGACCGGGACATGATCATCCGGTTCTCCAGTGCGTAGCCGAGGCCGGACGGCGCCTCGGTCCGATTGCTCAGCACCCGCCACTGACCGTCCGGCGAACGGCCGAGATCGAAGGAAAGCAGAGTGAGGTAGGAGCCGCCGGGAGGCCGATAACCGCGGCTCGGCAACAGGTAGTTCGGATTGGCGAAGGCGAGCGCCTGGGGCAGCGTTCCCTGCATCAGGGTGGCTGGTCCGTACAGATCCGCCACGATGGCGTTCAGCAGTCGGGCCCGCTGCAGCAGTCCCGCTTCCAGCACTTCCCACTCAGCCGGCTCCAGGATGTAGGGCAGGCCGTCGAGCGCCCAGGGCCTTCGGGCCCCGTCGGCGAAGTAGATGACCGAGCTCTCGCTCAGCAGGCGCTGGATGCTCTCGTCCTGTGCCTGCGCCCAGTGCCCTTCGGGATCGTTCAGCACCTCGCCCATGAACTGCCAGTGTGCCCGGACGTTCTTGCGGTCCAGGAACTCGTCGTAAACGCCTGCCGGCGGCACGTAGCTGTCGGCTAACAGTGGCGATGTGCTGTCCGATTGTCTCATGGGATCACGGTGAGCTGATTCCGGAACTCTAAGGCAACC
>QJYB01000046.1 GCA_003247835.1 Gammaproteobacteria bacterium | reverse complement strand
GGTGGTGAAGCACAGCTTCATCGTCAAGCAGCCCGAGGACATCCCGAACATCGTCTGGAAGGCGTTCCACATCGCCACGACCGGCCGGCCGGGTCCGGTGGTCATAGACGTCCCCAAGGACACGACGGATCCGGACGTCACCGCGGTCTACAGCTATCCGAAGAAGCTCAAGCTCCGCTCCTACAATCCGGCGGTGAAGGGCAACGGCCGGCAGATCCGCAAGGCGGCCGCCGCGCTGCTGGCAGCCAAGCGGCCGGTCATCTACGCCGGTGGCGGCGTGGTCATCGGCGACGGCGCGGCAGAACTCACCCGGCTGGCCCGAACGCTCGACTATCCGGTGACGAATACGCTGATGGGTCTCGGCGGCTTTCCGGGTACCGACCGCCAGTTCCTCGGCATGCTCGGCATGCACGGCACCTTCGAGTCCAACATGGCCATGCACCACGCGGACCTGATCCTGGCCGTGGGAGCGCGGTTCGACGACCGGGTGACCAACAACCCGGCCAAGTTCTGTCCCGATGCCACCATCATCCACATCGACGTGGATCCGGCCTCGATTTCGAAGATCATCGAGGCGGACATCCCGATCGTGGGTCAGGTCGCGAGCGTGCTTCAGGATCTGAATGACGCCGTCGAGGGCCTGCGCAAGAACGATCCGTCGAAACCGGACGCCAAAGCGCTCGCGCGGTGGTGGGAGCGCATCGAAGGCTGGCGCCAGGCACACGGCCTCGATCATCACCTGGCCGTGGAGCCGGGGAAGCCGATCCTGCCGCAGCAGGTGATCCAGTCGCTGTATCGCGTCACCGGCGGCAACGCCTTCGTCACCAGCGACGTGGGCCAGCACCAGATGTTCGCCGCCCAGTACTACCGGTTCGACCAGCCGCGCCGGTGGATCAATTCCGGCGGCCTCGGCACGATGGGCTTCGGGCTGCCGGCTGCGATGGGGGTGCAGTTCGCCTATCCCGATGCGACCGTTGCCTGCGTCACCGGCGAGGGAAGCTTCATGATGAACATGCAGGAGCTCTCCACCTGTCTGCAGTACGGCCTGCCGATCAAGATCGTGGCGCTGAACAACCAGGCGCTCGGCATGGTCAAGCAATGGCAGGACATGCAGTACGGCGGCCGGCACTCCCAGAGCACGTACAGCGACTCGCTGCCGGACTTCAAGACGCTGGTGGAGGCGTTCGGCCACGTCGGTTTCAAGGTGGAACACGGCGCGGATCTCGAACCCGTGATGGCGGAGGCTTTCGGGCCCGACCTGAAACGCCGTCTGGTGTTCGTGGACGTCTGGGTCGACCCCAACGAGCACGTCTACCCGATGGCGATCAAGGGCGGCGCCATGCAGGACATGCATCTCTCCAAGATCACGACCAGCATCCAGGGAGACTACATGTAATGCGCCACGTCATTGCCGTCCTGCTGGAGAACGAACCCGGGGCGCTGTCGCGGGTGGTCGGGCTCTTTGCCCAGCGCAACTACAACATCGAGTCCCTGACCGTCGCCCCCACGGAGGATGCGACGCTGTCGCGCCTGACGCTCACCACCATCGGCGACGACAGCAAGATCGAGCAGATCGTGAAGCATCTCTACAAGGTGATCGAGGTGGTGAAGGTGATGGATCTGTCCGAGTCGGAGCATGTCGAGCGGGAACTCATGCTCGTGAAGATCCGTGCGGAGGGCACGGCGCGGGCAGAGGTCAAACGGACGGCCGACATCTTCCGCGGGCAGATCATCGACGTATCACCCAATCACTACACGGTTCAGCTGTCCGGCCCCGGCGACAAGCTGGACGCGTTCATCTC
>QJYB01000036.1 GCA_003247835.1 Gammaproteobacteria bacterium | reverse complement strand
TCGTTGCGCGGATAGATGAAGGGCTGACCCTGGGAGTACTTGTAGCTCATGGCCGCGAGAGTCGGCATCTTGGCGATCAGCCGGTGGGCCGTAATCACCCGATGATGGAAATCGTCGATGTTGAGCGAGTCGTGATAGAAGGCTGACAGCGCGCCGGTGACACCGCACATGATGGCCATGGGGTGGGCATCACGACGGAAACCCCGGAACAGGAATGCCAGCTGTTCGTGCACCATGGTGTGCCGCTTGATGGTGTTCACGAACCGCTCTTTCTCTGCCGGGCTCGGCAGCTCGCCGTTCAGCAGCAGGTAACAGAGCTCCAGGTGGTCGGACTGCTCGGCCAGCTGCTCGATGGGATAACCCCGATGCAGGAGCACCCCTTTGTCACCGTCGATGTAGGTGATGGCGGACTCGCAGGAAGCCGTCGAGACGTAGCCGGGGTCGTAGGTGAAGTAACCGGCTGCCGTCAGCTTGCCGACATCGATCACATCGGGTCCGGTGGACCCTGAGTGCACGGGCAGGTCGATCGTTTTGCCGTCGATGGTCAGCTGGGCAGTCTTGCCCGTGGAATCACTCATGTGTCCTCCCGCAAGGGTGAAAAAACAGGATACCCGACAGTTCAGGGCGAGGCCTGCGCCCCGGAGCGCTACCTGCGTCCCCGGGCGACGCCTGCGCCCCGACCACACCGTCGGGCTGATTATTGGTCTTGTCGGCGATCACGGAGCGTATAAACGGCCGTGTCGGTTGTCAATTTTCCGAGGCGCGCACCTGGCAGCACGATACTCAGGCGGCGTGAAACCGGCGTCCCGCCTGTACATTTCCCGGAGGAGGTGACTAAAATCCGCTGACAGTTTCGTTGCGCTCCTTGCCGTTCCCGTCAACCCGGATCGGGTCCGCCGAAGCCAGCGGGCGATGGCTGTCACACCGTATTGATCCAGTACAATACAGACTGATTGGGATATCCCGGCGGTGAATCCGGCCGATCCGGTTGCGTACCTTTATTAAAGACGGTCATAACGATGATGAGAACGCCCACATGAGAGCCGAGAAATGAGCGCTGCCAACAGAAAGGAACGCCCGGTCTATATCTCGCTGACGCAATTCCGGTTTCCGGTGACGGCCATCGCCTCCATCGTTCACCGGATCACGGGCATGCTGCTGTTCCTGGGGATCGGCTATCTGCTCTGGCTGCTGAGTCTGGCCCTGCAGTCACCCACCGGATTCGACCAGGCTGCCGTCGCGCTGCAGGCGCCCTTCGCGAAGCTCGTGCTCTGGGGTGTGCTCGGCATGCTGATTTATCACATCCTGGCCGGAGTCAAGCACATGGTCATGGACTTCCACATCGGCGACAGCTTCGAAGCCGCCTCGGCGGCCTCCTACGGGGTGTTCGTCGTCACGGTGGTGCTCGCCCTCGCCGCAGGAGTCTGGCTATGGTAACGAGTATCAGCAGCCTGACCCGCAGCGGTCTGGCGGATTTCGTGGTACAGCGCGTCAGCGCGGTGGTCATGACCCTGTATGCGCTCTGCGTGACGGGATTCTTCCTGGCCAACCCGCATATGGACTATGTCACCCTCAGAGCCTACTTCGCTTCCGTGCCCATGGTGCTGTTCAGCACCCTGATGGTGCTGTCCACCGCGGCGCACGCCTGGATCGGCATGTGGACCGTGGGCACCGACTACATCCGTGATCATTACTTCGGCAGTCATTCCACGGCCTTCCGCATGGTTTACCAGTCAGGCTGCCTGCTGATCCTGTTCGTCTACGTCGTGTGGGCCCTGCAGTTGTTCTGGAGCCTGTGATGTTCGACGGCAGCACGGCGGTTTCCTGAGGAGAGAATAAAAGTGGCGAGCATTCGCAGAATGGATTTCGACGGCGTGATCGTCGGTGGCGGCGGTGCCGGTATGCGGGCATCCCTGCAGCTGGCGCAATCCGGCCTGAAGACCGCGGTGATCAGCAAGGTTTTCCCGACCCGTTCCCATACCGTCTCGGCTCAGGGTGGGATCACCTGCGCCATTGCCAGCGACGATCCGGACGACGACTGGCGCTGGCACATGTATGACACCGTGAAGGGGTCGGACTACATCGGCGACCAGCACGCCATCGAGTACATGTGCAGCGAAGGACCGCAGGCTGTTTTCGAGCTCGAGCACATGGGCCTGCCGTTCTCCCGGACGGAGTCGGGCCGCATCTACCAGCGACCTTTCGGCGGCCAGTCGAAGAATTTCGGCGAGGGCGGCCAGGCGGCGCGGACCTGTGCGGCTGCGGACCGGACGGGGCACACGCTGCTGCACACCCTGTATCAGGCCAATCTCAAGGCCAACACCACCTTTCTGAACGAATGGTTCGCCGTGGATCTGGTGAAGAACCAGGATGGGGCGGTGGTCGGCCTGATCGCCATCGATCTGGAATCCGGGGAGGTGGTCTACATCCACTCCAAGGCGACTGTGCTCGCCACGGGGGGCGCCGGGCGGATCTATGCCAGCACGACCAACGCGCACATGTGCACGGGCGACGGCTCCGGCATGGCGCTGCGTGCCGGTTTCCCGATCCAGGATCAGGAGATGTGGCAGTTCCACCCCACCGGCATTGCCGGCGCCGGCGTGCTGGTCACCGAAGGATGCCGGGGTGAAGGCGGCTATCTCATCAACAAGGATGGCGAGCGTTTCATGGAGCGCTACGCGCCCACGGCCAAGGACCTGGCCGGACGCGACGTGGTCGCCCGATCCATGATTCTGGAGATTCTGGATGGCCGCGGTGTGGGCCCGAATGCCGATCACGTGCTGCTGAAGCTCGATCACCTCGGCGAGGAGGTGCTGAACAGCCGCCTGCCCGGCATTCTCGAGCTGTCCCGGACCTTTGCTCACGTGGATCCCATCAAGGAGCCGATTCCGGTTGTGCCGACCTGTCACTACATGATGGGTGGGATTCCGACCGGCATTACCGGCCAGGCGCTGACCCAGGACGGCAGCGGCAACGACCGGGAGATTCCGGGTCTCTATGCCGCCGGCGAAGCGGCCTGCGTCTCTGTGCACGGCGCCAACCGGCTGGGCGGTAACTCGCTGCTGGATCTGGTGGTCTTCGGCCGTGCGGCGGGTATGCACATCGAGGAGGTCATGCGCCAGGGCGTTGCCTATCGCGAGCCGTCCGATTCGGATCTCGAGCAGGCCCAGGCACGACTGGCCCGCTGGAACGAATCCACGGGCGGCGAATCCGTCGCTGATTTGAAGCGGGACCTGCAGAAGGTGATGCAGGAAAGCTTCGGCGTGTTCCGCACCGAATCGCATATGCAGGAAGGCATCCGCAAGCTTGCCGATCTCCGCGGCCGGATCGCACGCGGCTACCTGGCGGATAAGAGTGCGGTGTTCAACACGGCGCGCATGGAGGCGCTCGAGCTCGACAATCTGCTCGAGGTGGCCGAGGCGACCGCCATTGCCGCCGAGGCGAGAAAGGAGAGCCGGGGTGCACACGCTCGGGATGACTATCAGGAGCGTGACGATGACAACTGGTTGTGCCACAGCCTGTTCTTCCCGGGTGAGAAGCGGGTTGGCAAGCGTGCGGTGAACTTCGCCCCGGAAACCGTGCCGGTGTTCGAACGCATGATCCGCAAGTATTGAGGTTGGAGGAAGCGACGAATGCAGGTTAGCGTTTACCGGTACAACCCGGATGTGGACGAGGTCCCCGTCATGCGGGAGATGAGCATCGAGCTGCCGGAAGGCAAGGATCTGATGGTGCTCGACGTGCTCGAACTGCTCAAGGCCGAGGATCCAACCCTTTCTTACCGACGATCCTGCCGGGAAGGCGTGTGCGGCTCTGACGGTATCAACATGAACGGCAGGAACGGACTGGCGTGCATGACGCATGTCTCCGAGGTGGTGAAGGGCGGCAGGCTCGTGCTCCGTCCGCTTCCGGGGTTGCCGGTGATCCGGGATCTGGTGGTGGACATGACCCAGTTCTACACCCAGTACGAAAAGATCACGCCCTACCTCATCAACCACAAGCCGCCACCCGCACAGGAGCGTCTCCAGTCCCCGGAAGATCGGGCCAAGCTGGATGGTCTGTACGAGTGCATTCTCTGCGCCTGCTGCTCTACCTCCTGCCCCTCGTTCTGGTGGAATCCGGACAAGTTCATCGGTCCGGCCGGCCTGCTGCAGGCCTACCGGTTTCTGGCGGACAGCCGCGACACCGCGGCCGCCGAGCGCCTGGCGAACCTGGATGATCCCTACAGCGTGTTCCGCTGTCGGGGCATCATGAACTGCGTCAGTGTCTGCCCCAAGGGACTGAACCCCACCCGGGCTATAGGGAAGATCCGGACCATGCTGTTGCAGCAGGGGACCTGATGGGGCCCGACGGCAAGATCCGCACAATGCTGCTGCAGCAGGGCACCTGACAACACTGGACCGGCCAGCGGGACCGGCACAACGGATCCCGGCGGCCGGCTCGTCATACTCGTGATAAATACCGCGGGCCCGGACCGGCGGTGAGCGACAAGAGAGCTGAAATGGCCGAATCGTTTCTGGAACGAATGCAGAAGAGTTCCCACATGGCTGGGAACAACGTCGCCTACATCGAGTCACTCTACGAGTCCTTTCTCGAGGACCCGAACAGCGTCCCCGTGGAGTGGCGCGAGTATTTCGAGAAGCTGCCGCGGGTAGAAACCGCCATCCAGTCGGATGTGCCGCACTCCAGCGTCATCCAGCATTTCGAGCGGCTGGGCCGCAACCGGCTGAAAGCGCGACCCGAGCGTGAAAGCACCATGGTGCTGAACGCTCACGAGCGCAAGCAGATGCGTGTGCAGGATCTCGTCGCCGCCTATCGCCACCGCGGTCACAAGAAGGCGGCCATCGATCCTCTGGGCCTGATGGAGCGGCCGGTGACCCCCATCCTGGATCTGGTATATCACCACCTGGGTCCGGCGGACCTGGATGAGACCTTTCACACCGGCACCTTTCACTACGGTCAGGGGACGGCCAAGCTCGCGGAGATCGTTCAGGCGCTCGAGCGCACCTACTCCAGCTCCATCGGTTTCGAGTACATGCATATCGTCGATGCCGGCGAGCAGTTGTGGGTACAGCAGCGGATCGAGAGCGTGCGTGCGCACCCGACTTATTCCAACGCGCAGAAGCTCGCGATTCTCGAGCGTCTCACTGCAGCCGAGGGGCTGGAAAAATACCTGCACGGCCGCTATCCGGGCACTAAAAGGTTCGGACTGGAAGGCGGCGAGAGCCTCATCCCGATGCTGCACGAGATGCTGCAGCGACTCGGCTCTCACGGCATCATCGAGACCGTGGTCGGCATGGCCCACCGTGGTCGTCTGAACGTGCTGGTCAACATCCTCGGCAAGGCGCCGGGAGACCTCTTCGACGAGTTCGACGGCAAGATGCCGGACGTGGAAGTGGAAGAAACGGGTGATGTGAAATATCACCAGGGATTCTCCACCAACGTCATGACTCCGGGCGGAGAGATGCATCTGGCGCTCGCGTTCAACCCGTCGCATCTGGAAATCGTCTGCCCCGTGGTGGAAGGCTCCGTCAGGGCCCGTCAGGACCGGCGCAAGGACAAGACGGGCAAGAAGGTGGTGCCCATTCTCATCCACGGGGATGCCGCTTTCGCGGGCCAGGGCGTGGTCATGGAGACCTTCCAGATGTCTCAGACCCGGGGTTACCGGACCGGCGGCACCATCCACGTCATCATCAACAACCAGATCGGCTTCACCACTCATCGCCAGGACGATGCGCGCTCCACGGAATACTGCACCGAAGTCGCGAAGATGGTTCAGGCGCCCATCTTTCACGTCAATGCGGACGACCCGGAGGCGGTGATCTTCGTCACTCAGCTTGCAGCCGACTACCGCATGGAATTCGGCAAGGACGTGGTCATCGATCTGGTCTGTTACCGGCGTCGGGGTCACAACGAGGCGGAAGAGCCGATGAAGACTCAGCCGATCATGTACGACCGGATCCGCTCTCATCCCACGACCCGGTCGATCTACCTGGACAAGCTGGCGGCGGAAGGCGTCGTGACGCCAACCCAGGCTGACGACATGGTGGAGACCTACCGTCAGGCGCTGGAGAGCGGCGGCCATGTGGCCCTGTCGCTGGTGCAGGAGCCGGATGCGAGCCTGTTCGTGAACTGGGCACCTTATCTCGGTCACGACTGGAACACGCCGGCCGACACCACCTTCGCGCTCGACCGGCTGCGGGAACTCGCCGCCAGGCTCGAGGTGCTGCCGGACGGTTTCGTGCTGCAGCGGCAGGTTCAGAAGATCCTGGAGGACCGGCACAAGATGGCCGCGGGTGCCATGCCGATCAACTGGGGCTTCGCCGAGATCATGGCCTACGCCACACTCCTCGAGCAGGGTTACGACGTCCGCCTGACCGGCCAGGACGTAGGTGTGGGCACGTTCTCCCACCGCCACGCCTGTCTCTACAACCAGAGGGACGGGGAGCGGTACGTGCCGCTCGATCAGCTCACGGAAAGCAACGACTTCGAGATCTTCGATTCGCTGCTTTCCGAGGAGGCGGTGCTCGCGTTCGAATACGGCTACGCCACAACCGCACCGGATACGCTGGTGATCTGGGAGGCCCAGTTCGGTGACTTCGCCAATGGGGCCCAGGTGGTGATCGACCAGTTCATCTCCAGTGGCGCCACCAAATGGATGCGCCTGTGCGGGCTGACCATGCTGCTGCCGCACGGCTACGAAGGCGCGGGGCCCGAGCACTCGTCCGCGCGCCTGGAGCGCTATCTGCAGCTCTGCGCTCAGCACAACATGCAGGTGTGCGTACCTACCACCCCGGCGCAGGTCTACCACATGCTGCGTCGCCAGGCGATCCGCCCCGCCCGCATACCGCTGATCGCGCTGACACCGAAGAGCCTGCTCCGCCATAAGCTGGCCGTATCGACCCTCGAAGATCTGAGCGAGGGCACCTTCCAGACCGTGCTGCCCGAGGTCGACCCCCAGGACCCGACCCAGGTGGAGCGGGTCATCCTCTGCAGCGGCAAGGTCTACTACGAGCTGCTGGAACGGCGACGGGAAATGGGTGTGGAGACCGTCGCCATCGTCCGCCTCGAGCAGCTGTATCCGTTTCCCGAGGAGGTGCTGGGCGCGGTCATCGCGCCATACACCAACCTGAGAGACGTTGTCTGGTGTCAGGAAGAGCCCATGAACCAGGGTGCCTGGTACGCCAGCCAGCATCACATGCGACGGGTGATTCTCCGTCACGATGACTCCCTGTATCTGGCGTATGCCGGCAGGGATCCGTTTGCTGCGCCGGCTGGTGGTTTCGCCGGTGCGCACACGGTCCGTCAGCAGCGGCTGGTGGACGATGCCCTGTTCGGCTGAGGCATTGGACCGCGCTCACACGACACTAGGAACGAAGCTACATGGATATCAAGGCGCCCACATTCCCGGAATCGATCACCGAAGGCACCATCGCCGTCTGGCACAAGCGCCCGGGTGAACCGGTTGCCCGGGACGATCTGCTGGTCGACATCGAGACCGACAAGGTGGTCCTCGAGGTTGTCGCTCCGGAGAACGGCACCCTGACGAAGATCCTCAAGGATGAGGGGGAAATCGTCGACAGTGAGGAGGTGATCGCCCACTTCGAGGTGGGTGAGCAGACGCTGCCGAGCGCGCCACCGGCGCCGACCGCACCTGCGGAAGCAGCAGCACCCGTGACGACCCAGGCCGCCGAGCCGGTGAGCGCGAGCCCGGCTGCCCGCAAGCTGGCCGAGGAGCAGGGCATCAGCATTCATACCGTCACGGGTACCGGCAAGGACGGCCGGGTCACCAAGGATGACGTCTCGAGGGCGGTGACCGACCAGGCGCCGGTACCCGAACCGGCACCGGCTCCTGAACCCTCCGTCCGGGCGCCGGCACATGAGCCCATTCTGGACAGCGGCGAGCGGGTGGAGCGACGCGTGCCCATGACCCGCCTGCGCGCCAGCATTGCCCGCCGGCTGGTGGAAGCGCAGCAGACGGCGGCCATGCTCACCACCTTCAACGAGGTGGACATGCAGCCCATCATGACCATGCGCAGGCGCTACCAGGAGGAGTTCCAGGCGCGCCACAACGGGACGCGGCTCGGCTTCATGTCGTTCTTCGTGCGCGCCTCCGTGGAGGCGTTGAAGCGTTTTCCTGCGGTGAATGCCTCCATCGACGCCAACGACATCATCTACCACGGTTTCTACGACATCGGCGTAGCGGTGAGCACCGACCGGGGACTGGTCGTCCCCGTGGTCCGCGATGCGGACGCACTCTCCCTGGCTCAGATCGAAGACCAGATCAACGGCTTCGGCTCCAAGGCCCGGGAGAACAAGCTCAGCATCGAGGACATGGCGGGAGGTACCTTCACCATCTCCAACGGTGGCGTGTTCGGCTCGCTGCTGTCCACACCGATCCTGAATCCACCGCAGACGGCCATCCTCGGTATGCACAAGATCGAGGATCGTCCCGTGGTGGTGGACGGTGAGATCGTGATTCGCCCCATGATGTATCTGGCCCTGTCCTATGACCATCGGCTGATCGACGGTCAGGAGGCGGTGCGTTTTCTTGTGACTATCAAGAGCATGATCGAAGATCCGGCGCGGATACTGCTCGAGCTGTAACGACGATTACCCAGCTGCGAAATTCAAGCGAAAGGCAACAACATGAGTGATTCCTTCGATGTGATCGTGATCGGTGCAGGACCGGCGGGCTATCACGCGGCCATTCGGGCCGCACAGCTCGGCCTCAACACCGCCTGCATCGACAAGAGCCTCGGTAAGGACGGCAAGCCCGCCTACGGTGGTACCTGCCTGAACTGGGGGTGTATTCCGTCGAAGGCCCTGCTGGATGCGTCCCACAAGTACGCGGAAGCACGGGATCACTTCGCAGATGTAGGGATCGGTGTGTCCGGCTTGTCTCTCGACGTGCCGCGGATGATCGCGCACAAGGATCAGGTCGTGAGCAAGCTGACCGGCGGCATAGCCGGGCTTTTCAAGGCCAACGGTGTGACCGGCCTGCCGGGTACCGGCAAGCTGCTGGCAAATCGCCAGGTGGAGTACCGGCCTCATGAGGGCGAGGGCCGCATGCTGCAGGCCGCCCACGTGATCCTGGCGCCGGGCTCCGTACCGGTGAGCATTCCGCCAGCCCCTATCGACGACGAACTGATCGTCGACTCTACAGGTGCCCTGGAGTTCCAGTCCGTACCGGAAAGGCTCGGTGTGATCGGTGCGGGTGTCATCGGCCTCGAGCTCGGCAGCGTCTGGAACCGTCTCGGCTCGCAGGTAGTCGTGCTCGAGGCGCTCGAGGACTTTCTGCCCATGGCAGACCAGCGCATCGCCCGGGATGCGCTGAAGCTGTTTCAAGGTCAGGGGCTCGATATCCGCCTCGGGACCCGGGTGATGGGCGCAAAGAAAAAGGGCGGTGCGGTCGAGGTGAGCTACCAGGACAAGGAAGGCGACCACAGCCTGACCGTTGACAAGCTGATCGTTGCGGTGGGGCGCCGGCCGTATACGGAAGGACTGCTTGCGCCGGATTCCGGTGTCAATCTGGATGAGCGGGGATTTCTGTTCGTCAACGACCGCTGTGTCACCGACGCGCCGGGCGTCTACGCGGTTGGCGACGTGGTTCGGGGACCCATGCTGGCGCACAAGGGCATGGAGGAAGGCATCATGGTGGCGGAGCGGATCGCGGGCCAGAAACCGCTGGTGAACTACGACACCGTTCCCTCGGTGATCTACACCCACCCGGAAATCGCGTGGGTGGGGAAGACGGAGCAGGCGCTCAAGGCCGGCGGCGAAGCCTATAATGTGGGCTCCTTCCCCTTTTCCGTCAGCGGCCGTGCTCTGGCTGCGAATGACACCGAGGGGATGGTAAAGGTGCTGGCTGATGCAAAGACGGACCGGGTTCTCGGCGTGCACGTGCTCGGTCCTCAGGCGTCGGAGCTCATCGCCGAGGCGGTGATCGCCATGGAGTTCGACGCCTGCGCGGAGGATCTGGGACTGATCATGTTCGCACACCCCACGCTTTCCGAAGCGGTGCACGAAGCGGCTCTCGGGGTGGCGGGGCATGCCATTCATATGGTGAACCGGAAGCGTAAGTAGCGCCGGGATCACGACTGACAACTGACAACGTACTGACAGGAAAATCATGAACCTACACGAGTACCAGGCCAAAGGCCTGTTCGCGGAATACGGCCTGCCCGTATCCCAGGGGTACGCGGTGGATACGGCCGACGAGGCCGTCGCGGCCGCGGAAAAGATCGGCGGCAACCGCTGGGTGGTCAAGGTCCAGGTGCACGCGGGAGGGCGAGGCAAGGCCGGCGGTGTGAAGCTGGCGGACTCCACCGACGAGGTCCGTGCCTTTGCCGAAAATTGGATCGGCAAGAACCTGGTGACGATCCAGACGGATGAAAAGGGCCAGCCGGTCAGCAAGATCTACGTGGAGAGCTGCACGGACATCGGCCGGGAACTCTACCTCGGCGCGGTCGTGGACCGGGCCAGCCGCCGGGTGGTGTTCATGGCGTCCACGGAAGGTGGCGTGGAAATCGAGCAGGTGGCGGAAGAGACACCGGAGAAGATCCTGCGCGCGGTGATCGATCCGTACGTGGGCGCGCAACCTTTTCAGGGTCGCGAGCTCGCCTTCCAGCTCGGATTGGAAGGCGTTCAGATAAGACAATTTACGAATCTTTTCATGGGGTTGGCAAAACTTTTTGAGGAGTTGGATTGCTCGCTTCTGGAGATCAACCCGCTGGTGGTGACCACCGAGGGCAACATTCACTGCCTGGACGCCAAGGTGAATGTCGACGGTAACGCGCTGTACCGGCAGGCCAAGGTCGCGGCCATGCACGACCCGTCTCAGGAGGACGAGCGGGAAGCCCAGGCGGCGGAGTTCAACCTCAACTACGTGGCGCTCGACGGCAACATCGGCTGCATGGTCAACGGCGCCGGGCTCGCCATGGGCACCATGGACCTGGTGAAGATCCACGGCGGCAATCCGGCCAACTTCCTGGACGTCGGCGGTGGTGCCACCAAGGAAGCGGTGTCCGAGGCGTTCAAGATCATTCTTTCGGATGAGAACGTGAAAGCGGTGCTGATCAACATCTTCGGCGGCATCGTCAGCTGCGCCACCATCGCGGAAGGCATCATCGGCGCCGTCCAGGAAGTCGGTGTCACCGTACCCGTGGTGGTCCGGTTCGAAGGCAACAACGCAAAGAAAGGGCGCGAGACGCTGGCTGCCAGTGGCCTCAACATCATTGCCGCGGAGAGTCTCACCGACGCCGCGCAGAAAGCCGTGGCTGCAGCAGGAGACAAGGCATGAGCGTTCTGGTCGACAAGAACACCAAGGTCATCTGTCAGGGATTCACCGGTTCCCAGGGCACGCTGCACAGCGAGCAGGCCATCGCCTACGGCACGAAGATGGTCGGCGGTGTGACGCCGGGTAAGGGCGGTACCAAGCATCTGGGTCTGCCGGTCTTCGACACGGTCCGTCAGGCGGTGGACGCCACGGGCGCTACCGCGTCGGTCATCTACGTACCGGCACCGTTCTGCCAGGACTCGATCCTCGAGGCGGTGGATGCCGGTATCGAGCTCGTGGTCTGTATCACCGAAGGTATTCCCACCCTCGACATGCTCAAGGTCAAGGCCAAGCTCGATACCACAAACGTCAGGCTGATCGGTCCGAACTGTCCCGGTGTGATCACGCCGGGTGCCTGCAAGATCGGCATCATGCCCGGCGACATTCACCTGCCGGGCAAAGTGGGCATCGTTTCCCGGTCGGGCACGCTGACCTACGAGGCGGTGAAGCAGACCACCGACAAGGGATTCGGTCAGAGCACGTGCGTCGGCATCGGCGGTGACCCGATCCCGGGAAGTCACTTCATCGACATCCTCAAGCTGTTCGAGGACGACCCGGGTACCGAAGCCATCGTCATGGTGGGCGAGATCGGTGGCACGGCTGAAGAGGAAGCGGCGGAGTTCATCAACAGCAGCATCACCAAGCCCATCGTCGGCTACATCGCGGGGGTGACCGCACCGCCGGGCAAGCGCATGGGTCACGCCGGCGCCATCATCGCCGGTGGGAAGGGCACCGCGGCGGACAAGTTCGCCGCACTCGAAGCGGCCGGGGTGCGCACCGTGAAGAGTCTCGCCGAAATCGGCGACGCGCTCTCCGAGGTCACTGGCTGGAAGTAGCGGGGTGTGCGGGACCGGGTCGAGCCCGGTCCCGGACTTGAATTTCCGCCGGCTGCCCCCAATTCCGCCCTGACAATAGAAAAACCGGGGCGACGAACCATGGCTGAGCCTGCCGCGACCGAAACCTTCGGCTTCCAGACCGAAGCCAAGCAGCTGCTGCACCTGATGATCCACTCCCTGTACTCCAACAGGGAGATCTTCCTGCGGGAGCTGATTTCGAACGCATCGGATGCGATCGACAAGCTGCGGTTCGAGGCGGTTGCCAACCCAGACCTGCTGCCGTCCACGGGCGACTTTGCCATTCGCATCACGTTCGATGAGGAAGCGGGCATGCTCTCCATCCGCGACAACGGCATCGGCATGACACGGGATGAGGTGATCGCGAACCTGGGCACCATCGCCAAGTCCGGGACAGCGGAGTTTCTGGGACGGCTCACCGGTGATCAGAAGAAGGATGCGAGCCTCATCGGTCAGTTCGGCGTCGGCTTCTACAGCGCGTTCATCGTCGCCGACGAGGTCGAGGTTCTCACGCGCTCCGCGCTGGATGGCGCCGGGGAAACGGGCGCCGGTACCCGCTGGGTGTCCCGGGGCGAAGAGGTGTTCAGCGTCGAGGAAGTCGCCGACCTCGCCGCGGGTACCGAGGTCATCCTGCACCTGAAGCCGGATGCAAAGGAGTTCGCGGATGCCTACCGGCTCCGGCACATCGTCCGGCGGTACTCCGATCACATCGGTGTGCCGGTGGAGATGGCGAAGGCGAGCTCCGCAGATGAGGACGAGGCAGCAGAGCAGGCGCCGGAGTTCGAGGTGGTCAACTCGGCCAAAGCCCTCTGGACCAGGTCCCGGAGCGACGTCAGCGACGACGAGTACCGGGAGTTCTACAAACATGTCTCCCACGACTTCCAGGATCCGCTCACCTGGAGTCACAACAAAGTGGAAGGCAAGCTCGAGTACACGAGCCTGCTCTACGTGCCGAAAAGCGCGCCGTTCGATCTGTGGAACCGGGACGCGCCACGAGGTCTCAAGCTCTACGTGCAACGCGTGTTCATCATGGACGAGGCGGAGCAGTTCCTGCCGTTGTACCTGCGTTTTCTGAAAGGCGTCGTGGACTGCAACGACCTGCCGTTGAACGTCTCCCGGGAGATTCTTCAGCAGGATGAACGGGTCACGACGATCAGAAACGCGCTCACCAAGCGCGCCCTGGCAATGCTGGAAACGCTGGCGAAGAAGCAGCCCGAGGACTACCGGACGTTCATCGACGAGTTCGGTGAGGTGCTCAAGGAAGGTGCAGGCGAGGACTTCGCCAACCGGGAAGCCATTCTCAAGCTGCTGCGTTTTGCGTCGACGGCGGATGCACAGGCCCCCGCATCGGGCGGTACCGCGGAGAAGCAGGTGGCACTCGAAGACTATGTCGGCCGCATGGTGGACGGCCAGGACCGGATCTACTACCTGGTCGCGGAGTCCTACGAGAACGCGCGCACGAGTCCGCACCTGGAAGTGTTCAGAAAGCGGGGCATCGAGGTTCTGCTGATGTTCGACCGCATCGACGAGTGGATGATGTCCATGGTCCACGAGTTCGACGGCAAACCCTTCGTCGATGTCATGCGTGGCGATCTGGAGCTGCCGGGCGATGCCACGGATGAGGCGGAGTCGACTGAAAAACCGGATACCAGCGCGCTGACCGAGCGGATCACGGCGGTGCTGGGAGAGCGGGTGGAGACAGTCCGCCCGTCAGAACGGCTGACGGACTCGCCGGCGTGCCTCGTGCTGGGCGCCCACGACCCCGGCGCACAGATGCGACGCATTCTCGAGGCGACGGGACAATCGCTGCCGGAGTCGAAGCCGATCTTCGAGTACAACGCCGCACACCCGCTGGTGAAGAAGCTCGACCACGAGTCGGACGAAGACCGGTTCCGGGATCTGGTGCTGATCCTGTTCGATCAGGCGAGCCTGGCGGATGGCAGCGCGCTGAAGGATGCATCGGCCTACGTGAGCCGCATCAATCAGCTGCTCCTGTCGCTGCTCGAGCGGTGAAGGCACGGCGGCCGGCGGGCTGGCCGTGCCGGATAGTATCCGCCACGGTTCCCAACCGTCGCGGTCCCCACTAGCATAGGTTCGAATGAAGCGATTCACGGGTCCCGTCAGTCTGGGTTGCCTGCTCGCCGCGCTGCCGCTCGTCGGCGCCATGGCCGCGCAGGATGTAACCGGTGCCCGTAATCCGCTGGACATCGAGCGGTATCCTCACTCCTACATCGTCGCCTACGATGCCGACGACGAGTACCTGCCCCGGGAATTCGCCATCGGCCGTGTGGACAAGACCCGCCGTGAGGTTCGGGTGGAGCACGAGGTCCGTACCACGGCCACCCGGGAGTGGGCGACCTACGAGATGCCCGACGGCGTGCAGACGACCGACGTCATCAAGCACTACCTCGGTGTGATCGGTAGCGATCCGCTGTTCACCTGCAGTGGTCTCGACTGCGGCCGGAGCAACCTGTGGGCGAACGAGATCTTCAACCGGGCGCTGCTCTACGGGCCGGATGCCAACCAGTTCTACTTTGCCGGCCGCTACCATGATCATCTGATCGCCCTCTACATCATCGAGCGTGGTAACAGGCGGGTGTACGCGCATCTCGAAGTGTTGAAGCCGGAACATCAGGTGGCGGTGCGGCCGAACGAGCAGATCGCCGATCGGCTCGCCGGTGAAGGTCTGGCCGTGATCGAAGGTGTCGTACCTCCGGTGACTGGTGTGCTGTCCGAGCAGGATACCGAGGTGCTCGCCTCCCTGGCGGACGGGCTCAAGGTGTTCCGTGGTCAGATCATCTACGTGGTGTGTCACCTCTACGGGTCCCTGTCGGGCAGCGAGCTGATCGATCGGTCGGGCCGCTGCGCGAGCCAGGCGGTGGACGTGCTCGGCCGCGCCGAAGGACCGGAGCTGATCCCCTTCGGTGCCGGTCCGCTGCTGCCCAGAGTCGGCAGCAGTTCCCGTATCGAGCTCGTTCTGCCGAATCGGCGGGCGCGCTGAACGCGTGACGACCGTCGCCGCGCTGATCGACGAGGCTTCGTCGGCCCTGGCCGATGCGGGCGTCTTCTTCGGTCATGGCACCGACAACGCCTGGGACGAAGCCACGGTGCTGGTGCTGACCCAGACCGGGCTTGCCGATGACGCGGCAAATCTCGGCGCCGTGGTCGATGCCGACGATGAGGCGAACATCAGGGCGCTGCTCGCCCGACGTATCCGTGAGCGGATACCGCTGGCGCATCTGCTCGGTCGCTGGTGGTTTGCCGGCTACGAGTTCCTCATGGCGCCGGGGGTCGTCGTCCCGCGCTCACCCATCGGCGAGATGATCGGGCGAGGGTTCCAGCCCTGGCTCAGCCAGGCTCCCCGGCGTGTGCTCGACCTCTGCACGGGATCGGGATGTATCGGTATAGCTACGGCCCTGACTTTCCCGGAAGCGGAGGCTCACCTCGTTGAGCTGGATCCACTGGCTGCCTCGCTCGCGCGGCAGAACGTGCAGCTGCACGGGCTTGCCGAGCGGGTCTTCGTTCACGAGGGAGACCTCTACGATGCGCTACCGGATCCGCTCGACTTCGATCTGATCGTGTCGAACCCACCCTATGTGGACGCGCGTGACATGGCGAGCCTGCCGGCGGAGTACCGGCACGAGCCCGCCGCCGGGCTGGCGGGTGGCGTGGACGGACTGGATCTGATCCGTCGCATCATCGAGGGTGGCCAGCAACGTCTTACCCCGGACGGTGTGCTGGTCTGTGAGGTGGGCCGGAGCGCGTCCGCGCTGCTCGCCGCGTATCCGGACGTGGCGTTCGTCTGGCCCGATTTCGAGCAGGGCGGTGAGGGCGTCTTCGTCGTCCGCGCAGCCGATTTGACCTGAACCGGCTAAGGGGCATACTGCCGCGTCGATGCCCTGCGGACGGACCTCGTGCCCGGCAATACCTTCGGACAGCTGTTCACGGTCACCACCTTCGGTGAAAGCCACGGCCTTGCGCTGGGCGCAGTGGTGGACGGCTGTCCACCCGGGATGGCGCTTGCCGAGGCGGACCTGCAGGTCGATCTGGACCGGCGTCGCCCCGGCAAGTCCCGGTACACGACCCAGCGTCAGGAACCGGACCAGGTCCGGATACTCTCAGGGGTGTTCGAAGGGCTGACCACCGGCACGCCCATTGGTCTCGTCATAGACAACGTCGACCAGAAGAGTAAGGACTACGGCAACATCAAGGATCTGTACCGGCCGGCCCATGCGGACTACACCTACGACGCCAAGTACGGGATTCGCGACTATCGCGGCGGCGGCCGGGCGTCGGCCCGGGAAACCGCCATGCGTGTCGCCGCCGGTGCCATTGCCCGCAAGTACCTGGCAGGCAGTGGCGTGCTTATCCGCGGATATCTCTCTGCCATCGGCGCCCTCCGGTTCGAAGCCAAACGGCTCGAGGTGGTCGATGACAACGACTTCTTCTGTCCCGATCCGGACCGGGTGGATGAGATTGCCAGCCTCATCGACACGCTCAGACGGGAAGGGGATTCCATCGGTGCGGAGGTGACCGTGATCGCCAGCGGCGTGCCCGCGGGTCTCGGCGAGCCGGTGTTCGGCAAGCTGGATGCGGACTTGGCGGGTGGACTCATGAGCATCAACGCGGTGAAAGGCGTGGCCGTGGGAGACGGGTTCGACGTCGTCGGCCAGCGGGGGACCGAGCACCGGGACGAGATCCGCAAGTCCGGCTTCACCAGCAACCACGCAGGGGGTGTGCTCGGCGGTATCTCCTCGGGTCAGGACATCATCGCCCGCATCGCGCTCAAGCCAACGTCGAGCCTGACCACGCCGGGGCTGACCGTGGACAGGTCCGGCAACGAGGTGGAGGTGGTTACCAAGGGCAGACACGACCCCTGTGTGGGGATCCGGGCCGTGCCCATCGCCGAAGCCATGGTGGCGCTGGTGCTCATGGACCATCTGCTCCGCTACCGGGGCCAGGTCAGCCCCGCGGATCGCCCTCAGCGCTGATCGCTTCCCGAACGCTTCAATCCGCGAACTCGGCCAGCACGGTCATGAATGCTTCCGCCGCGTTGGAGCGGGTACGGGCCGGATTGGTGACGCATCCCAGCGTTCGCCGCAGCGGTGGCGCGTCCGTCTGCAGCGCCACCAGACCCGCCGTCAGCATGGACCTGGGCAGCACGCTCCAGCCAAGGCCGATACCGGCGAGCATGCTGATGGTTTCCAGATAGTTGGTGGACAGGTGTGATGCGAGCGTGATGCCTCGCGACGCGAACAGCTCGGCAACGATACGACCCGTGTAGGTAGTGAGACCGGGCAGGATGGCCGGATGGTCCGCCAGCTCGGTGAGCATGATGCCCGGCCTGTGCGCCAGCGGATGATCGGCCGCCACCAGAAACACCAGGGGATCGTCCCACAGCGCAAGCGAGTCCAGACCAGACGCCCCGGCGGGATCCAGAGTGACCACCGCCAGCTCGCTGTCGCCACGGCGAATCAGGTCGTGGGCGGCCTCCGAATCCTCGAAGCGGATGTCGAGCTGGACGTCCCGGTAGCGATCACTGAACGCCTTCAGCACCGGCGCCAGCCGGTGCAGACCGACGTGATGCGACGTGGCCAGGTGCAGGGAGCCTGCGACCTGCTCGGAGAGGTTCAGCAGCAGACGCCGCGTGTCCGCCGCCCCGGCCAGAAGGGTGCGGGCGCGCGGCAGCAGCAGCCGGCCGCCGTGGGTGAGCTCCACCTGTTTGCCGACACGGTCGAAGAGCGGGGCGCCGAGGCTTGCTTCCAGCGCCTGGATCCGTTTGCTGACCGCCGGCTGGGTGAGGTGCAGGCGTTCCCCGGCCCGGGAGAAAGAGCGGCACTCGGCAACCGCCACGAAGGTTTCCAGATCCGGAAGGTCCATAGGATCGCTCCAGCGTCACGTTCGTATCCCATTGAGAATCATATATTCCCATGAAGAATGGAGATCATAAAGACAATGAATTTGTTTTATTCAAAGTCGAGCCCTAACATGGCCGCCCTCGATGACGGACGGGACGTGCTGCCGTGGCAGGAAAAACCCTTTACGACAAGGTCTGGGACGCCCACGTGGTAGGGGTGCGTGCCGACGGTCAGACCATGCTCTACATCGACCAGCAGCTGCTGCACGAGGTGACCTCACCCCAGGCATTCGAAGGCCTGAGGCTGGCGGAACGGGCACCCTGGCGCGTCGACGCCAACCTGGCTACACCGGATCACAACGTGCCAACAGACCACCGGGAAGCGGGCATCGACGGCATCACGGACCTGATTGCCCGGGAACAGGTGGTCACTCTGGACGCCAACTGCAGGCGCTACGGCATCACCCAGTTCGACATTCTGGATCCGCGTCAGGGTATCGTTCACGTGGTGGGTCCCGAGCAGGGCGCGACGCTGCCCGGTATGACCATCGTCTGTGGCGATTCGCACACCTCCACCCACGGCGCCTTCGGTGCGCTTGCTCAGGGCATCGGCACCTCGGACGTGGAGCACGTGCTGGCCACCCAGTGCCTGGTGCAGAAGAAGGCCCGTAACCTGAGTGTTCGAGTCGATGGCGCGCTCTCCGACGGGATCAGCGCCAAGGATCTGGTGCTCGCGATCATCGGCCGCATCGGTACGGCCGGGGCCACGGGACATACCATCGAATTCCGTGGCGACGCCATGCGTGCATTGTCCATGGAAGGTCGGATGACGGTGTGCAACATGGCCATTGAGGGCGGCGCCCGTGCCGGCATGGTGGCGGTGGACGACACGACCCTCGACTACGTGCAGGGGCGGCCGTTCGCGCCGACCGGTGCCAGGTGGGATGCAGCCGAGCGCTACTGGCGCACGCTGTGCTCCGACCCGGATGCCCGTTTCGATCGGGAGGTGGTGGTCGACGCCGCCTTGCTTGTGCCCCAGGTCAGCTGGGGGACCTCACCGGAAATGGTGGTGGGGATCGACGCGGCGGTGCCGAATCCGGAGGCCGAAGACGACCCCGGCCGGGCGGATGCCATACGCCGGGCGCTCACCTACATGGGCCTGGCGGCGGATCAGCCGATCACGGACATCCGGCTGGACAGGGTGTTCATCGGCTCCTGCACGAACTCCCGGATCGAGGATCTGCGGGCAGCGGCGGCGGTGGTAAAGGGCCGCAGAGTGGCTGCAAGCGTCAAGCAGGCGCTGGTGGTGCCCGGATCCGGGCTGGTCAAGGCCCAGGCAGAAGCGGAGGGACTGGCAGACGTCTTTACGGACGCAGGTTTCGAGTGGCGGGCGGCGGGTTGCTCCATGTGCCTCGCTATGAATCCGGACAAGCTGGCGCCGGGCGAGCACTGTGCGTCCACGTCGAACCGCAATTT
>QJYB01000126.1 GCA_003247835.1 Gammaproteobacteria bacterium | reverse complement strand
GGGTAGCCAGCAGCAACCGGTCAGCGAACCGCTCGATGTCCTTGAGCCCCCGGCAGACGTCGACCCTGAGACAATGAGGTGCGTAACGGCGCATTTCCGAGTCCCCTTCGCCCCACTGATCCCGGGTTTCCGGGTTCAGCCAGTAGACCTGCTTCACGCGGGCGGCGAGATGTTTGAATACGTCCACCTGGGGATCGAAGTAGTTACCTCTTGCATCACCCAGGAAGATCAGCGTGCTGCGGTGATCGAGCGTCTGGTGCACCAGGTCCCGGAAGTCCACCAGGGCGGCGCCGTAGTCCGTGGCACCCCGACCCCAGTCGAACAGGGCCTCCTCGACGGCCCGCTCCACGCCTTTTGCTCGGAACTGCTGGGTGATCTCGCCACACCGGTTGGAGAAGGCGAACGCCCGCACCTGAGGCAGCACGTCCGTGAGACCGTGCAGAAAAAGGAGCAGAAACCGTGCGATGCGGGCCACGGAGTTCGACACGTCACAGACCACGTAGACGGATGACTTCTCGATCCGCGTCCGCCGCCACTTGAGGTCGAACAGGGCGCCATCGTAGGCGACGTTCTCCCTCAGTGTGCGTTTGAGGTCCAGGACGCCGCGATGCGATTTACGGCGCCGGCGGCGGTGCTGCCGTGCGAGCCGGTCCGCGAGCTTGGCGACGACCCGGTCGACCTCGGCGTAATACCCCGGCTGGAGCTGATCCAGATTGCTCGACAGCGCCGCGTCGATCAGCGCCCGCTTGCCGGTGGCGTCGACGTTGAGTGCGTACTGCCCGTCCACGTAGGCCCGCACCTGCTCCTGAATATACTGCCGGAGATACCGCAGGGCGGTGAGACGGTCTGGTTCCAGAGTCGCCGGACCGGCGATGAGCGCTTCCAGCCCCTCGATGCCGAGGGCGCGTGCGAGGATCCCGGCGTAGGAGGATTTCTCCCGGAGCGTCTGTATGTTGGCGAGCCCCGCCCGCTCCGCTTCGCTCTGAACCTTCCACGACACCTCGTCGAGCTCACCCGTCAGGATGGCCCGGATCACCGAAGTGAGTGCCGGATTATCGACGGTCGAGACGTCCTCCAGGAGCGCCTCGCCATCGACCCGCTGCAGCATCGAGCGTTTGGCCGGCTGCTGGAATGCCAGCTGGTGGAAGAACCGGTCGAAGCAGCTGGCGAAGCGCTCCTTCTCCTCCCGGGTTTTGGCGAGCGTCAGAGAGAGCGCATTCTGCAGCAGCTTGGGATCGTCGATCCCGATGTGCTGCACCACCTCGAATCCGTCGAGCGTCTCTGCCGGCGACACCGGCAGCTCGGCGCTGCGGAGGGCATGAACGAAGCGGGTCAGCGTTAACTGCATCGGCGGATTCTAGCCCATCCGGGCAGCGCCCTTGACGGCACGGCGTCCGATTCGGAACCTGCCGACATGGATAACTTCCTTCCGCAATCCGCTGATACCGGTTTCCTCACGGGCATCGTGTCCGTGCTGATGCCGAGCTGGCGGGCACAGGACATCGGCCCGTTCGAGTACCTGAGCGGCGGCTACAGCAACGAGAACTACCGGTTCGCGCATGCCGATGAGTGGTACGTCCTGCGCGTGCCGGACCGGGAGCGGCCGTTCGTCGACCGTGAACATGAGGCGAAATTCTACCGGCAGCGACCGGCCGTCAGGACCGCCGAGCTGATCGCGCTCGACAGGTCGAGCGGTTTTCTGATCACCCGGTTCGAGGACGGCGTGCTGCTCTGCGATGCACAACCGGCGATCGACCGGATCGCCGACTATGCGAGGCAGCTGCATGCGGGCCTGCCGGCGAGCGGTCGACACTACGATCCCATCGCCCTGGCCCGCGAATATCTCTCGGAAGGATCTCCACCCGCCTGGATCCGCCAGCTGGCCGATCGACTGGCATGGAGACCGTCCCTGACGATTCCCTGCCACAACGATCTCAATCCCTGGAACATCATTCAGCCCGAGTCAGGTGCGTGGGTGACCCTGGACTGGGAGTGGTTTGGGGACAACGACCCGCTGTTCGACCTGGTCACCTTGCATCAGGGGCTTGGTTTGGATTGGGTTTCGCTGTATGAGCTGGCGGCGCGTTACCTGGACGGACCTGTGGATGGTGAGCGTTTGCAGTACTGCCTCAACGCATTCTGGCTCCGGGAATACGCCTGGGCCCATGCGGAACGCTTCCATGGCAATGGTCGACCGGAGATCGAGGGACAGATCGCGAATTCCGCAGAACGCCTGCGCGAGTTTCAGTCCTCAAGCAGCTCAGGATAGATGGCCCTCACCCCGGCCAGCAGTGACTCCCAGCGTGCTTCCCCTTGCCCTTCCACCACGGCATAGGGGAACGGCCCGGCGGCCAGGAGCTGCTCGTAACGCTCGTAGAGCCGCTCACGGTCGTGTGGATGCTCCCGCAGCGGATCTTCGGTCCAGGGTAGATCGGGCTTCAACAGCAGATAGGCGCGTTCGGAGCGGTCTCCCAGAGCCACGTTGAGCTCCTGGGGGAGCGGTCCGAAGCTCTCTTCCCACCAGACCTGGATGACGGTCAGATCCGTGTCGCAGACGATGTGCCCATCGGACAGCTGCGCCATCTGCTCCGCCTCGACCTGGGCCCGGGCAATGGTGCGCAGATCCCGGATGTCGTATTCCGGACGACCCGCCAGATAGTCGCGCGCCACCTCGTGCACCAGGCGGGCGTTCAGAACCTTCGCCAGCCGCGCTGCGAGCGTGGTCTTGCCGGTGGATTCCGGTCCGGTCAGGCAGAGGATGCGGCGGCCGGCCGAGTCGACCGTTGCCGCGCCTGCTGGATCATCGTGAGCTGCCATGCCCGCCAACCGAGAATTGCCATGCCGAGATACACGCCGTACAGGATGGCGTAGAAATGAATGTCTTTCAGGTAATAGATCGCAGTTGCTATCACATCCACCACCAGCCAGATGATCCAGTTGTCGATGAACTTACGGGCCGTCATCCACATGGCCGCGAAGCTCATGCAGGTGGTAGCGCTGTCCCAGTATGGGAAGGCCGCATCGGTCTGGGTGTCGAAGAACCAGCCCATACCGGCGATCGACAGCGCGGTGAGGGTCGTCAGCACGAGCCCCGTACGCAGCGGCGTCCGGGTGACCGGCAGGTCGTCCTCGACCGTACGGGTTCCGCCGTAGAGCCAGTAGTACCAGCCGTAGCCGTTCATCAGCACGTAATAACCGGACAGCAGCACGTCGGCGTAGAGCCGGGCCTCGAAGAATACGACCACCGATACCACGGAATAGACGAGGCCGATGGGAAAGGTCCAGACGTTCTGCCGGATCAGCAGCCAGACGCACAGCAGTCCGGAGGCGAGTCCGGTGAACTCCATCCAGTCCATGGTTGCGAGGGTGGAGGCGGCGGACTGCAGAAAAGAAGGGTCAGAGGCGCTCAAGAGTTCCACGCCGCCTGTGCAGGCGGCCACGACGGTTTGGCAAAGACCTTAGCCCGGACGCTATCCGGCTGGCAATGCGCCTCAGGCGGATTCCACGGCGCTCTGCGCCTCCGACTCCACAGGCTCGGACGGAATTCCCGGCCGCAGCACCTCGTAGTCGAGGTCGAAGGGCACCAGGTCATCCAGGGTGAGGCCGAGCCTCTCCATCAGCTGGTCATTCATTGGAACGAATACTTTCATGGTCGATACTCGAACAGGTCCCTATTTCGAGCGCCTGCCTTGCCTTAAGCAAGTTTCCTGGGGGGAAGCAGGTGCCACCGGCCCGTTGAACGGGGTTTCATTACAGCCATCCAGGCTGCAGGGCGCATGGATGAATACTGGAGCGCCCCGTTGAGCATGATGGAGAAAGGCTGCATCTGAACGTGCAGAGTTCACAGCGGTGACCGCTGACCTAAACCGTGAACCCGCCGCCGTTGCAGCGTGTGGGTCCAATTCAGGCTAGAATCGCCACCACCGAGCCGGTTTGAGCCACTGCGAAGAAGGCAGGATAAGTAACTGATGGCTAAGAGAATTGCGATTGTCGAAGACGACCCTGATCAGCGGGCGAATTACACCGACGCAATTACCAAGAAGGGCTACCAGGTGGATGCCTACGGCAGCCGGGACGAGGCGCTGACCGGCTTCGAGGCGAGCCTGCCCGATCTGGTGATCCTGGACATCATTCTCGGCGAGGAGGTGGACGGCGGCTTCCAGCTGTGCCGGGACCTGCTGGCCCGGGCCCCCAGCCTGCCGGTGATCTTCCTCACCGAGCGGATCGACGAGATCGACAAGATCTCCGGCCTCCGGCTCGGCGCCTGGGACTACCTGCCCAAGCCCATCAGCCTGGACTATCTGGCGGAGCGTATCTCGAGCCTGCTGCGGATCAACGAGTTCCGTGAGGAGCAGGACCAGAACGAGTCGCCCACGGCCAAGAAGATCGGCGATCTGACCCTGGACCAGGACGCTCTCCTCGCCTCCTGGAAAGGGCAACGGATAGACCTGTCGGGCACCGAGTTCCGGATGCTGGCCAAGCTGGTCCGTCAGCCCGGCCATGCGGTGAGCTACGAGACACTCATGAACGCCACCATGCAGTCCCTGGTGACGAACAACACGATCAACACCCACATGCGTAACATCCGCAAGAAGTTCGAGAAGATCGATCCGGATTTCGCGGCGATCAAGAGCGAGTACGGCTTCGGCTACCGCTGGTCCGACTGACGCGCCGGCAGGCAGAGACAAAACAGCACACCCCCGTGAAGTTCTTCAAGTCCATCCGCGGTCCCCGGCTCGGCACGAAGCTGATGCTGCTCGGTCTGACGCTGCTGGTCGTGCCGCTGTTCGGCTACCGCCAGCTGGTCGAGATGGAGCGCCTCCTCATTCAGGGGCAGTCACACGCGCAGCTGCTGACCGCCGAAGGCATCTCCACCCTCTTCAACGGCCGTGAGGACCTGTTCAACGACCTGCCGGTGACGGTGGAGAATTTCGAATCCCTCTACGCACACCCGCTGCAGAACCCGGTCCGGCTCGACGGCGACGTATCCGACTGGGGGGATGAGCTGAAAGGCAAGCTCCTGTCGTTCGGCTCCGAGACCCCCAACGCCGATGGCAACTTCCGCCTGCTGCTGGGGGAGCGCGGTGGCCAGCTGTACGTGTACATGGACATCCGGGATGGCAATGCCATCTACCGCGATCCGGAGTACCTGCGGCTCGACAATGCCGACCATGTCCGGCTGGATTTCATCCGCGCCAACGGCGAGGACGGACGCATCACGATCACGTTTCCTGGCGATGGGGTCACCACGGCTTATGCCATGGACGCCGACTGGCGCTTCGCCGCCGAAGGTGCGGCGATGCAGAACGTGATGGGTTATCTGAAACCCAAGGCCGACGGCTACCAGCTCGAGTTCCGGCTGCCGCTCTCGCTGCTCGGCTCGTCCCGCTACTTCGGCATCAGCTTCGTCGACGTGGACGACCCCGACACCCGGGCCATCGTTCGAACCACGCAGACGCTGCCCACCGCCGGCAAGGAAAGCTTCAACCTGGTGGTTCTGCGCTCGCCGGAGCTGCTCTCCATCATCCAGGGTCTCGGCTACTCTGGCGCGCGCATTCTGGTGATCGATGCGGAGAAGCGGGTCCGGGCGGAGACCGGCACCAGCCTCACGGTGGTCGGCAATCAGGACTCAGGCGGCTGGGTCGGTTTCATCCGGGACGTGTTCGAACGGATCCGACCGGCGATTCACTACCTGACCACGTTCGAGGAGTGGCAGCCGGACGCCGGGGTTGCCACCGCGTCCGAATCCGCGGTGGACGCCGCCATCGCGGCGTCCCTGGCAGGGGATCCGATCACGCTCCGTCGCCGGCTGTCCGAAACCAGCGAGGTGATCATGGCCGCCCACCCCATCGTCTCGAAGAACGCCGTGATCGGCACGGTGATCGTCGAGCAGAACATCGACGACATCCTGTCCTTTCAGCGTTCCGCCCTCGAGCAGGTGGTGCTGCTGTCGGTGGTGAGCCTGTTCGTCGTGTTCGTTGCCCTGGTGGCCTTCGCCGGCCGGCTGGCCTGGCGGATCCGCAGCCTGCGCCGGGAGGCATCCGAGGCCATCGACGACTACGGACGCCTGCGTACCAGCTTCCTGCAGAGCGAGATCTCCGCTGGTGACGAGATCGGTGACCTGGCACGCAGCGTCTCGAACATGCTGTCCAAGCTGCACCAGCACAACACCTTCCTGGAAAACATGCCGCGCACCCTGCGACACGAGATCAACAACCCGCTGAACACACTGTCCACGTCTCTGCACAACCTGGCTGACGAGAATCCGGACGTTCGCGGCAGCAAGTATCTGGAGAGTGCGCAGCGGGGTGTGACCCGGATCGGATCAATCGTCCAGAACCTGGCCGACGCCGCCAACCTGGAGGAGTCACTGGAAGCGGAAGACATGGAGGTGATCGACCTCGACCAGCTGCTGCAGAACTACGTCGCCAATTGCAGCGTCGCCCATCCGGACTGCGCCTTCATCTACCGCGGCCCGGGCCGACCGGTGCTGGCGGAGGTATCCGACTTCCGGATCGAGCAGATGATGGATAAGATCATCGACAACGCCATCGATTTCCATCGCAGCGACAGTCCCATACGGGTTCAGCTCGACGCCTACCGATCCAACCTGCAGATCACCGTCGCCAACCGCGGGCCGACCCTGCCGGACAAGGCGGAGGGATCTCTGTTCGACTCCATGGTCAGCCACCGCGGCCCTCAGAACCGCCTGCACTTCGGCCTGGGACTCTACGTCGTGCGAATCATCGCTGAAGCCCACGGCGGCATGGTGCGCGCCATGAACCTGACGGACGGTTCCGGTGTTGCGATCACCGTGCAGCTGCCCCGGGTCGAGGCGGACGAGCATGTGAGCGCCGAGCGCATCGTGCCCGATCTGCGGGCGAGCTGACCGAGCGGTATCGTTCCAGTACCGCAGCGACCACCCGGACAGTAAGGATCCAGACTACCCATGCAGCCCACCATCGAACCCGTCCGCACGTATTTCATGAGCCTGCAGGACCGCATCGTCGACGCGCTGGAAGCGCTCGACGGTGTCGCTGTCTTCCGCCGCGAGGACATCCCCGGTCCGAACGGTGTGCTCAGCCGGCCCCGGGTCCTGGAGGGCGGTGCACAGATCGAGAAAGCCGCCGTGCAGTTCACCCACAGCCGCGGTCCGTCGCTGCCGCCGGCGGCCACCGAGCGCAATCCGCACCTGACGGGGCACGGCTTTCAGGCGACGGCCATCTCGCTCATCGTCCACCCGGTGAATCCGTACGTCCCCACCACTCATGCCAATCTGCGGTTCTTCTTCGTGGAGGCGGACGAGCCGGTGTGGTACTTCGGCGGCGGCTTCGACCTCACCCCCTACTACGGCTTCGAGGAAGACTGCGTGCACTGGCACCAGCAGGCGAAGGCGGCGGCCGGCGAGCACTACGGCGCGCTGAAGACGGCCTGTGACGAGTACTTCTACCTGTCGCACCGGCAGGAATGCCGTGGCATCGGCGGACTGTTTTTCGACGACTGGACCGAAGGCGGGTTCGAGTCCGCCTTTGCGTTCACCCGCGCCATCGGCGATCACTTTCTGCCGGCCTACCGGCCGATCTTCGAGCAGCGCATGGGCACACCGTACGGCGAACGGGAGCGTGACTGGCAGCTTTACCGGCGCGGTCGCTATGCGGAGTTCAACCTGGCCATCGACCGCGGGACGAAGTACGGCCTGCAGAGCGGTCGCCGGGTGGAGTCGGTGCTGGCGTCACTGCCCCCGCTGGTCGTGTGGAAATACGACTATCATCCCAAACTCGGCACGCCGGAAGCGGCGTTGCTGACCGACTTTCTGCCGCCTAAAGACTGGGTCTGACCGCCGGGGTACGATCGCCCCCGTCTTTCCGCGGTCAGCGGGCCCGGCTGTACACCGAACCCAGCGAGATGCCGTCGCTGGCGGCGAGGGCACCGCGTTTGACCAGATACTCGATGGCGGCCAGGGTGGAGCGGCCTGCGGCCGGATAGAGGTACTCCGGCGTGTCGCGGTACATCATGGGCACCATGTCGCCGATCAGTCCCACCCCCTGGTCCACGCACTCCATGATCTGAGCCTCCCGTTCCTTGCGGTGCTCGATGAAGGCTTTGACGTGGGCATGGGGTTCGACGATGCAGGGGCCGTGGGTGGGCCAGTACACCCGGTCATGGCGCTCGAGCAGCAGCTCGAGGCTCACCATGTAGGCCATCATGTCGCCGTCCGGCGGTGAGATGATGCTGGTGGACCAGCCCATCACATGGTCGCCAGTGAACAGCGCGCGCGACTCCCGGAGCGCATAGCACATGTGATTGGAGGTGTGGCCCGGCGTGTATACGCACTCCACCGACCAGTCGTCCCCTTCGATGACATCGCCATGGCCGACCAGCACGTCCGGCGTGAACGCCATGTCACCCCCCTCTTCCACGGGCACGCCTTCCTCCAGCTTGCCCGCACCGTGAGGTCCGAAGGCATAGGTGGGCGCGTCGGTGTGGTCCTTCAGCAGCGCGCAGCCGGGTGAATGGTCCATATGAGTGTGGGTGACCAGGACGTGGCTGATGGTCTCCCCTTCGAGTGCCTCGAGCAGCGCCTGGATGTGAGCGGGATCCGCCGGACCGGGATCGACAACGGCCACGTTGCCCGTGCCCAGAATGTAGGTGCCGGTGCCGTAGAGCGTGAACGGGCTGGGATTGTTGGCGATCACCCGGCGGATCCCGGGTTCCACCTCGTCCACGGCACCGTATTCGAACTCCAGCTCCCTCCGAAACGGTATCTTCACGCCCACGTCGGCCCACCTGAAAATAGATCTGAGCGGGAAGGATAAGCAGTCACCGGAAGCCGAACAACCGGCGGATGGGTGTCAGATCAGCCAGATCAGGGCAATGGCAAGCAGCAGTGAAGCGCCGAGCAGCAGCCACTGCAGCTTGCCGAGGAGCGAGTGCTCCGCCCGGTGAGCCGGGACGTCCTTGAAGACCAGACTGACGCGGCCGATGCGGAGCACGTCGCCGTCCACCAGCTCGGAATTCTGGATCTGCTGCCCATTCACCCGCGTGCCATTGGTGGCCATGAGGTTCGTGACCGTGGTGGTTTCCGGTCGGACGACGATTTCAGCGTGCCGTGCGGACACCGTCGGATCCCGAATCACCACGTCACAGTCCTCGTCGCGGCCGATGACGGTGGTGCCGATGCGGGTCCGGAACGTGTAGCCGCTGATTGGGTCACTGACCCCGAGCAGAAACGCCCCCGTCTCGCCACTCTCCGGAATCACCAGCGGCGCGTCTTCCTGAGGCTCGCCCAGGCTGAACTCGGTGGTCTCGTAGCCGCCGGTGGGGACTTCGCGGATCAGCTCCACCTGGGTGAGGCTCGCCGGTTGACGCACCGGGGTCAAGTCCTGGCCCTTGCCGACCAGCTGAAAGCGCAACGCATCGAAGCTGACCTCGTCGCCGTGGTACAACCGACAGCCGCCGGTCAGGCGCTGACCGTTGACAAAAGTGCCATTGGCGGATTGCAGGTCGCGCACCCAGACCACGCCGTCCTGCAGCGTGAACTGTGCGTGCCTGCGGGAAATGTGGTCATCGAGCAGCAGAATCTCGTTGTCGTCGCCCCGTCCCACGCCCAGGGTGCCGGTCACCTTGTAGATGGATTCGTCCCGGTCCGCGTGCAGCCACCACTCGTCGGCCTGGGGCGGGCCCTGCCGCTTGGCGCTGACCCGGATCTCGCTGACCCCGACGGTCAGTACGTCCCCGGCGACGAGATCGACAGGATCCGCCATGTCCTGACCGTTGACGATGAGACTGGCCTCGCCGAGCGGAAAAGCGCGGGCACCCCGGTCGGTGGGCTCTACCCGGAGGTGAAAATCGAGCACGTCCTCACCGGCGACCATCAGGTCATTGTCCAGCTGACGGCCGATCGTCATGCTGCCCTGCAGCGGAATTGTCTCGTTATCCAGAGAAATAAATACTTTTAGATCAAGGGCTTGCGGCATTATTGTTATCTTTGTTCCAGGTAGCGCGCAGCTCCCGCCAGGCCGTGACGTCCGGGGTCACGGTGAGTGCCAGCTCGAGGTACTGGCGGGCTTCGTTCACCATGCCGACGTCGTAGGCTTCCTGGGCGACCGCCGCCAGCCGCTCGGCCGCTCGGGTCAGCATCTCGTCTGCCTGGGCATTGCCCGGGTCGAGTCGCTGAACGTCACGCAGGACTGCCACCGCGTTGTCCGACTGCGGCGCCGTAACATAGCCCTGAGCCAGCAGCAGCTGGGCCCGTTCGAGACTGGTCTGAATGCTGGCCAGTCTTGAAACCTCCGCGTCCACCCGCGCCTTGACCTGGGCGAGAGTGTCCGGATCCAGCCCCACCGCACCGGCCCGGTCGAGCAGTGCCTGAGCACCGTCGACGTCCCGCGCCGCGATCAACTGCGTTGCGCGATTCACGACTTGAGAGGCCACCTCGTTCAGACCCTGGATCGCCACCACGTTGTCCGGATCCGCGGCCAGAACCCGGTGATAGATCTCGGCGGCGTTTTCACCCGGCGGATTGATCAGGGTACCGGCGGCGCGGAGCTCTCCCGCCCGCTGCAGCATCAGCGCGATTTCTTCCTGCAGCGTGGTGGCCTGGCGGATGCTGTCCCTGACATCGTCCAGCAGTGGCAGGGTAGCGTTTGCGGCACTGGCCCGATCCAGGAAGCTCAGCGCATTCTCCACGTCGCCGTTCTTTGCCGCCTCGGTGGCGAGACCTGCGTAGTACTCGGCGATGGTGTTGAGCTCTGCCTGCGCGACCGGGTGACCCGGTGCCAGTCGCAGCACCTCGCGGTACGACTGGATGGCCGCGGTGGCGGACGGAATGTCGGCGATGCCGTGACTGCGCAGCAGTGCCTGAGTGCTGGTGAGCAGGCTGTCCGCCCGGCGCCGATCGGCCAGTGCGGTACTCAGCGCGCCGAGCTCCGGGTCCTTGGGAAAGGCATTGTTGAGCTCAGCAAGCTTGGTCTCCGCCTGGGCGAGATCACCCTGATTGAGCGCTGTGCTGACCGCCTGCCGCCACTGGCTTGCAAGCCCGGCAATGGCGTTGCTCGCACCGGCGTGGTCCGGATCCAGGTCCAGCACGCGACGATACGCAGCAACCACCGCACTCAGCCCCTGATTCGGATCCTGATGAAGCGACTGGGCACTGGTCCATGCCTCCTGTACCAGCGGGTCCTCGATCACCCCGGCCATGGTCAGCGCTTTGATGCTCCAGGCTGGCCGCTCCACCACCAGATACATCCCGCCCGCCGCGATCGAGACGATGAGCAGCAGGCCCAGCAGCACCCGCAGGCGCCGGCGCTGGCGCCGCTCGCTGCTTCGATCCAGGCGACCCTGATCCCTTGCCGTGGTGAGCAGATCGTTGCCGACGGCGCGAACCTCCTGAGTGCTCACCGCCTGAGCGCGGATCGTCGCGTTGGGCAGCTCAGCCTCGGTCTGTACGGCGTCCAGCGCTTCGATGAGCTCGGCACCATTCTGAAAGCGCTGGTCCGGCTTCTTGGCCAGACAGCGGTCGATGACGCTCTGGAATGCCTTCAGATAATTCGGCAGACGTGGAACCGGCTCCTGCAGGTGCTTGATCCCCACGCTCACCGCCGTGTCCGCCTTGTAGGGCACATCTCCGGTCAGCATGCGGTACAGCACCACACCCAGGCTGTATATGTCCGAGCGGCCATCGAGCTCCCTGCCGCTCGCCTGCTCGGGTGACATGTACTGTGGCGTACCCACCACGGTGCCCGCCTGGGTCAGGGTCGGATTCGAATCGGTGAGCCGGGCAATGCCGAAATCTGTAAGCACGGCACTGCCGTCTTCGCGGAACAGGATGTTCTCCGGCTTGATGTCCCGGTGCACGAACCCCTTGCTGTGCGCATAGTCCAGCGCCCGGCACATGTCCTTGACCACGCCGACGAGCTCCGAGAGCCGGATACCGCGCTCCAGACGCTGGTTCAGGTCGCCACCGCGGATGTACTCGAGCACCAGATAGAGATGGCTCTCATGGGCACCGACGTCATACACCTGGACGATGTTCGGGTGTGTCAGTCGTGCATTGATGCGGGACTCGCGGATGAACCGTTCCCGGAACCGGGAATCCCGGGTGAAGTCGCCGGTCACCACCTTGAGCGCCACCAGTCGGCCGAACTTGCGCTGAACCGCCAGGTAGACGCGGGCCATGCCACCACGTCCGAGTTCCTTCTCGATCTGGAAGCCCGGGATGTCGATGAAAGGAGCCTCGGCGACTGAGGACATCAGCCCTCCTCCAGCACGAGCCGTTCGATGTCACCCTCGATCAACCTGCCGAGCACGTAGTGTCCGTTCTCGATGATCTCCCGGCCATCGATCCGCGCCGCGAGCCCTGTGCCGTTGGCAAGCCCGTTGATGCATGTCTCCGCTTCGAACATCCAGGGCGTGCCGTCGATTTCCAGGCGGCAGCGCGGCGAGCTCGCCAGCGGCCGGGTCACCTGCAGCTCGCCGTCCTCCCAGCGCTGCAGGTCCAGCTGGTTGTCCGGGCGCTGCTTCACCACGTAGCCGTTCATCTTGTCGGCGGCGAACTGACCGCGATACACGGTACCGTCACGGGACCGGAACACCCCTAGACCCGAGCGCTCGTCGTGCTCGAACATGCCGTCGTAGCGGTTGCCGTTCGGCCAGGTGAACGTGCCGCGGCCCGACTTCATGCCGTCCGCGAAGGTACCTTCGAACGTGCGTCCGTCGGGCCACTCGAATACGCCATGACCTTGCAGAACACCGTCGACGAACTCGCCGCGGTAGACCTCGCCGGTGTGCCACGTGAACTGCCCTTCACCCGTACGCTGGCCGTCCTGGAAGCTGCCTTCGTAGACATCCCGGTTGGCCCAGGTCAGCGTGCCCTGACCGTGCATCTGGTTGTCCAGGAACTCACCCTCGTACCGGTTGCCGTTTGGCCAGGTCAGCACCCCATGACCCTCGCGCCGGTCCTCGACGAAGCTGCCAACATAGCTACGCTGATCGGGCCAGGTGTAGACCCCATCGCCGTGCATGCGGTTATTGAGAAACTCTCCGACGTAGCGGTGGCCATCGGCCCAGGTGTAGGTACCCCGCCCGGTGCGCATGTCGCCGACGATGTCACCTTCGTAGACGTCTCCGTTCGGCAACTCGATCCGACGCTCGGCTGCCTGGACGCTCAGGCCGACCAGGAGCAGCAAAAGCAGCGCGAGCGCGCCGCGCCCGCCGGATGACCCGGCACGCAGATTTGGACCCGTGCGGCCCCGGAATGACCGGCGCGCGCGTTGCTGCAGCAGGCGCAACTTCAGTAGACTCCACGCTCTTCCGCCTAACTTCGTCATATTGAATCACTTTTTGTTCTTCGGGTCCTGCGTGGGCATCGGGGCCGTGAGTGGCTTCCTGGGGGGCTTGCTGGGCATCGGTGGCGGTGTGGTGATCGTCCCGGCACTCATCGTTCTCTTCGACCTGGCCGGACTGTTCGACACCCACGCGTCCACTGCCGTAGCCGTCGCCACGTCGCTGGCGTGCATCGTCTTCACGTCCCTTTCCGCCGCCCTCACCCAGATCCGCGCGGACATGGTGGACTGGCCCGTGGTGCGGCGCTGGGCGGCCTTCCTCATTCTAGGCAGCTTTCTGTCCGGTTCGTTCGCGGCCCTCCTGCCGACGCTGGCGTTCCGGGGATTCATCGGCGCGTTCCTGCTGTTCGTCGCCTTCGTCATGCTGACCAGCTGGAAACCGTCTGCTCACCGCCACCAGCCCGGGCCTGGACTGTCCGCCCTGCTCGGCACCGGCGGCGGCCTCGTCTCCGGAATTGCCGGTATCGGCGGTGGCAACGTGATCGTGCCCACTCTCATCTACTTCAACACGCCCGTGCACCGGGCCACGGCGACCTCGAGCACGCTCGGCGTACCCATCGCCCTGGCCGGTGCGCTTGGCTACATCGTCTCCGGATTCGGCACCGAGCCCGCCCCGTGGATGCTCGGTTGGGTCTACCTGCCGGCCTTTGTCGCCATCATGTCAGCGTCCATGCTGATGGCGCCACTCGGAGTGAAGGTGGCGCATCGGGTGGCGCCGCTGCCACTGCGACGGACGTTCGGGGTGTTGCTCGTGTTTGTTTCGATCCGGATGCTGTACTCAGCGGTGACGGCGTAGGCTGGTTCCTGGTTTGTTTCATTCGAGGGTGTTTCGCGAGTGTGCGTCAGGACTTTGTCTGCGCCTCGGGCGGCCGCTCCGCGGTGCCCTCGCTTTAGAAAGTTGCCCCGCTGCGCGGGTCAATTTCCGTCGCTCGGCCGCCCTACACGGCGCCGAAAAGTCCTGACACACAGCCGCTAAGCAAGGTCGACGTACTCTACTCGATCCGATTTCGCATTCGCCGTGGTTCTGGGTGTTTTGCCACGTCGAGCATCTCCCCGGACGCGGAGCTCTACGTCGGTTCCGGGGAAACCCCCACACCGGTTGAATTCAGGGAGTACTCCGAACACGCCCATCACCTCTGGTGCGGGGGTGGTATTGAGCGTGGTAGTTGCTGGCTATTGAGCGTTGTAGGTGGTGGCTATCGAGCGTGGTGGTGGCGTGGTAGGCGGTTGCCTGGTGAGTAGTGGTCGTATCAGGAGGATGTGTGTCATCGACCGTGCTGCCGTCTTGATGATGTCGAACGCGCTTAGCGCAGCGGCCGACAAGTGTTTTTCGAAACGTCAAGCGAAGCCGAGCGGCGAAAATTGACTCGCGCAGCGAGGCAACTTTTCAAAGCGAGGGAACCGCAGAGCGGCTGAGCGAGTGCAGAAAAACGCTTGCCGGTCGCGGCGCGAAACACCTGCTCCGACCACCGCGAACCAACCAATCGAAACTTGCCCCTTTACAGAAACCCGCCGACTCACGAAAGGTGCCGCAACTGGATCGCGTCCGAATTGAACTCGGCCAGCACGTCGGAAATGACGATCACCTTGTCCCCGGCCTGAAACCCCTCCCGTTCCTTGAGAATCGCCAGCGCCCGCTGCAGCGTCTTCTCCGGCTGCGAGGAGAACTCCATCCGGTAGGGGAAAACCGCCCGGTTCAGCACCAGGCGCCGCCGGGTCTGGGAGTGATTCGTGAACGCGTAGACGGGCACGGAGTGCGGCCGTGCGCTGGTCACCAGGTCAGCGGTGATGCCGCGACGGGTGATGACGACGATGCCCTTGGCACGGATATCCTCGGCCAGCTGCACGGCGTTGATGGCGATGTGCTGCTTGTCGGTGTCGGAAACCAGATCCGCCTCGTAGCCGAGCCCCGGCCAGCGCTCGGTGTGCCGGGCGATGGCGTCGAGCTGCTCGACACAGCGGACGGGATACCTGCCGATGCTGGTCTCCCCCGACAGCATCACGGCATCCACACCTTCGTAGATGGCATTGGCCACGTCCGTGACCTCTGCCCTGGTCGGGATCGGGTTCTCGATCATGGACTCGAGCAGGTGCGTGGCTACGATGGAGCGTTTGCCGCCCTGCGCCGCGGAGTGAACGATGCGGCGCTGGATATTCGGCAGGTCGGCGATGTTGGTCTCGATACCGAGATCGCCGCGGGCGACCATCACCCCGTCGGCCTCGGCGACGATCTCGTGAATGTTGCGGACCCCTTCCTGATCCTCGATCTTGGCGATGACCTTCACATTCTTGGCCTTGGCGCCCATGAACTCTCTCAGCTCGATGATATCGTCCGGCGTTCGCACGAAGGACAGCGCGATGAAATCGACGTCGTTGTCCAGGCCGAACTGAATGTCCCGACGGTCCTTCGGCGTGATGGCCGGCAGGTTGACGCGGATGCCGGGCAGGTTGACGTGCCGCCGGCTGCCCAGGGTGCCGCCATCGAGCACCCGGCAGACGAGCTGGTCGCCGTGCTTTTCCAGCACTTCGAAGTTCATCAGGCCGTTGTCCACCGTCATCCGATTGCCGACCTGGAGTACGTCCACCAGCTCCTGGTAGTTCACGTGGATGGAGCTCCGCTCTACGTCGCCCGGGCGGACGCTCACCGTCACCACGTCACCGGTCGCGAGGTCCATGGGCTCGTTGACCTCGCCGGTGCGGATTTCCGGACCCTGGGTATCCAGCAGCAGGGCGACCGGATAACCGAGCTTGCGATTGAGCGTGCGGATCCAGTTGATGATCCGCTGTGCACCGTCGTGGTCCGCGTGGGACATGTTCAGTCGCACGACGTTCATGCCGGCGAGCGCCAGTGCTTCCAGCATCTCGTAGCTCGAGGTGGCGGGACCGACGGTGCAGACGATCTTGGTCCGACGGACCGGAGACTCAGTGCTCATGGTTTCCTGAAACTGATGTTGAATGCGTTGCGTGCGGTTGGCGATGTCGCGGTCAGACAAGTGACTCAACGCCATCGTGAGCAGGCGTTCCTGACGAAACCGGCAGTCTAGGCAAGTCGGTCGTCGTCTGCCAGAAGTTCTCGATGTGCCTTCTGACCTCCGCGGCCTTGACCGTCACCGGCTGCCAGTGGCCTGGGAAGAACCGCCGGAAGGCCGGCCGCCCGAAGCGGTCGTCCACCAGGCAGAGTATGCCCCGGTCATCCGGGCCGCGCAGCAGCCGGCCGGCGATCTGCAGCACCTTGGTCATCGCGGGCTGCTGATAGGCCACTGTTTCGCCACCACCGTGGCCCAGACGGTCCTCGAAGTAGCGCTCGAGCTCCGAACGCAGCCGGCTGACCGGCGGCAGACCGACGCCGACACAGATCACGCCGGACAGGGGGGCATGACTGAAATCTACGGATTCACCGAACACGCCGCCCAGCACGATCAATCCGAGGTGCGTCTCCTCCGCCTGGGTGAACGCCGCGATGAACTGCTCTCTTGCCGAGGTTTCCATACCAGGCTGTTGAGCGCTGAGTCTGAGCGCCGGGTGCCGGTCTGCCAGCGCCTGAGCCAGCAGGGTCAGGTACTCGAAGGATGGCAGGGCAACCAGGTAGTTGCCGACCTTTGCGCTGCAGGCGTCTGCCACCAGATCGGCCAGATCGGATAACGAGCGCTGCCGCTGCCGGTAGTAGACGGGCACGTCCGTCACGACTAGGGCCGCCATCTGCCGGGCAGTAAAGGGGCTCTCCAGGCGTTCGGCCGGTGCCTCGGGCGTGCCATGCAGCATCTGGTAGAGCGGCAGCGGCGACACACTGCCCGAGAATCGCACATGACCGCCATACTCGCCGAAAACCCGGGCCAGATAAGCACCCGGGTCGAGACAGATCAGCCGCAGCTCGACGTTCTTGCGCGACCTCTGCGTGGGCACCAGCCTGAGCAGGTAGACAAATGCGTTCGCGCCATCCGTGCTACCGATCCAGGTGTTGGAACGCACCCAACGCGCTATCGTGAACATCAGCTCCCGGGTTTCGGGAAAGGGATCGAGATCCAGGACGTCGTCGGCCAGCACGTCGAGTGCCCGTTCCAGGGTCCGGAGCAGCGCTTCCGGCGGCGGGATAACGCCTTCCTGGTCCGTGAGGCTTTCGAGCGTCTCTGCATGCGTCCGGCGCAATGCCCGCAGCGCGCGGTCCAGGGTGCGGAGCCGCCGGGCCAGCGCGTCCGGTGGTGATTCCGCGAGCGCGTTCAAAACCTTCGCCCGATCCAGGTCGAGGGACAGCATGCCGCGTACCCGGTCGGCAAGCTGGTGAGATTCGTCGACGAGCAGTCCCATCTCCGCATCCCCTGCGAAACGCTGCAGACGCACGACGGGGTCGAGCAGATAGTTGTAGTCGCCGATGACCAGATCCGCCCACAGCGCCGCATCGAGAGACAGCTCGAACGGACAGACCCGATGCTGTTCTGCCAGCTCCTGAACCACGAACCGATCCATGGTGCCTGCGTCCAGCAGCGCGCGCACCGCCGCCTGGTTGCGATCGTAATAGTCCGCCTGGTACGGACAGCTTTCATCGCAGGGCATGCCCGGCACCGGACAGGCTTTCTCCTTGGCGACCAGCTCGACCACCCGGATTCGTTCGTCACCGTGCGCGACGTCCCGGCAGGCCTTCATGGCAGCCAGCCCTCCGGTTCCGCGGCTCGTCAGGTAGAAAAGCCGTCGGACGTGACCAACGGCAAGGGCCTTCAGCGCGGGATAGATCACACCCATGGTCTTGCCGCTGCCGGTCGGGGCCTCGATCAGCAGGTGCTCGCCTTCGGTAAGGGCCCGGAATACCCGCCCTGCCAGGGCACGCTGATGTGGACGGAAGCCGCCATAAGGAAACGCCCGCTCGGTCAGCCAGCGATCCCGACGGCTGACATAGGCGGCCTCCGTCGCAAGCCACTGGCCGTACTGATCCACCGTGTCCTGCAAAAATGCCGCCAACGCATCGCTATCGATCAGCCGATCGAATGGTGTCTCCTGCGGACGGGTCGGGTGACAGTACAGCAGACGCAGCTGCCAGCCTGGTACCTCGGGATGATCGGCGGCGAGCATGGCCGCATAGAGCATGACCTGTGCCCAGTGTGCGGAGCCCAGCAGCCGCTCGGCCTCACGAGGGTCAGCCCGTGTCGTCTTGATTTCCTCGACGAGGGGTGGCGAGGCATCGAGGTCACAACCGTCGAGCCGTCCGCCGACGGTCAGCCGAATCTCCGGCAGTTCGAAGCTCCGCTGGACGGTGAGCTCACGCTGGTAGCTCGCCGGCCGGTCACGCTGGGCACGCTGCTGTGCGCTCATGCCCTGCTCGGCGGTGACACGACCGCCGAGCGATGGATAGAGATCGCCGCGCCGGTGCACAAATTCCGCCAGGGTTCTGACCGAGACCGAACTCAGCATGCCTTGAGCCTGAGTACCCTTGCGGGCAGACCCAGGGCCGCCAGCGAATTCAGCCATACCCGCTGCCCGGGCTGCAGCTGGTCGGTGGGCCCCTTCACTTCGACGAACTCGTAACGGCCCTCATCGTGGATCACGGTCAGGTCCGGAAAGCCGGTGCGGGTTCGATACGGCCAGCGGATGACATGACATGCCAGCGCCAGCAATGCGTGCGAAGGAATGTTTTCGATCACGGTCCCGAGCACCGCCTCGTCGAGGTGGCGCCAGGAAACGAGCCGGTTGGCGACACCGAGCTTCTCGCGATGGGTACGAGCCAGCGTCCTCTCGAGCACGCCGGGTTTCTCAAGCTCTGCGATTCGGGCGTCGATACGATCCGCCCGTGTCGATGCAAAGTCCGGCCAGAAGAGATCCAGCGGGCCGGTCTGAAACGGATTGGTGAAGGCCCCCGGCACGTCCGCGAAGATCACGTCCCAGAATGCCAGGCCGGTGATACCCAACGGCAGCGCGTTTTCCAGGTGAAAGACCTGTGCACCCTGCTCCGCGAGACAAGCGGCGGCGTAGGCCTCGATGTGCGGCGGTGTGCGACCCTGGAGAGTGATCTCGGTGGTGTCATGCGAGGCGACCGGCCGCGGCCGATCGAACCGGCCGGCAAAATCCAGCTCCTCCGCGCAACGCGGTGATCGGCCCATCTTCGCGGCCAGCTGCCGGGCACCACACGGATCCTCGAGTCGCTTCAGGATCCTCGCACGGCGCTCCCGGCTGGGGTGCGTGCGGCTGCGTCCGTAGCAATCCAGCGTTGCATCGAAGGCACCACTGCGCTCGAAGTACCGTCCCACGGCGTTGAGAATCCGATC
>QJYB01000125.1 GCA_003247835.1 Gammaproteobacteria bacterium | reverse complement strand
CCGACGTTCTCAGGGGAGAGAGATGCAGAAACCATCGGTCTCCGAAAGCTCACCGCCTGCCGGTGGTTTCTGGTCCTATCTCAGGCATCCGCGCATCGACTTCTACCCGACCGGCCGGCTCCGGTGGTGGCTGCTCGGTCTCATCGTACTGGGCTGGGCCGTGGAGCAGTACGAGGCTCTGAAGAACGGACCGGTGCTCGTCTACATCCTCGCGGACTTCGACAGGACCCTGGTCCAGTGGGGCTACGTGGCTGCCGCTGCGGGGCTCGTCTACAGCGTCGGCGCGGTGTTCCTGAGCAGAGCCGCTGACCGGTTCGGCCGCCGTCCGCTCATGATCTGGCCGATCTTCGCCTACGTGCTGATCTCCATCCTCGGTGCCCTCGCACCCAATTTCTGGACCCTGGCGTTTCTGGTCACGGCCGGCAGCTTCATGATGGCTGGCATGAACCCGGCGGTGCACGCCGCGTCGCGGGATCTGACCCCGAGAATGGGGCGCGCCATGGTCTATGCCTGGGTATCCCTCGCATTCACCATCGGTGCGCTCATGTCCACGGCCATCGCCGCCAAAACGCTGCCCATCTGGCCGGGCTGGCGATCCCAGTACTGGATCGCCGCAGGACTCGGAACCTTCACCGCGGTGACGCTGTTCATCTTCTATCGGGACCTGAGTGTGCGGGTGCGCGGTCAGGTGCATCAGACCGTCACGGAGACCACCGGCACGGAGCATCAGGCTGCCACGACCACGGCGATGGGCGCCTACGACGATGGACGGGTCATCTACCGCAATCCGCGACTGTGGCTGCTGTCCTTCGTCATCGTCTTCTGGGCACTCACCTACGTGACCGTTTCCGGGTACGTGCCCACCTACCTCACCCAGCACTACGGGCTGGAACCTGCGCATTCCGCGTCGGTAACGTCCTACTTCTGGATCGTCTTCACCGCCAGCGTGTTCATCTCCGGCTGGCTCTCGGACCGGTACATGGTGCGTAAAACGGTCACCGCCTTCGGTGGCCTCACCACCGGCACCTGCTTTCTGATCGGCGCCATGCTGCCCGTAGGAACGCCTGAAGGTACGCTGGTTTTGCTCTGGTCGCTGACCGGCTTCTTTGCCGGCTTCATTTATCCCGCCTGGTGCGCCATTTACTCAGAGACCGCGGAAGCCATCAGCCCCCATGGAGTAGGGCGGGCTTTCGGCATAACAGCGACGCTATCACCCATCTCCGGTCTGTTTCTCAACCTCGGACTGCCACGTGTGGTGGAAAGCTTCGGCTGGTCCATGTGGATGACCATCGCCGGCTGCTGCTGTCTGTGCGTAACCGTGCTGGTCGGTTTTGGTGAGGGACCGTGGTGGCCGAAGTCCGCTACACCCCGCCGATACGCCTGAGCGGAACTGAACTGCCGCTGAACGGTCCCATCGGACGACTAGGTGAATATCCGGGTGGATGGATCGCGCTCGTGCGGGGATCATTGCGCCCGATTCAGTCAGACAGGAGTCGAAGTATGACAAGCGAACGTTTACTCATGGCGGCAGCATTCAGCGTGCTGATCCTCGGCATGCAGGCTCATGCCGCGCCCGCCAGTGGCAACCAGGGCGGCGGTCAGCCCGGCAAGCAGAAAATGGAGCAGCCCGCGAAATCCATGGATCGGACGGCAACCCAAACGCGGGAGCGTGTCGAGGAAAGCAATCCCGACGCGGGCAAGCAGGCTCGCGAGCAGGCCGAACAGACCCGGCAGATGCAAGACGAGTCGACCGGTAAGGGCCAGGCCACGTCTGCCGAGATGCAGCAGCGCCAGGAGGAGCGCAAGGAGATCCAGGAGCAGTACCGGACCACCGAGCAGAGCGGCGACAAGGCCGGGAAGAAGCCCTGGTGGAAATTCTGGGAGAGCGACGACGCGTCCTGACGCCGCCGCTCAGAGAACACCCTTGGAAGGTGCGGCAGCAAGCTCGGCGACGAACGCTTCATAGTCGTACCTCGCCGGGCTGAGCTGCCGCGCATAGCCGGGCAACTCGGCACCTGCGATCCAGTCTGCGCAGAGCGCGCCGGCAGCACAGGCCGACATGGTGCCGAATCCGGACAACGCGCCGACAATGAAGGCGCCGTCCACGCCCAGCGGGCCGATGAGCGGCCAGTTTTCCGGCGTCGAGGTGTAGTAGCCACCATAATGGCTGAATCGGCTCGGCATCCGACCTGCATAGGGTCGCAAGGCCGGCACGAGGTTGCTGACCGCGCGCATGACGATCTCCGGAAACTCCGTCAGCACCCCGGGATCGTTCGCCGGTTCCTGCAGCGGTGTACTGACGTTCCGGTTGAATGCCCAGCCGAGCTTCACCCAGCGGCTGGTGCTGCCACCATCGGGTCTGCAGTGAGCGCCTCCGGAGAGCTGGCCGATGAGCCATACGGTGTCCGGATCTTCCGACAGTAACGTTCGTTCCTCTTCGGTCCAGCCGAGCCGTACCGGATCGAGGTCGATGGAAAACGGCAGATCCCGCGGTACGGCGTCCAGCACATCCTCGAAGAGGATCTTCTGCTGATAGATGTTTTCCACCGGCAATGCGATGCCCAGCATCGCCGCAATCTCCGCGGTAAAGGGGCCGGCGGCGTTCACCAGCACGTCGGCTTCGATGACCTCCGCACCGCTGTTTCCTTCGACATCCACCCGGTATCCCCCGTTCGCTTCAACGGCACGAACCGACGCCATCAGCCGGCTGCCGCCGGCATCGCGGAAAACTTCCAGCATGAAACGGCCGAGCTGATAGCCGCTGATGTCGCCCGCTCGCCGGACATGCACCAGATTGACGACCTGCTCACTCAGTGCCGGGAACCACCGACTGATCAGACGTCGGCCACAAAGCACATCGACACCGGAAGGCGCCGTCACCCAGCCGTCGGAGTCAGGAGGGATGTAGGAGGAGGCTGAAGATGCACCCTGATGCAAACGGATCGCGTCGGCTGGCGAATCTCCGTACCCGGTATGCAGACTCTCGACCAGGTTGTCTACCACCTCGAGCCGGGTGGCCAGGAGATAGCCCCTTCTGGTCATTTCTATGACGTTCGAGGTCTCGCTCGCGATGGCCTGCATCAGCTCGATGCTGTGGTTCGTGAAAGCGGTCATGGTGGGGTGCGGCCACCAGTTCCGGTAGTTGTCACCGGACTGCGCACTGGTGAAGCTCATGGGCGGCCTGGCGTCGACGAGCAGTATCGATCGCCTGCGATGTTTCCTGCTCAGGTAGTAGGCAGTCGCGATGCCGGCCAGACCGGCACCGACGATCAGAATATCGACGCCACGACCCACGCTCACGACAGATTAGCCCGTTGCAGAACTCTCGAAAGCTTACCGGCTGCTAGGCAGGGTTGACGAGGGCGTCCTCGCGGATTTCCCGGATCTGATCACGAAGGCGCGCTGCCTCCTCGAACTCCAGGTTGCGTGCGTGCGCCAGCATTTCCTCCTCGAGCCGGGCGAGAAACTTGCCGAGCGCACGGGGATCCGTCGGCACGTCCATGTCCGCCGTCTTCCGATCGCCGCCATTGGCACGACCGCGTCCCCTCGCCGCGCCGGGTCCGGCGACCCTCGCGCCTTCCATCACGTCGGCGACCCGCTTCCGGATGGTCTGTGGGGTGATGTTGTGCACTTCGTTGTACGCAACCTGCTTCTCACGCCGCCGCGTGGTTTCGGCGATGGCGCTCTCCATGGAGCCGGTCATGGTGTCCGCATAGAGAATGGCACGGCCATTGATGTTCCGGGCCGCACGGCCGATGGTCTGGATGAGTGAGCGCTCCGCGCGCAGGAACCCTTCCTTGTCCGCGTCCAGAATCGCCACCAGCGACACCTCCGGCATGTCCAGCCCCTCGCGCAGCAGGTTGATGCCGACCAGCACGTCGAATTCGCCCATGCGCAGATCGCGGATGATCTCCATGCGCTCCACCGTATCGATGTCCGAATGCAGGTAGCGCACACGGATGCCATGCTCGTCCAGATATTCCGTCAGGTCCTCCGCCATGCGCTTGGTGAGCGTGGTCACCAGCACTCGATCGCCTGCCGATACCGTGGCGTTGATCTCGCCGAGCAGGTCGTCCACCTGGGTGGACGCCGGCCGGACGATCACGTCCGGATCCACCAGACCGGTGGGGCGTACCACCTGCTCCACCACCTGACCCGCAAACTGTGCTTCATACGGTCCGGGGGTGGCCGAAACGAAGATGGCCTGAGGGCCGAGCGCTTCCCACTCGTCGAACCGGAGCGGCCGGTTGTCCAGCGCCGACGGCAGGCGGAATCCGTACTCCACCAGCGTCTCCTTGCGCGACCGGTCGCCCTTGTACATACCACCGACCTGGGGGACCGTTACGTGTGACTCGTCGATGATCATCAGGGCGTCTTTCGGCAGGTAATCGAACAGCGTCGGCGGCGGCTCGCCGGGTGCGCGCCCGGAAAGATAGCGCGAGTAGTTCTCGATACCCTGGCAGTAACCCAGCTCCTTGATCATCTCCAGATCGAAGCGCGTGCGCTGTTCCAGGCGCTGTGCTTCCACCAGCTTGTTGTGATCCTTGAGAAACTTCAGCCGGTCGATGAGCTCTTCGCGGATCTCGTCGAGCACGGCGAGGATCCGCTCGCGTGGCGTGACGTAGTGGGTTTTGGGAAACACCGTGTAGCGCGGCACGCGGTTGATCACCTCACCGGTGAGCGGGTCGAAGATCGAGATGTTCTCGATCTCGTCGTCGAAGAGCTCCACACGGACCGCTTCCTTCTCAGACTCCGCCGGGAAGATGTCGACGACATCGCCCCGGACTCGGTAGGTGCCGCGCTGGAACACCATGTCGTTGCGCGTGTACTGCAGCTCCGCAAGGCGCTGGACCACATAACGCTGGTCCACCCGGTCACCCCGGTCCAGGTGCAGCACCATGCGCAGATACGACTGGGGGTCACCGAGACCGTAGATGGCAGACACGGACGCGACGATGATGGTGTCGCGCCGTTCGAGCAGCGCCTTGGTCGCCGACAGACGCATCTGCTCGATGTGCGCATTGATGGAGGCGTCCTTCTCGATATAGGTGTCGGAGGACGGCACGTAAGCCTCGGGCTGGTAGTAGTCGTAGTAGGAGACGAAGTACTCCACCGCGTTGTGCGGGAAGAACGCCTTGAACTCGCCATAGAGCTGGGCCGCGAGGGTCTTGTTCGGCGCCATGACGATTGTCGGTCGCTGCACGGCCTCGATGACGTTGGCGATGGTGAACGTCTTCCCGGAACCGGTGACCCCGAGCAGCGTCTGATGAGACAGACCCGATTCCAGCCCTTCGATCAGCTGGGCGATGGCCGCCGGCTGATCACCGGCCGGCTGGTAGTCGGCGACGACCTCGAATTCTGCAACGGCCTGAACCACGGCTGATGCCTCGATGCGCAGTGCGGGGACCGGCTATTGTAGGGCCTCGGTGCGCGCCCGTCAGGCGACGCTGCGGAAGGGGCGCGGACCTGCTGACAGCGCCTGTCAGCAGGTCGGACAGGCTCCGGGACTCACGTTCCAGAGGATCCCGGGAGAGCCGGGATGCTGGTCAGGCCGTCTCCTCGGCAGCATCGTCACCGGATGCTTCGGCGGCTGATTCGGACGACGCCTCCTCGCCCGCTTCCGCCGCCGATTCCTCGACGGGCTCGGGTTCCGGCGCCTTCGGGGTCGGTGCTTCGATCAACTTGTGCTCGAGCAGAATGGCCACCTTGGCGTCACCGTTGACCCACGCGCGCGCGGAGTCCTTGACGGCATAGCGCTCGTTACGCTTCTGGTAGATGGTGTACTCGTCAGTGCGGGCGATGACTTTCACGCTTTATCCTCTAACTCTTTGATTTAGAATGCTGTTTTTGTCGGCCCAGGGGCGACGCGGCGGCACTCTACCACAGCCGTCCGCCATATGGTTATTCCCACGTATTCACAGCCAAGGAATAGTGAATTCAGTACAATGCGCCGCTCTTCGCGGCCCCGGGCCCAGTGGCGGCGCACACAACCGCAGGATCAGCAGCAGGACGGTTTTTTCGACATGTCGGTGAACACCCCAACAGACAGCATTCCGGAGAAGACGAGCTACGTCGTCCGCTTTGCCGGTGATTCCGGTGACGGCATTCAGCTGCAGGGCCAGCAGTTCACCGTCGCCTCAGCCCTGGGTGGGCACGATCTGGCCACCCTGCCGGACTTTCCTGCGGAAATCCGGGCACCCACCGGTACGCGCTACGGCGTGTCCGCCTTCCAGATTCAGTTCGGCGGCGATCACATCACCAGTCCCGGTGACGCACCGGACGTGCTCATCGCCTTCAATCCGGCGGCCCTGGTGGTCAATCTGCCGCATCTCCAGGACGGTGCCACCATCATCACCGACGAGAATGCCTACACCACCCAACGGCTGAAACGGGCAGACCTGGACAGCAATCCGCTGGAGGACGGCCGGCTCGATCGCTTTACCGTGCACGCGATTCCGATCAGTGACCTGACCACCGAAGCCGTGAAGCCCTTCGGCCTGGGCGCCAAGGACTCCCTGCGCTGCAAGAACTTCTGGGCGCTCGGCCTCATGCTCTGGCTCTTCGACCAGCCACGCGAAGCCACGGAGCGGTGGATCACCATCCGCTTCGCGGCCGACGAGCAGATCCGGGACGCGAACCTGGCGGCGCTGCACGCGGGTCATGCCTATGGCGAGACCATGGAGCTGTCGCACGCCCTGATCCAGCATCCGACGCCGGAAGCGACCCTCGGCAACGTCGAATACCGGACCCTGACCGGCGCCGAGGCCTTAGCGCTCGGACTGGTTGCGGCCGGTGAGCTGGCCGATACGGAGCTGCTGTTCAGCTCCTATCCGATCACGCCGGCCTCGTCGCTGCTGCACCATCTGGCGGGCCTGGAAGACGCAGGGGTCGCCACCTTTCAGGCGGAGGACGAGATTGCCGCCATCTGCGCCGCCATCGGCGCATCCTACGGGGGCAAGCTCGGGGTGACGTCGAGCTCCGGGCCGGGCATCGCGCTCAAGACCGAAGCCATGGGACTTGCGGTCGCCACGGAACTGCCACTGGTGATCGTCAACTCCCAGCGGGCTGGCCCGTCCACCGGCATGCCGACGAAAACCGAGCAGTCTGACCTTTATCAGGCCGTTTACGGGCGCAACGGGGATACCCCGATTCCGGTCGTAGCCGCATGCTCACCGGCCGACTGTTTCGATACCGCCATCGAGGCCGTGCGCATCGCGCTGCGGCACATGACACCGGTAATCCTGCTCACCGACGGCTACATTGCCAACGCCTCGGAGCTGTGGGCGCTGCCCGACTTCGAGGCCTATCCGCCCATCGAGCACACAAAACCGGCGCCGGGTTCCAGCGGCCACGTCTTCGAGCGTGATCCGCGCACATACGCCCGGATCTGGGCCACGCCCGGGCACCCGGGGTTCATCTACCGGGTGGGTGGCATCGAGAAAGACGTGCAGACCGGCAACATCTCCTACGACCCGGCGAACCACCAGGCCATGACGGACCTGCGCCGCAACAAGGTGAGAAGCGTCGCCGATTTCATTCCCGATCAGGTGATCGATCAGGGTACAGCGAAAGGCCTGGCGGTGGTGGCCTGGGGCTCCACCTACGGCATCATCTACCAGGCGGTCCGGGAGTGCCTGGCAGAAGGTGTTGCCGTCGGGCACGTGCACCTCAGGCACCTCAGCCCGCTACCGAAGAACCTCGGCACACTGCTCGCCGGCTACGACCGCATCCTGGTGCCGGAGCTCAACGACGGGCAGCTCGCTACGCTGCTGCGTGACCGGCTGCTCGTCGACGTGATCCAGCTGAACAAGGTCACCGGCCAGCCGCTTACCGTGGGCGACGTGAAGGCGAAGATCCGCGCCCTGGCAAAGCCCTATATCCGCGAGGCCAGCAATGAGTGAGTTGACATTCAAGGACTTCGAGACGGACCAGGAGGTCCGCTGGTGCCCGGGCTGCGGCGATTACTCGATTCTCAAAGCCGTGCAGCGCACGCTGGCCGCACAAGGCGCGGACCCGGCCAACACCGTGTTCGTCTCAGGCATCGGCTGCTCGTCGCGTCTGCCCTACTACGTGGAAACCTACGGCTTTCATACCATTCACGGCCGCGCGCCGGCCATCGCGACGGGCGTCAAGCTGGCCCGACCGGAGGCGGATGTGTGGGTCATCACCGGAGATGGCGACGGCCTGTCCATCGGCGGTAATCACCTGATGCACGCCCTGCGCCGTAACGTAGATCTCAACATCCTGCTTTTCAACAACGAGATCTACGGGCTGACCAAGGGGCAGTACTCGCCCACGTCGCGGCCGGGCACCAGGAGCCCGTCCACGCCCCACGGTTCCTTCGATGCGCCGGTGCATCCGGGGCGTCTGGTGCTCGGCGCGGGTGCCGGATTCATCGCCCGCGCGGTGGACATCGACCAGAAGGGCCTGCCCGAGATCCTGGCGGCGGCCAACGACTATCGCGGCGCCGCGTTCGTGGAGATCCTCCAGAACTGCATCGTCTACAACAAGGACGTGTTCGACGACGTGGTGAACAAGAAGCACGCTGCAGATACCCAGATTCACGTCCGCCACGGCCAGCCGCTGACCTACGGCAGGGATGGCAACCGGGGCCTTCGGCTCGATCCCCGGTCACTGCGCCTCGAAGCGGTGGTGATCGGCGAGAACGGTGTGACCGAGGCGGACGTGATGGTCCACGACGAGACCAACCACACGCTGGCCGGACTGCTGCTCGAGCTCACTGATCCCCTGCCGACGGCCATGGGCATCATCCACCGGTCACCCCGACCGGCCTTCGACCAGGCCTTCTGGCAGCACAAGCCGACAGACCGCCGCGCCCGGGTGGTGGACCTGCTGCGTCACGGCAACATGCTGGATAGAAGACCCGCCTAGCGCTTCGGAACCCGCTTCCCGGGGGTGACGCACCCCCTCCAACGTGCAGAAGATCACATTTCGTTACTTTGGGTAACGAAATGCTGGACTTGTGCGCGGGAATGTCTACAATGCCCAGACCAAATTGGTCTGACCACATTGGTCTGAGCATTCGCCAGGCCAGGGATTCATTCGGCATGAGCAAACACGAAGAAATCGCCCAGACACTCACCCGGGATATTCTCACCGGCCAGTACCGGGTCGGGGAACGCCTGCCCTCGGAGCGGGACCTGGCAGCCCGGTTCGACGCCAATCGCGGCGCCGTCCGGGAAGCCATGAAGAAGCTGGAACAGCTCGGCATCGCTGACATTCAGCCCGGTGGCGCGCGGGTGCTGCCCCTCAACGAAGCGAGCCTGGACGTGATCGGCCACCTCCTCGCCGTGCGCGACGAGCCGAGCCGTGAGCTGGTGGACCAGATCCTGGTGGTAATCAACGCGCTGGTCCAGACCGCCGTGATCGCCGCTCTGCAGCGGCAGGACCAGGACATGCTAGACACCCTGCGTGAGGTGATCCGTCCCATCTGCTCGGAGCAGCTGGATCTCGAGTCCTTTTACGATGCGCAGACCAGCATGTTCCGCGGGGTCATGGAAGCGAGCGGCAACCTGCCGGTTCAGCTGATCGCCAAGTCGCTCCTCGATCAGTTCGGGCCACAGATGGCGTTTCTGCGCGACTACGCCGTGCCCGACATGACCACCCACCGGGCCCTGGCCCGGGCGATGGACGCCGCCCTGGCCGCCAGAGACCTGGACGCCGTGCGGCAGAGCTTTTCGGAATCGTCGAAATTTCATCGGGAGCGGACGCAGCGGGCCTTCGACGCCTACGAAGCCTCACATCCCCCTGCCCGACTGGAGGCATCCGCATCATGACGCGCAAGATCCTGATCCCGGCCGTCATCGTCGCCGCGTCTATCTTTGGTGCCGTCACGCTACTGGCCACCAGCCCGGAGCTGGAACCGGCCGGCGTGGAGCCCATTCCCACCGCGGTCCGCGTCCGGGAGGTGGTGCCAGAAGCCATCCAGCTCACCGTGCACTCTCAGGGGACGGTGATCCCGAACACCGAGTCGGAGCTCATTCCGGAAGTATCCGGTCGGGTCGTCTGGATCTCCCCGGCGCTGGTCAACGGCGGTTACTTCGAGGTCGGCGAATCCCTGCTGAGGCTGGAGGACAACGACTACCGCTCCACTCTCGAGCGGGCACGCTCCTCCCTGACCCGCGCCGAGGCCGAATTCGAGCACGCCCGGTTCGAGTACCAGCGCCTGAAAAGCCTGGAAGATCGCCAGCTCGCCAGCCGCTCGCAGATCGAGAACCAGCTCCGCGCCTATCGCGTTGCGGAGGCTTCCCTGCGCGATGCTCGTGCCGCCTTCGATCAGGCGAGCCGCGATCTGGCACGTACCGAAATCAAGGCCCCCTTTGCCGGTCTGGTTCGTCAGGAGTCGGTGGATATCGGCCAGTTCGTGAGCCGCGGTCAGCCCATTGCCACCATCTACGCCGGTGACCAGGCCGAGGTCCGGCTGCCCATCGCCGACCGCCAGCTCGCCTTTCTCAACCTGCCGCTGGGACATCGGGGCGAGCTTGCCTCGGAGCAGCAGCCGGATGTGACCCTGACCGCGGACTATGCCGGTCGCACACTCACCTGGCAGGGCAAGATCGTCCGCACCGAGGCACAGATAGACACGTCCAGCCGGATGGTGCACGTGATTGCGCGGGTGTCCAACAAGGACCAGGAAATCCCGCTGTCCGTCGGCCTGTTTGTCAACGCCGAGATCGAAGGCCTGCTGGTCGAGGACGTGGTGGTCATGCCGCGCAACGCGCTGCGCAACGGCAACCGGGTGCTCGTGGTCGACGCGGACAACCGCCTGCACTTCCGGGACATCGACCCGCTGCGCCTGTACCGGGACGAAGTGCTGATCCAGAGCGGTCTCGCCCCCGGGGAGCGGGTCTGCGTGTCGCCACTGCAGACGGCCATCGACGGCATGATCGTCAAGCCCGTCAGCGAGGAAGACTCGCCGGCGGTGGCGCCTCCCGAGTTCACGAGCTGACGGACTGACGCCATGCATACTGCGATCTCCTGGTTCACCAAGAACCCGGTAGCCGCCAACCTGCTGATGTTCGTTCTGTTCGTCGGTGGGATCCTCTCTCTGCTGACCGTACACCAGGAAGAGTTCCCCAACATGGACATCCGCATGGTGACGATCTCCGTGCCCTACCTCGGCGCCGCGCCCGAAGAGGTGGAACAGGGGGTGTGCATCCGGATCGAGGAAGCGCTCAAAGGCACGGACGGCATCGAGAAGATTCAGTCCAATGCCTCCGAAGGCGTCTGCTCGGTGATGGCCATGCTGTTCGAGGATGCCAACCAGATCGATGTGATGAACGAGATCAAGAGCCAGGTCGACGGCATCAACACCTTCCCACAGGAGACGGAGAAGCCCATCGTCTCCAAGGTCACGATCACCAGCGGCGTGCTCCAGATCGCCCTGTCGGGCAACACCGACGAGCGTACGCTGAAGGAGATCGGCAAGGAGGTCCGGGACGACATCGCCGCCATGGACGGCATTTCGACAGTGGACCTCAAATTCGTCCGGCCTTACGAGATTTCCATCGAAGTTTCCGAGGATAACCTGCGCCGCTATGGCCTGACGCTCGAGCAGGTTTCGCGCGTGATCCGCAATACGTCCCTCGACATGCCCGGCGGCACGTTGAAGACGCAAGGTGGCGACATTCTGCTGCGTGCCAAGGGGCAGGCATACTGGGGCGAGGAGTTCGAAAACATCGTCGTGCTCACACGCAACGACGGCACCAAGGTCTATCTCTCGGAGATCGCTCACATCCGCGACACCTTCGAGGAAGGTGATCTCACCGCCCGGTTCAACGGCGATCCCGCCGTCATCATCTCCGTGCAGCGGGTCGGCAAGGAGGACGCCATCGACATGGCGGCCGACATCAAGCACTACATCGACGCCTATGCGAAAACGCTGCCTCCGGGACTCGAGATCAACATCTGGCAGGATGAGGCGCAGTCGCTCCAGGCCCGCCTCGACACGCTGAACAACATGGCGATATCCGGTCTCTTCCTGGTGGTGATCGTGCTGGCGCTGTTCCTCAGGTTCCGCATCGCCATGTGGGTCGCCGCCGGCATTCCCATCGCGCTGCTCGGCACCATCGCCGTGTTCCCCTACGCTGACATCTCCATGAGCTCCATGACGGTGATGGCATTCATCCTCGTGCTCGGAATCCTGGTGGACGACGCCATCGTCGTGGGCGAGCGGGTCTACGGTCACGAACAGCTGGGAAAACCACCAGTGCAGGCTGCCATCGACGGCACCTGGGAGGTTTCCGTGCCCGTCATTTTCGGCGTGCTCACCACCATGGCCGCATTCCTGCCGCTGCTGCTTTCCACCGGCCGGATGGGCGGTTTCTTCAGCGTGGTGGGCTGGGTGGTCATCATTGCGCTGCTGTTCTCCATCGTCGAGTCGCAATGGATCCTGCCTGCGCACCTGGCACACCGGAACCATTCGGAGCCGAGCACGGGCTGGAGCCGCAAGTGGAACGAGTTTCAGGGCAGACTGGCCGGCTGGCTGGAACGCAGCGCCACGGACTACTACCTGCCGCTGCTCAAAAAAGCCGTGGACAACCGCTACATCACCGGCGCGTTGGGTCTCGGTGTGCTGATTCTCGCCCTCGCCCTCATTGCCAGCGGCCGCGTGGTCTTCACGTTCTTCCCCGCCATCGAAGGCGACCGGGTCTATGCCGCGCTGGAGATGCCGGAAGGCGTCGCAGTGGAGGTGACGGCGCGGGCGGCGGCAAAGCTCGAAGCTTCGGCGCGCGCCATGGAAAGTCAGCTGCGGGAGATGACCGGCTCAGAGGAGGTCATCGCCAACGTGTTCACGAGCGTCGGCCAGAATGCGGATCGCGGTAACGGCCCGCCCATGCGCCAGGGGCCCGGCCGCAGTCACTTCGCAGAGGTGGTGCTCGAGCTGGTGCCGCGGGAGCAGCGCAACAACATGAGCTCCAAGGCCGTCGCACAGCTCTGGCGCGAGAAAGCGGGCGCCATTCCCGATGCGGTGAAGCTCTCCTTCACGGCGGACGAGTTCTCCGCCGGTGAGCCCATCAACTACGAGCTTTCCGCCCGGGACGTCGACACGATCCGGGCCGCGGCAGCAGATCTGCGAGCGGAGCTCACCCGCTACGAAGGTGTCTTCGACATCACCGACTCGTTCCGTGCCGGCAAGCAGGAGATCAAGCTTTCGCTGCTGCCGGAAGCGAGGACCCTGGGGCTCACGTTGAGCGACCTGGCCGGCCAGGTGCGCAACGCCTTCTACGGCAACGAGGCCCAGCGAATTCAGCGTGGCCAGGACGACGTGCGGGTGATGGTCCGCTATCCGGAGATAGAAAGATCTTCCATCGGCAACCTGGAAGACATGTACATCCGCACACCGTCCGGCACCGAGGTGCCATTCTACAGTGTCGCCCGCTTCGAGCTCGGCCGCGGCTACTCCACCATCAAACGGGTGGACGGCCGGCGTGTGATCAACGTGATCGCCGACCTGGATCGGACGAAGCTGTCTCCCGAAGAGGTCAACGCCAGCATTCAGAAACAGGTGCTGCCGAAGATCCGCGCCAAGTATCCGGGCCTGACGGTGAAGCTCGCCGGTGAGCAGGAGGAACGCGCCAAGTCGTTCACCGGACTGTTCCAGGCAGCGCTGCTGTCGCTCATCGTCATCTACGCGCTGCTGGCAATTCCGCTGCGCTCCTACCTGCAGCCGCTGGTGATCATGAGCGTGATCCCCTTCGGCGCAGTGGGCGCCATCATCGGCCACTGGGTCATGGGTTATCAGCTCATGTTCTTCTCGGCACTGGGGATCGTAGCGCTGTCCGGCGTCGTGGTGAACGCCTCTCTCGTGCTGGTGGACTACATCAACCGTCGCCGCCGGGAAGGCACGGATCTGTCGGAAGCGGTGCTGTCCGCCGGCGTGGTGCGGTTCCGGCCCATCATGCTCACTTCGGTAACCACCTTCGTCGGATTGATTCCGCTGATGAGCTCGCCGAGCCCGGCAACCGTGTTCTTCATCCCCATGGCGATCTCGCTGGCCTACGGCGTGCTGTTCGCCACGTTCATCACCCTGTTCCTCGTACCTGCCCTCTACCAGATGACCGAAGACTTCTTCGCCTGGAATCCGGTGGCTCAGGGGCAGATCGACCCGGACGAGCTGCACAAGCTGCATCCGAAGGGAATGAGGCAGCCGGTCTGATGTCCGGCCGGTCGCGACGGCCGTCGCGGCCACGGCGCTCGTGAACGATCTGACGCTGCCCGACTCAGCCGCGCACTGGCATCGCCGGGTCTGGTCGCTGTCGTGGCCGGTGATGGCAGCCAATGTCACCGTGCCCATGGTCGGCCTGGTCGATACCGCGGTGATGGGCCGCATGCCGGATGCTGCCTTCGTCGGCGCGGTGGCGGTGGGTGCCGCCATCTTCAACGCCATCTACTGGATCTTCGGGTTTCTGCGTATGGGCACCACCGGGCTTGCGTCCCAGGCGCTCGGGGCCCGCGATCCCGCGGAGCTGACCGCGGTCGCCATCCGCTCCACGGTGGTCGCCGTGGTCATCGGCGGTCTCACCGTCGCCCTGCAGGGGCCGCTGATGGCGCTGCTGTTCCGGCTGTTCCACGCGAGCAGCGAGGTGGAGTCTCTGGCCTCCACCTACTTCCTGATCCGGATCTGGGGCGCACCGGCCCTCATGCTGCACATGGTGGTGCTCGGCGTGCTCTTCGGTCTGCAGAAGATGCGTTCGGCGCTGGCGCTGTCCATCCTGCTGAACGTCACCAACATCGTCCTGGACCTGGTGCTGGTGATGGGCCTGCACTGGGGGGTTCAGGGTGTGGCCACCGCCACCCTGATCAGCGAGTGGCTGGCAGCGGTGGTCGGTCTGCTGCTGATCTACCGCATCCTCGGCGGACGCAGGGCGCCACTGGACAGCGCCAGGCTCAGGGATCGGGCCAAGCTCGTCGCCCTGGTCGGTATGAGCGGCAATCTGGTCGTGCGCTCATTCTTCGTGCAGCTGCCGTTCTTCGTCTTCACGCTCATCGGCGCTACGCTGGGTGACCTGGTGCTGGCCGCCAATGCCATCGTCATGCAGATTTTCATGACCATGGGGTTCGCACTGGACGGACCCGCGCAGACCGCCGAGACACTCTGCGGCTACGCCTTCGGCGCCCGGGACCGCCGAAGCTTCCGCGCGGCAACCCGCTACACGCTGATCTGGTCGGCCGGGATGGCCCTGATGCTGTCGCTGGTGATCGCCGTGGCGGGAAACACCTTCATCGCCTGGCTGACCGTGCTGCCCGAGCTGCGTCAGTCTGCCGGCAGCCTGCTGCCGTGGGCAGTCGCCGGACCACTCGTCGCGGTGTGGGCCTTTCTCCTGGACGGTGTGTACATCGGCACCACCCAGACGGCGACACTGCGCAACTGCATGTTCGCCGCCGCCCTACTCTACCTGCTGACCATCTGGCTGTGCATCGACAGCCTCGGCAATCTGGCTCTGTGGATCGCCATGATGGTTTTCATGGCATCGCGGGGCGTGCTGCTCGGCGCTCTGTATCTCCGCCTGGAGCGGAAGCTTCCGGATCCTCAGCTGGCGTAGCAGCCGTTCACCGGCTTGTTATCACCGAAAACCCGGACACCTTCCGCGTGGTTGCTGGCAATGGCGATTCCGGTACCAGTGATGGTGGCGTAGCTCCAGGTCTTCCTGAGCCATGCCGGCGCGCCACGCTCCTCGAGCAGTCCGGTCACCCAGGCGTGGCCCACCGCCATGCCCGCACCCCAGAGCAGCACTTCTCCCTGGCTCGGCTGGCTGCCGATGAGCTGGCGGGTCAGATAGGCATCCTCCACGTAGCAGGGATCGTCTGCCGCGGACAGCGTCTGCGCCACGTCGACGACGTGCAGGGTCTGCCAGGTGAGTTCCTCGCCGGAAAATTCGAAGGACTGGCAGCCGGCTGACAGGCAGCTGGCGGCGCCGAGCAGAACGGGCGGCAGGCAGCGGCGCACAGAGCGGCGCACAGAGCGGCGCACAGAGCGGCGCGCGAAGGAAGCAATGGACTGGGTCACAGGTGACTCTCGCTATCTGGGGTGACGCCATTCTCGCGGGGGCGTGGCCCTGCTGGCTGTAGTGGAGATATTCGGCTGATGTGAAAACTTCTTTTTCAAACGTAATCGCTTGAATCTCATGATCTTTCGACCGTAGCTCCCCACCTTACCTTCCCGGTCCACCCTCGCCATTCAGCTGCCGTTCAGGCAGCATCCGCTCTCATCAGCGTTGCCGTAAGCCACTCTGCTTAGAGGCTGACTGTTCGGCACGACCACGACTCACAGAGAGCCCGAGATGTACGCCACACCCCGAATCCCCAAGCCCGGCAGCCGCACTCTACGTCGGATGGCGATACTCACCCTGTTCGGCCTGCTGGCGGCCGGCTGCGCCAATAAACCCATCGTCGACATGAAGGGGGTCAACCGCGCGCAGTACGATCAGGATCTGACGGAATGCCGCCAGTACCAGGATGAGGTGGCAGTCGGCCAGAAAGCGATAGGCGGCGCTGCGGCCGGTGCCGCTGTCGGCGCAGCCATCGGCGTCATCTGGGACGGTCACGACGGCCACAACGTCGGCCGCGATGCCGGGACCGGTGCCGTGCTCGGCGGAGCTGGCGGCGCTGCCGCTGGCGCGAACGAAAAGGATCAGGTCCTGAAGAACTGCCTGCGGGGCCGCGGCTACAGGGTCCTGAACTGAACCACCCTCCGCTGCTCCCATACCCTGGACTTATGGGAGACGGCGTCACTGCCCATCTGTTGAGTTGACTCCGGCAAACCGTCTATTCTGGTGCGCTTTTATTCGACCAGGATCTGGAGGGAGTTGACCATGGCGGAAGCCGAAGACTACACGAGTGATCTGAACAATCTGGCCATGGCGGAGGAGGCCGTCCCCCTGCTGGAGGCTGTCAAGAAGCACATCCGGGAAAACGTGGATCCCATCGTCGAGGAGTTCTATGCCCTCAACGAGGAAAAAGCCGATCGCTGGACCTGGCACCCGCGGCAGCTCGAGCTGCTGGACGGCGCCAAGGCCAAAGCGAAGGAATCCGGCCTGTGGAACTTCTTTCTCCCCGACGCCGAGACGGGCGAGGGTCTGAAGAACCTGGACTACGCCTACATCGCCTCCGAGCTCGGCAAGAACCCGCTAGCCTCGGAATCGCTCAACTGCTCCGCGCCGGATACCGGCAACATGGAGGTGCTGGAGCGAGTGGGCACTCCGGAGCAGAAGGAAAAGTGGCTCAAGCCCCTGCTCAATGGCGAGATCCGTTCCGCCTTTGCGATGACCGAGCCGGGGCTGCCTTCCTCGGATGCCAAGAACATCAGCACCGCCGCCGTGCTCGAAGGCGACGAGTGGGTGATCAACGGCGAGAAGTACTACGCATCCGGTGCCGGCGATCCGCGCTGCAAGATCATGATCACCATGGTCAAGACCAGTCCGGATGCACCGCCCCACCGGCAGCAGTCCCAGATCCTGGTCCCCATCGACACCCCCGGGGTGAAGATCCTGGAAGGCATGCAGGTGTTCGGGCACGACGATGCGCCCCACGGCCACATGCACATCAAATTCGACAACGTGCGGGTGCCCAAGGAGAACATCCTGCTCGGCGAGGGCCGCGGTTTCGAGATCTCCCAGGTGCGCCTGGGGCCCGGCCGTATCCACCACTGCATGCGCTCCATCGGCCAGGCGGAGCGCGCCCTGGACCTGATGATGAAACGTGCCTGCAGCCGGGAGGCGTTCGGCAAGCCCATCATTCAGCTTGGTAAGAACATCGAGGTGGTCTCCCGGGCCCGCATCGAGATCGAGGCCATGCGCCTGATGGTGCTGAAAGCCGCCAAGGCCATGGATGTGCTGGGTAACCGGGAAGCCCGGATCTGGGTGCACATGGTGAAGGCGATGGTGCCCGAGCGGGTCTGCCAGATCATCGACCAGGCCATTCAGATGCATGGTGCCACCGGGGTTTCTCAGTGGACGCCTCTCGCCGGCATGTACACGGGTCAGCGGACCCTGCGCATCGCCGACGGCCCGGACGAGGTGCATCACATGGTGGTGGGCCGTCACGAGATGCGGAAGTACATGTAGGGCGTCTTACGTGCCCTCCACCGAGCAGACGCTCTACGAGGTCCGCCAGGGCGCGGCGTGGATCCGGCTGAACAGGCCGGAGAAGCGCAACGCCCTGTCCGCCATGCTGATCACGGAGACGTTCGATCATCTGGCGGCGGCGAACGCCGACGATGCGGCGCGCTGCATTGTCATCACCGGCAACGGGCCCGGCTTCTGCTCCGGCGCCGATCTCAAGGACGACCGCGGCCTGCCCCGCGGTCACGACCAGGCCATCGAGTACCCCGAGCTGCTCGCCGCCATTCAGGACAGCCCGAAGCCGGTCATTGCCGCGGTCAACGGGCCCGCCTTCGCCGGCGGACTGGGCATGGTGGGGGCCGCCGATATCGCCGTGACCGTGGAGGATGCGCAGTTCAGCTTCTCCGAGGTTCGCATCGGCGTGATTCCCGCCATCATCAGCGTGGTCTGCCTGCCCAAGCTCGGTACCCACCACGGCATGAAGCTTTTCCTCACCGGCGAGCGCTTCGATGGCCGCCAGGCCGTGGAGATGGGCCTCGTCCACCGGGCCGTGCCCGCGGACCGGTTGCACGACGCGGTGCAGGAGGAGATCGACATGATCTGTCTGGGTGGCCCGATTGCGGTCATCGAGTGCAAGAAGCTCGTCCGCGAGGTTTCCCGGCTTTCCCGTCAGGAAGGATTCGACCTGACCGCGCCCTGGTCGGCGCGGATGTTCGCGTCTGATGAAGCGACCGAAGGTATGGCGGCGTTCCGCGAAAAACGCCCGCCTGCCTGGGTCCGGGACGGCTGACAGGCCCTGCTCTCTCCCGCCGGTTCGGGCTCCCAGCCTGACTCCCTGAGGTTTCTGCCGCCGGCCGCGATTGATTCTCCGCGCGAGACCTGTCCAACCGGTGCAGCCAATACTGAACAGGGAGCAACCCATGCAGAAGTTCAACCACCTGGCCGTCGCCGCGCTGTTCGTGAGCGGCTGCGGCCTGACCGCCTCCACCCGGGCGGAAACCATCGAGTACGAGTTCGACGCCGACAACTTTCCCGATCCCGTCAGCATCGACAATCCCTATCTGCCCTTCGATGGCGGCACCCTGGTGTTCAAGGCCATCGCCGACGACGAGTGCGAGATCAGCCGACAGATCATCGGCTACACGGGCCCCACGGTGGCCGGTTACACCATTCCGACCCACGTTGATGGCGTTGCCGTTCTCGTGGTCCGGGATCAGGAGTGGGCGACCGACGCGGAGGACGGCGAGTGCGACTACGCCACCGCCGAACTGCAGGAAGACACCTTCGATTTCTACGCCCAGCAGGACACGGACAGCGAGCCCGGAGACGGCAGCACTGGAGCCGTCTGGTACCTGGGTGAGGTGACCCTTTCGCTGCCCGACGAGGGCGAGGGCCCGGCGTGCAGCACGGAAGGCGGCTGGGTTGCCGGCGTCGAAGAGGCGGAACCGGGCCTGATCATGCTGTCGGAGCCCGCCTCCGGCGACCGCTACCAGCAGGAGTTCGACGAGGACAACGCCGAAG
>QJYB01000060.1 GCA_003247835.1 Gammaproteobacteria bacterium | reverse complement strand
ACGACGAAACCGAGGGTACCCTCGGAGCCGATGAACAGATGCCTCAGGTCGTAGCCGGTCGCGTTCTTCACGAGGCCGTGGTTGCAGTGGAGGACGTCTCCCGCGCCCGTGACCACGGTGAGCCCCGCTACCCAGTCCCGGGTGAGTCCGTAGCGGATGACCTTGATCCCGCCCGCGTTGGTGGCGATGTTACCGCCGATCTGGGAGGAGCCGGAGGAAGCGAAGTCCACCGGGTAGTAGAGCCCCTGGTCTTCGGCGAAGGCCTGCAGGGTCTGGGTGACCACACCGGCCTGACAGCGAACCAGACGGTCCGCCGGATCGAACGACAGAATGCGGTTCATGCGGTCGAAGGAAACCACCACCTCGCCGTGGCCGGCCACCGCGCCACCGGACAGACCCGTCCTGCCGCCGGAGGGCACCAGGGCGAAGGACTCCTCGTTTGCCAGCCGGACCAGCGCCACCACCTCCTCGATGGACTCGACGAAAACGACGGCGCTGGGTGCCACGGTGAAGCTGCGGGTCCAGTCACACCCCCACGTACTCAGCGTATCCGGGTCGCGCTTGAGCTGCCTGTCTGAAAACAATTCATCGAGCGCTTGGGGCATTTCGTTTTGATCCTTCCGGTGAGTCGCTAGTATATCCGGCCTTTTACAGGGTGCCGGAGACGTGACCGATACCTCTTTCGACAAGAACCGCATCAAGATACTGCTGCTGGAAGGGGTGCATCCCTGCGCCGTCGAGGCGCTGACCGCCGACGGCTACACGAACCTGACACGCATGGATCACGCGCTCCAGGGCGACGAGCTGGTCGGGGCACTTGCCGATGTCCACATGCTCGGCATCCGGTCCCGCACCCAGCTCACCGGCGAGGTGCTCGCCCGGACGAACCGCCTGATGGCGGTGGGCTGCTTCTGCATCGGTACCAACCAGGTCGATCTGGGTGCAGCCATGGTCCGCGGTATACCCGTATTCAACGCGCCCTATTCCAACACCCGCAGCGTTGCCGAGCTGGTGCTGGCCGAAGCCATCCTGCTGCTGCGCGGCGTACCGGAAAAGACCCAGCTCATGCACCAGGGTGTCTGGCAGAAAACCGCGGCCGCTTCCTATGAGGTGCGGGGCAAGACACTCGGGGTGGTCGGTTACGGCAACATCGGCTCTCAACTCGGGGTGCTGGCCGAAGGGCTCGGCATGAACGTGGTGTTCTACGACGTGGTCAGAAAGCTCAACCTGGGCAACGCGCGCCAGATCGACGATCTCGACGACCTGCTCGCGACTGCCGACGTGGTCACCCTGCACGTGCCTGCCAACCGGTCCACGGCGAACCTGATGAGCGCCGAGCGTCTGACGCGCATGAAGCATCACGCCGTGCTGATCAACGCTTCCCGCGGTAACGTGGTGGACATACCCGCCCTGGCGGAGCGCATCCGGGGTGGTCACCTGCTGGGTGCCGCCATCGATGTCTTTCCGGAGGAGCCGAAGTCCAACAACGAGCCCTTCGTCTCCGAGCTGAAGGGACTGCCGAATGTGATCCTGACCCCGCACATCGGCGGCAGCACCCAGGAAGCCCAGGAGAACATCGGCCGCGAGGTGGCGGAGAAGCTGATCCGCTACTCGGACAACGGCTCGACGCTCTCTGCCGTGAATTTTCCCGAGGTGGCGCTCCCCGAGCATCCGGGTCAGCACCGGCTGCTGCACATCCACCGCAACACGCCGGGGATTCTGTCGGCAATCAACCAGGCCCTGTCCGCCGCCAACGTCAACGTGTCCGGTCAGTACCTGCAGACCAGGGGCGAGGTCGGTTACGTGGTCATCGACATCGAGGCCGACTACTCGCGCGACGTACGCGCGGCGCTCGACGCAGTGGACGGCACCATCCGTACCCGCGTGCTCTACTGAGCGAGCCGGGGCTTCAGCCAGGCGAAGATCTGCTCACGGATCGGCTCGGACTCGTTCACCAGGTGATGGCGGGCGGCGGGTATCTCCAGCACGGCGGGTCGGGTCATCTTTCGGAGCACGGCCAGGTTGTGCTGCCAGTCCACGGTGCGATCCGCGTGACCCTGCACCACCAGCGGCTCGAACGGCAGCTCGCCTCTGGCCTCGAATGCCTTCATCCACGTCACCATGGCGGTCACCCACTGCACCGGCAGCACCATGGGTGCCAGCGGATCCCGTCGCATGAGATCGAGAAACTCCGGATTTTCCGCATTCTCGGTAATGGTCCGAGGTCGTTCGCTGATGGTGTACCGCGCCAGCACGTATGCCCAGCGGGCCAGGCGCCAGTTGGCCGGACGGATCAGCGGCGCGAGCAGCACCACCTCCCTGAAACCGTGATCCGGCCGCCGCGCCAGATACTCCATGGCTATGGCGCCGCCCATGGACTGGCCGATGATGTACCAGGGTCCTGGCAGTGTCGCCTGATGATGCACGATCACATCTGCCAGCACCTGCACGTACTCGTCGAAGCTGCCGATGGTGGCGCGCGGCCCGCTGGACAGGCCGTGCCCCGGCTGGTCAAAGGTGACCACCGTGAGCCGCTGCTCGAGGAGGAACCGGATCAGGTAGCCGTACAGCCCCACATGGTCGTAGTAGCCGTGGCAGACTACGGCCGTTCCGGCGGCGTCGGGATGATCGAAGCGCTGCACCACGATCTGGTGCGCACCACTTTCCAGCCAGCCGATGGTGTGACTCACCCCGGGGACGAACTCGGAGAAGTCCAGATGGTAGAACCCGTAGTAGTCCGTCAGGACGCTCCGGTCCACGGCCGCTGCCGTCGGCAGCGGCGTCAGCACCCGGGTCAGCGATTCCGGATCGAAGGTACCCTGACCGCGCACGGCGCGCCGCGATCTGTCAGTGCACCACCTGGGCCAGCGCCCCTTCCGAGTACTTCTGGAACATGGTCTCGAGAGACAGGGGGCGGATGCGGCTCGCGTTACCCGCAGTACCGAAAGCTCTGTAACGATCCACGACCACCTGCCGCATGGCTTTCTGGGACTCGCCCAGATATTTCCTTGGATCGAACTCCGACTTGTGGGTGGCAAGGTATCTGCGGATGGCAGCGGTGGACGCGAGGCGCAGGTCCGTATCGATGTTGACCTTGCGCACGCCGTGGCGGATACCCTCCTGAATCTCTTCCAGGGGAACACCATAAGTCTCCGGGATCTCACCGCCGTACTCGTTGATGATGGCGAGCAGATCCTGGGGCACGGACGAGGAGCCGTGCATCACCAGATGGGTGTTGGGGATCCGCGCATTGATGGCCTTCACCCGGTCGATGGCCAGAATGTCGCCGGTGGGTGGCCGGGTGAACTTGTAAGCGCCGTGGGAGGTGCCGATGGCGATGGCGAGCGCATCCACACCGGTCTGCTTGACGAAGTCCGCGGCCTGCTCCGGGTCGGTGAGCAGCATGTCCTTGGACAGCGTACCCTCTGCACCGACGCCGTCTTCCTCGCCGGCCTCTCCTGTCTCCAGCGATCCGAGACAACCGAGCTCACCCTCCACGGAGACCCCACAGGCGTGCGCCAGTTCCACGGTGAGTCGGGTCACCTCCACGTTGTAGTCGTAGCTCGCCGGTGTTTTCTGATCCTCCATGAGCGAGCCGTCCATCATCACCGAGGAAAAGCCGAGCTGAATGGAGCGCTGACAGACAGCGGGAGATGCGCCGTGGTCCTGATGCATCACCACCGGTATGTGCGGGAACTCCTCGACGGCGGCCAGGATCAGGTGGCGCAGGAAGTTGGGACCCGCGTACTTGCGCGCTCCGGCGGATGCCTGAACGATGACGGGAGAATCCATCTCGTCCGCCCCTTCCATGATGGCGCGCATCTGCTCCAGATTGTTGACGTTGAACGCCGGGACCCCGTAGTCGTTCTCCGCCGCGTGATCGAGCAGCTGCCGCATGCTGATGAGTGCCATGACTTTCCCTTCCTGCCTTGCTTCCTTAACGGGCCTGTTTCCCGGGCTTGCCCTGCCGGGCCCGCTCGGCGAGTACCGCGACGGCCGGCAGCGTCTTGCCCTCGACGAACTCGAGGAACGCACCACCAGCGGTTGAGATGTAGCCGATACCGTCTCGCAGGCCGTATTTGTCGATGGCGGCAAGCGTATCCCCGCCCCCGGCGATTGAAAAGGCACGGCTACCCGCGATGGCCTCACCGACCACCCGGGTGCCCTCGCCGAACTGGTCGAGCTCGAAAACACCCACCGGACCGTTCCAGAGAATGGTCCCGGCGTCGCTGAGCAGTGCCGCCAGCTGCCGCGCAGTCTCCGGGCCGATGTCCAGAATCATCTCGTCATCGGCCACGCTGTTTACCGGCCGCAGGACGGCGACCTCCTGCTCATCGAGCGCCTTGCCCACCATCACGTCCACGGGCAGCGGCACGTGCACCCGGTCCGCGATGGCGGACGCCGCCGCAACCAGATCCGGCTCGTAGAGCGACCGACCGACGTTGTAACCGGCCGCGGCGATGAACGTGTTGGCAATGCCTCCGCCGACAATGACCCGGTCGGCGAGATCCGCCAGCGCGCCCAGCACCTCGAGCTTGGTGGATACCTTGGCACCGCCGACGATGGCGACCAGCGGACGTTCGGGATTGGCCAGCGCCTTCTCGAGCGCTTCGAGCTCGCTGACCAGCAGCGGTCCGGCGCAGGCAACGGGCGCAAATCGGGCGACACCGTGGGTAGAGGCCTGTGCCCGGTGGGCGGTGGCGAAGGCATCCATGACGAAAATATCGGCCAGGGCCGCCAGCCGTCTCGACAGGCCCTCATCGTCCGCGCCTTCTCCAACGAGGAAGCGGACGTTCTCCAGCAGCACGATGTGACCGGGTCTGACGTCGACATCGTCCAGGGCGGCGACCAGCGGCACGGGCCTGCCGAGCAGCTCGGCGAGTCGGGCCGCCACCGGCGCCAGGGAGGCGGACGGATCGAACTGTCCTTCTTCGGGCCGTCCCAGGTGGGACATGACGATGACGGCGGCCTCCTTCGCGAGCGCCATTTCCAGCGTCGGCAGTGCCGCCTGGATACGAGCGTCGTTGGTGATCACACCGTTCTTGATCGGAACGTTCAGATCCTCCCGGATCAGCACCCGCTTGCCCGCCAGATCCAGGTCATTCATCTCCACGCGCGGCAGCGCCCGCGTGGTTCCAGGTTCAGCCATGATCCACGGCCCCCCGGCGGATGCGTTGCGGCACCGCGGCCACCGTCCGGGCTGCGGCCACCACGTTGTCCACGGTCACCCCGAGCTCGGCCATCACCTGCTCGCCGGGCGCAGACAGGCCGAACCGGTCGATGCCGACCACCGCACCGTCGAGCCCGACGAAGCGGTACCAGTAGTCCGGGTGTGCCGCCTCCACTGCGACACGGGCACGGCAGCCGTCCGGCAGCACGGATGCCCGATAGCCATCATCCTGAGCCAGAAAGACGTCCGTGCTCGGCATGGACACCACGCGCACACCCACACCGTCGGCGGTGAGACGTTCCGCGGCGGCCACCGCGAGCGAGACCTCCGATCCCGTGGCGATGAGGATCACGTCCAGGTCTCCCGACTCCCGCACCAGCACGTAGCCACCCCGGGCGATGTCCGAAAAAGCAGCAGGGTCCCGGTGCTGAACGGGGGTCTTCTGCCGGGTGAAGATGAGCGCCGTGGGCCGGTCGTTCGCCGCCAGTGCAGCCTTCCAGGCGAAGGCGCTCTCCACCGTATCGCAGGGCCGCCAGGTCGAAAGGCCCGGCGTGGTGCGCAGATTGGTGAGCTGCTCAACGGGCTGATGCGTGGGACCGTCTTCCCCCACGGCCACCGAGTCGTGGGTGTAGACCAGGATGTTGGGTACGCCCATGAGGGCCGCGAGGCGCACCGCATTGCGGGCGTACTCCATGAATACCAGAAACGTCCCCGAGAACGGCCGGAAGCCACCGTGCAGCGTCATGCCGTTGGTGATGGCGGTCATGGCGAACTCCCGCACCCCGTAGCTCAGGTAGCGGTCCGCTTCGGCGCCCGACCACTTCGTGCCGTTGGAGCCGGTCAGATCGGCGGAGCCTCCAAACAACTCCGGGACGCGCGTTGCCAGGGCGCCGATGCAGGCCTGGGACGACTTGCGGGTTTCCAGCGAGCCGGCTTCCTGTTGCGCGGTCACTGCCAGCGCCTCCAGGTCCTCGCTCCAGCCCGCGGGCAGCTCGCCGCTTATACGCCGCGCGAATTCCGCCGCCAGGGCAGGATGCGCGGACCGGTAGTTTTCGAACAGCTCCGACCACGCCGCCTGGGCCGTCTCGCCCTTGCTCCTGCAGTCCCAGTCGCGGTAGATCTGCTCGGGAATGACGAACGGCTCGTAACCCCAGTTGAGCTGCCTGCGCGCCAGCGCGACTTCCTCGGCACCGAGGGCAGACCCGTGCACATCGGCGGTACCTGCCTTGTGCGGCGCGCCATAGCCGATGATGGTCCGCACGCAGACCAGCGTCGGCCGACCGTCGGAGGCCTTCGCCGCCTCCAGCGCACGAAGCACCTCCTCCCCGTCCTGACCGTCCACGTCACGGATCACCCGCCAGCCGTAAGCTTCAAAGCGTCCGGGCACGTCCTCCGAGAACCAGGCATCGACCTTGCCGTCGATGGAAATGCCGTTGTCGTCGTAGATGAGCACCAGCTTGGCAAGTTTCAGCGTGCCGGCGAGCGAAGCTGCCTCGTGGGAAATCCCCTCCATCAGGCAACCATCACCGGCAATGACCCAGGTGTGGTGGTCGACAACCGGAAAGCCCGGCCGGTTGAACGTCCGGGCCAGGTGCTCTTCGGCGAGCGCCATCCCGACGCCGTTGGCCACGCCCTGGCCGAGCGGGCCGGTGGTGGTCTCGACCCCCGGGCACTCACCGTACTCCGGGTGGCCCGCCGTTCTGGCGTGGAGTTGCCGGAAATTCCTGATGTCGTGCATGGTGACGGGATAGCCGGACAGGTGCAGGGCCGCGTACAGCAGCATGGAGCTGTGACCGTTGGAGAGCACCACCCGGTCGCGGTTGCACCACTCGGGATCCGACGGGTTGTGCGAGAGGATATCCCGCCACAGCACCTCTGCCATGTCCGCCAGACCCATGGGTGCGCCGGGGTGACCGGAATTGGCCGCCTGAACGGCATCCATGGCAAGCGCGCGTATGGCGTTTGCCCGCTCGGTTCTCGAAGACATGTCACCCCCAAGGTGTAGGCGCCACCTGAGGTGGCGGGCGCTATTGTCGTTAATGGGGCTGATGAGCGCAATTCAAGCCGGGATGCACGCCGTTAATGAACTCACATTCGCGGCGAGATTTGCCACGTCCGCTGAGAATCAATCGGTTAGAATCCCTCGCCTGGCCCGGGATGGGCAGCAAAACCCGTCGAATCTCCTTACTAAAAGAGCAGGGAAACAGCATGAGCGATTATCAGGTATTCACTTCCGAGTCCGTCTCCGAGGGCCATCCGGACAAGGTGGCCGATCAGATATCGGACGCCATTCTCGACGCCATGCTGGCGCAGGATAAGGAGTCCCGGGTCGCCTGCGAGACCCTGATCAAGACAGGTATCGTCGTCGTCGCCGGTGAGATCCGGACCCAGGCGGTGGTGGACGTGGATCGGGTGATCCGGGCCACCATCGAGCGGATAGGTTACAACTCCATGGCGGTGGGCTTCGATGCCCGGGAATGCACGGTAGTCAACGCCCTGGGCCTGCAGTCGGCGGACATCGCCATGGGTGTCGACGAGAGTGCGGAGCATGAACAGGGCGCCGGAGACCAGGGCCTCATGTTCGGTTACGCCACCAACGAAACGGACGTGCTCATGCCGGCGCCCATCACCTATGCGCACCGGCTCGTGCAGCGTCAGGCGGAGGTCCGGCGTTCCACCCTGGGCTTCCTCCGGCCCGACGCCAAGAGCCAGCTCTCCTTCCACTACGATGAGAACGGCAAGCCCGTCGCCGTGGATGCGGTGGTGCTCTCCACCCAGCACGACCCGGACATCACCCAGAAGGATCTCCACGAGGCGGTGATGGAGGAGATCATCAAACCCGTGCTGCCCGGCAACTGGCTCTCCGCCGACACCAAGGTCTTCATCAACCCCACGGGTAAGTTCGTCATCGGCGGACCAGTCGGCGACTGCGGGCTGACCGGCCGCAAGATCATCGTCGATACCTACGGCGGCATGGCCCGTCACGGCGGTGGCGCGTTCAGCGGCAAGGATCCTTCCAAGGTGGATCGCAGCGCCGCCTATGCCGGCCGCTACGTCGCCAAGAACCTGGTCGCGGCCGGTCTCGCCGACCGGGTGGAGCTTCAGGTGAGCTATGCAATCGGCGTGGCGGAGCCTACGTCCATCAGCATCAATACCTTCGGGACCGGACGGCTACCGGAGGAGAGGCTCGTTCAACTGGTTCGTGAACATTTTGATTTGCGGCCACGCGGCCTGATCGCGATGCTGGACCTGAAACGGCCCATCTACGAGGCCACTGCTGCCTACGGCCACTTCGGCCGCACGGAAGACGCGTTCACCTGGGAGCGCACGGACAAGGCAGAGATGCTCGCAGCCGCCTGACACCATCCCACACCGTCGAACGCGTGGCGGGATCCAGCAACGGAACGGGAAATGAACGAGACCACCACTGCTCCCGCCAGACCGACCCGTCAGGGCGGCGGCGACCTGCGCCTGTCTTTCGAGTTCTTCCCACCCCGCTCCGAACCGGCGATGAACAGCCTCACCAGGGTGGTAGCCCGACTCAACGAAACCGGCCCGGCCTTCTTTTCCTGCACCTATGGGGCGGGCGGCTCGACCCGGGACGGCACGCGGGAGACCGTGGCGCGGCTGCTCTCGCTCGGGGTCAACGCCGCACCGCACCTGTCCATCGGCGCGGACAGTCAGGGCGCCATCTTCGACCTGCTCGACCGCTATCGGGAAATGGGTGTCAAACGGATCGTGGCGCTTCGCGGCGATCTGCCATCCGGCATGGGTGCGGGACGCATCGTGCACAACGCCGAGTCTCTCGTCCGCTGGATCCGTGAGCACTCGGGCGATTATTTCCACATCGAGGTGGCCGCCTATCCCGAGGTGCATCCGGACGCCGCATCGGCGGCGGCCGATCTCGAGTTCTTCGCCGCCAAGGTCGGCGCCGGTGCGAACTCGGCGATCACCCAGTACTTCTACAACCCGCACGCCTACTACGATTTCATGGATCGCTGCGGGGCGGCGGGGATCGACGTGCCCATCTACCCGGGTATCATGCCGATCACCAACCTGGAAGGAATACTCCGCTTCTCCGCGAAGTGCGGCGCCGACGTGCCGCGCTGGCTGGTGAAGCGCCTGGAGGGTTTCGGCGGCGACGAAACGGCGATCCGGGCGTTCACCACGGAGTACCTCACCCGCCTCTGCGAAGAGCTGATCGCGGCCGGAGCACCTGGCCTGCATTTCTACACGCTCAACCGCTGGGGCGTCTCCCGGGCTGTCTGTAAAAACCTGGGATTCGGCGTTTCCGATACGTGAAGCATCGCCTCTACCTGCCCGATCCGGGCGGGTCGGCGGACATTCCCGCCGGGACGATCATCGAGCTCTCTCCCGACCAGACCCACTACCTGGCCAGGGTGCTGCGCCTGAAGCCGGGCGCAGAGGTCGGTGTCTTCGACGGGTGCGGTCGCGAGTGGCGGGCAATGCTGGTACGACTGTCGGCCCGCGAAGCGACCGTGAAGATAACGGAGCTGGTCCGCACGGAGACGCAGCCCTCACCGCTCATCCTCGCTCAGGCCTGGCTGAAGGGCAGTGCCATGGACATGGTGGTGCAGAAGGCGGTGGAGCTCGGTGTCACGGCCATCTGGCTGCTGCAGACGGACCGGTGCAACGTCAAGGTCGACGACCGTCGCCTCGACAACAAGCTGACTCACCTCAGCCGCGTCATTGCCAGCGCGGCCGAGCAGTGCGAGTCGCTGTGGCTGCCGGAGCTCGTCTGCCTCGACGGCTTCAACGCGCTGCTCGATCAGACGCGACCGGGCCGTACGCTGTTTCTCGATCCGGGTCAGCCGCCGCTCGAGGCCGGCAGCACACCGGCACCGATCACCGTGGTCGTCGGACCCGAAGGGGGCTGGTCGGAACGGGAACGGATCATCGCCATGGCCGATCCAACGGTCATCGCCACGGGTCTGGGTGCACTGATCCTGCGCGCCGAAACGGTACCGCTGGCGGCACTCGCCGCGATCCGGCAGGACTGGGGTTGGAAACGCTGAAGGCGCAGGCGCGGCACCTCAAGAGGTGCCACGGATATCAGCGGACGAGCCTTGCGACGGCGGTCTCGAGCACATTGAGATTGGGGATCACGGCCGTCTCCGTGCCGAGCTTCACCACCACCGATTCGGCGGGGCCGAGCTTGCCCGGTTCGTTGGCCAGATCCTCAGCCGTGAGCTGAACGAGGCGGGGCAGGCCCTCCGCTGCGAGGGCGTAGAAGGGCAGGCCCTTGGCGTTTCGGGCCCGGTTCATGACCACCATGCAGCGTCCCGATTTGCGGGCCGGACCCGGTTTGCCATTCAGGGTTTCGAAGCGGACCACGGGCACCATCTCACCCCGCCAGCCAAGCAGACCCAGACACCAGGCTGGCGTCTCCGAAAGGGCTTTCACACGGCGCCACGGCAGGATCTCGGCCACGCAGACATTGGGCAGCAGCAGCTGCGTGCTCTCCAGCGGGATCACGACACACGACAGTTCGTTCGCTTCGTTGGCCACGCGGGCTGCCATCTTGTTCAATTCAGTCCACCAGCCGATCGATGGTCTCCAGGAGCTCGTTCTCCTGGAACGGCTTGCCGAGGAAGCTGTTCACGCCCAGTGCCGCTGCGTGCTCCTGATGCTTCTCTCCGGTCCGGGAGGAGATCATGACGATGGGCAGATCGGACAGGCGCTCGTCGTGCCGGACCTGGCGCGCGACCTCGAAGCCGTCCATGCGCGGCATCTCGATGTCGAGCAGCATCACGTCCGGCCGCCGTTCCTGCAACAGCGCCACCGCCTCGACCCCGTCCTTGGCGACGATCACGTCCATGCCCTGCCGCTCCAGCAGGCGCGAGGTCACCTTGCGCACGGTCACCGAGTCGTCGACCACCATCACGCAGCGGGTACGGGCCGCACCGGACAGCTGCCGCCTGGTAGCGACCAGCCCTTCGCCGCCCTGGGACCGGATCAGGGCCAGCAGGTCGAGAATGACGACCACGCTGCCGTCACCGAGAATGGTCGCCCCTGAGATACCGCCCACACCCGCGAACTGCGGACCCAGGCTTTTCACGACGATCTCGCGGCTGCCCTGGACACCATCCACGTGCACGGCGACCGCATGGTCACCGGAGCGCACCAGCACCACCGGGACGGAGCTCTGCTGGTTGGACGCACGGAACTCACGACCCAGATAGTGCCCGAGGTAACGCACCCGATACGGAATACCGGCGTACTCGAACGTGTTGCCGTCCGGCGCGTAGAGTCGCTCGAGCTCCTCGGGCGAGAGCAGCACGATCCCCTCGATGTTGTTGAGCGGCACGGCGTAGAAGTCATCACCGACCGACACCATGAGCGCCCGGTTGACCGACACGGTGAACGGTACCCGAACGATGAAGCGGGTGCCCTTGCCCGGGCGGGAAGCGATCTGAATGCTGCCGCCGAGCTGTTTCACCTCGCTGTGCACAACGTCCATGCCCACACCGCGCCCGGAGATCTGGGTGACGGACTTGGCCGTCGAAAAACCAGGGGCGAGAACGAACTGCGTGATTTCCTCGTCGGTGAGCGTGGCACCTTTCGCCATCAGGCCGCGTTCCACCGCTTTGGCGCGCACGGTCTCCACGTCGATACCGGCACCGTCATCGCTGATCTCGATGACCACGTCGCCACCTTCCCGGGACAGACGCAGGTCGATGCGACCTGCGGTGGGCTTGCCGAAGTTGGACCGAAGCTCCTGCGGCTCGATGCCGTGGTCCACGGCATTGCGCAGCATGTGTTCGAGCGGTGGCACCATGCGTTCTAGCAGGCTGCGGTCGAGCTCACCTTCCGCATTGTAGGCGTGGAATTCCACTTCCTTTCCGAGCTCGGCGGATACCTGGCGGACGATTCGCCGCAACCTCGGTAACAGACGGCTGAACGGCACCATGCGCGTGCGCATGAGGCCTTCCTGCAGCTCGGTGTTGATCCGCGCCTGCTGAAGCAGCAGGGTTTCGGATTCCCGTGCCTTGAACAGCAGCGTTTCCTTCAGGTCGAGCATGTCCGAGGCGCTCTCAGAGAGGCCGCGGGACAGCTGCTGGAGCTGGGAGTAGCGATCCATTTCCAGCGGGTCGAAATTGGTGTAGGCAGGACCGTCGGGGCGGTCCTGACGGAACAGGATCTGCGCTTCGGTTTCGATCTCGAGCCGGCGGAGCTGCTCGCGGAGACGTTCGATGGTGGTCTCCATCTCCTCCAGCGCGCCCGTGAAGTCACTCATGCCCTGCTCGACGCGGGCGCGGACGATGGAGCTCTCGCCTGCCAGGTTGACCAGTTCTTCCAGCAACCCGGCACCGACACGCACCATTTCCTGACCGGACCGGGTGTCGAGCGGTTCCTCCCTGGTCGCCCCGGCTTCGGGTTCCGGCTTCGATGGTGCTCTGGCGGTCGTGCCTGCACCGGCGGGTCTGCCCGCTCCGGCAGGTGGTGCGGCCCGCTCGGCGGGTGGCGCCGGTGTCCTGCCTGGGGTTGCGGTCGGCGCCGCAACCGGCACCTCGGCATCCGGCAGGCTGACCGGCTCACCTGCCAGCGCCCGACGGATGACCGAGAGCAGGTTGGTGATGCCGTCGTAGCGGGCGTGCAGGTCCTCGAAGAACCGGTCGTCCTGAGCTCCGGCGGCGTTCTGAACGTCGATAAGGAACGACTCGAACTGGTGCGTGGCATCACCGAGCTTGGTCAGACCCGACAACCGCGCACCGCCTTTCAGCGTGTGCAGCCCGCGCAGGAGGTGTTCCAGGTAGAGGCGGTTGTCCGGTTCCGAAGACCACCGATGAATGTTTTCCTCGAGGCCTTCGAGAATCTCGTCGGCCTCCTCGAAGAACACCTCGATGATCTCGTCATCCACCTCTTCAGGCAGCAGCTCCGCCACCGCATCGGCTGACGCCGCCACAGGAATCGCGGCGGCCGGAATCTCCATCTCCGCGACGCGATCCTGTTCCACACGAACCCGGGACCGTGCAACCTCCACGTCGTGCGCTTCGGCATCGCGTACACCGGTGTCTTCGACCTCGGCATCCGCATCCGCATCATCGAGCGCGTCGAGATCGATTTCCTCGTCTTCGCCGCGGCTGTCCTTGGGGAAGGCGACCACATTGGGAGCACCCCCACGTGTGCCGGGCTCTTCGAGAGCCTCGTCTGCATAGGCACCGCCGTAACCGAGCGCGTCGAGCATGGCGATGGTATCGTCGACGCCCGGAAGGCTCTGCTCCGCGGCCAGCGCATCAAACAGATCCATGAGGCGTTCGTGGCCCCGACGCAGGGCCCGGAAGACGGACTCACCTAGCGTGTCATCCGCCAGCCGGCCGAGCGCGCCGGCGAGCGCCTGCGCGAGACCCGCGATGGGCTCGGCCCCGTTTTCCGCTGCCGTCTCCTGAATCTCGGTGAGCGCCTGGATCAGCCGGTCGCCGTAGGCCAGATCCATGGTGCCGTCCTTCCAGCTGCGCAGAAACTCGTCTGCACCCATCACCTCGGCCAGCCCGTCCAGCGACATGAGCGCCATTCGGTTGGAGGTGTCGCCCGCCTCAGCGGCCTCGTTGGCGGCAACGATCAGATGGTCCGCTTCGGCAATGAGCTGCAGCTGATCCGCCGGCTCTTCGCCATCGCGCAGCGCGATCAGCGCATCATGGAGCGCCCCGATTGCACGCTGCAGGTAGTCTGCTGCCGCACCGGTCACCTCCGTGTCGCTGGCGCCGCGCAGGGCGGACGCAAGCTCGTAGGTCGGTCGAGCCAGATCCTCGATGGTCGAGAAGTCGGCCATGCCCGCACTGCCCGACAGCGTATGCAGCGCCCTGACGAAGGATTCGTCCACCAGCACGCCGCCATCGGAAAGCCCACCAGTGAGGACCTCAAGATGCGTGTCGGCTTCGCCGAGAAAGATCGTCAGCGATTCGTCTTCTTCCGTGACGGTTTCCGGCGCACGTTCTTCCGAAGGTGGCGCAACTGGGGCTGCCGGTTCCGCGGCCGTCTCCGCAGGCGCGGCCTCCGCCTCTTCCAGGGTACCGCCGGAAGCCAGTATGTCCGCCAGCTCCATGATCAGACCTACCGGGCTCATATCCGGTGCCTGCTGGGTTTCGAAGGCATCCTTGAGCGTCGGTACCAGGGCACGAGCCTGCGCCACGACGGCGCCGAACTGCGGCGTCGGCTCCACCGTGCCGTCGATCAACCGGTTGAGCATGTTCTCTACGGACCAGGCCAGCTCGCCGATGACATTGGCCCCGACGATGCGCCCGCTTCCCTTGAGCGTATGGAAGGCGCGCCGGACCTCGGTGAGCGCCTCCTCGTGCTGGAGTTCGGCTGACCAGACCGGCAGCCACTCGTCGATGGTTTGGAGCACCTCATCCACTTCTTCGACGAATATCTCGACGATCTCCTCGTCGGACTCGAAGCTGTCCTTGAGAGAGGGGTCGACCCGGGGTGAATGGCCCGCCGGCAGCGTCAGCACCGTCTCCGACTCAGCAGCGAGCGGTGGTCGCCGGTCAACGACATCCGCGTGTTCGGTCTCGTCAACGTCGGCTTCCGGCACCTCCTCTTCGCGAGGTTGCTCTGCCACCACCCGTGACGACGAGCCAGCGGCCGCTGCCCGCCCGTCCAGACGGTCGAAATCCGTGCTGCTCAGGTCGAAGCCCGGATCTTCGTCCATCTCGAGCGAAGGCTCTTCCGCCTCGTCCTCGATGTCACCGGGCAGGACGGTCTCCGCTTCGACCTCTCCGGCGAAGGCCGCGACGGCCGGTGGGCGCGTATCCTCGCGACCGGCGGTCGAACCCGCATCAGCGGCGGGACGCGCATCAACAGCCGGCCGCGCTTCGACCGGAGTTGCTGCATCCAGTGCCTCTAGAGACCGCTCCACCAGATCGAGTACGTCCTCGACACCATAGCTCGTGGCCTCGCCGATCCGCTCCAGATAGTAGTCCAGGCCGCTGATCGCATCCGCGAAACGATCCATCTCCTGCCAGCTGGGCGTATGCCCTCCGGCCAGGCTGGTGGCGACGTAACCGCCGCACCGGGCGAGCAGTTTTGCCGCCCGGGACAGCGGAATGATCTCGAGTGCGCCGCAGATGGCCGAGATGCGCTGGGGCGTCTCCCTGAGATGCCGGGGATCCCACTCCGAGGAGATGAAATCCACAACATCCTGCTTGACCTGGTCGAGGCCCTGCCGTGCCTCCACGGTGACGGCCCGCTGGGCTTCGTCGACGATCTTCTCGACTTCGTTCTTGCCGCCCAGGCCGAAGCTGGCCAGATTCTCGTCCACCTGGACCAGGGCACTGGCAACGTTCATGAGACCCGCCGAGTCCAGGCCGCCGCCTTCGTCGGCCTGGGTGAGCACCTCGATCTGATCCGCGACGATGGCTCTCGAGCTCTCGAAGCCGAGCAGTGACAGTGTGCTGCCGATCTGCTTGAGCGGCGCGATCAGATCCTGAAGCTGACCTCCCGCATCACCGCCAGCGCGGACGATCAGGTCGAGCTTGTCCTTGACCAGCAGTAGCTCTTCCCGGAGCGCAGCAGCCGCACTGGAGAGTGCCTGTCGACCGGTCGGGCTGATCGCTTCTTCTGATTCACCGGCGTCTTCCAGCGATTCGCGTAGCCGGGAAAGCGACGCATCGTCGTGTCCACGCTCAGCAGCGGCATCGATCAGCTGCCGCATGAGCTCGACGGAGACGGGCTCCCGCAGGGAGTCCACGCCGTCCTGACCGAGCAGTCGGATTTCCGAGTCGACCCGGCGCAGCAGCTTGATGCTGTCCGCATCGAGTGGACCTTCGTGGGAAGCAAGACTCGCGACGAACTCTCCAAAAGCTTCCCACAGCTGTTCGTGGGGCGTGCCCTGACAGACTCGCTGCAGGCTCCGGGCAACCTTGGTGAGCATGTCGACGGAGCCGGCGACGGCCTCGCCTTTCAGAATGGACAGCAGGACCTGCTGGTAAGCAGCCCGGATCTTCCGGGTCTTTTCGGCACCGTCGATGTCTTCAAAGCGCGAGAGGGATGCCGCAGACGCACTGCGGGTGATGGACGCTACCGGACTGGCCAGTGCGAGCGGCGGCTCACCGAGATGCGCGCGGATGTCGTTGACCAGACCGGCGACCGTTCGCGGGCTGTCGGTGCCGCCTGCCTGAATCTCGTCAAGATGGCCGGGCAGCTCCAGGATGCCCTGCATCAGAATCTGAGCGGCACCGTGCTCGTCGTCGATTCGCCCGGAAAGCATCTGCTGAGCAAGGCGCTCGAGATGGTCCGCGAGCAGCGTGACGCCTGCGAGCTCCAGCATGACCAGGGTACCGTGTACCTGGTGCAGACCGGTCAGACAGGCACGCATACGGGTCTGATCCCGATCGGACTCGACGAACGCTTCCAGCGCCTCGCGGGCGTCGTTCAGGGTTTCGAGGAGCTCCCCCTTGATCCAGTCGAGGGCAAAATGTTCTCGGCTCTTCGCCATTACCTCGCCTTAGTTCCGTGCTGCATGCCCGGTGCCGGAGCGCCGCGCTCAGTGATGGTGATCCGGCAGTTTGAAGCCCTCCACGGATGATTTCATCTCGTTGGCCATGGTTGCGAGCTGACCGATGGACTTGGCCGTCTTCTCGGTGGTGTTCACCGTCTGGGCGGTGATCTCCTGGATGACCGTCATGGTATTGGAAACGTGTCCCGCAGAGACTGCCTGCTGGCGGGCTGCGTTCGAAATGTTCTGAATCAGCTCGGCGAGACTCGTGGAAACGCTCTCGATCTCCTCCAGGGCAACGCCGGCGTCCTGCGCACGCTTTGCGCCTCCGACCACCTCGGAGGTGGTCTGCTCCATGGATATGACCGCCTCGTTGGTATCAGTCTGAATGGTCTTCACCAGCGCGGCAATCTGCTTGGTCGCCGCGGACGAACGTTCCGCCAGCCGCTGCACCTCGTCGGCGACCACCGCGAAGCCACGACCCGCGTCTCCGGCCATCGAGGCCTGGATGGCAGCGTTCAGTGAAAGGATGTTCGTCTGATCGGCGATGTCGTTGATGAGCGAGACGATGTCGCCGATCTCCTGGCTCGATTCGCCCAGCCGCTTGATCCGCTTGGAGGTTTCCTGAATCTGACCCCGGATGGTGTCCATGCCCTGAATCGTCGCCTGGACCACGTGGGCTCCGTTGTTTGCAATCTCGACGGCTCGCTCCGCAACCGCGGCGGACTCCGCAGCGTTCGAGGATACATGATCGATGGATACGGCCATTTCGTTGATGGCCTGCGTTGCAGCGCCGATTTCCTTCGCCTGATTCTCTGCTGCTTTCGACAGATTGTTGGCCGTGCTTTCAGTCGAGCTCGCGGCGCTGGCCACCTGGACCGAAAGGCTGTTGATGTTCGACACCAGGCCCCGCATCTGGTCAATGGCGAAGTTGATGGAGTCGGCGATCGCGCCGGTGAAATTCTCGGTGACCGACGCATGAATGGACAGGTCGCCTTCCGCCAGATCTGCGATTTCGTCCAGCAGCTGCAGGATGGCAGCCTGGTTACGCTCGTTCTGACTGGCCTGCTCGTCGAGCTGTTTGCGCGTGTCCCGGATCATGACCAGCCCGATCAGCGCGACGATGACAATACCGCCGACGGCAAACAGGAGGCCCGTGTTGTTCACTACGGCCGTTTCGTCGGTGAGGATGACGTACGCGAGACCCGAAAGAGATCCCGCCAGGCCAAGCAACAGGGCCACCATCATGGGCGAAAATTTTCCTGATTTCATGTCCTTTTCCTTGCGTCCTAAAGCGTTGCGCATTCCGTCCGTGTGCGCCGGCCTGTTACCGCCGACAGAATCCTTCAGCTCCGCCTCTCCGCCACTTCGAAGAACCTGTCATCGCGGAGGATGGATTTGAGCTCCATCTCGAAAAACACCCGTCCGCCGTGACGGAAGGCGCCTCTGATGTAGGGTTGGAGCGATTCGAGGCCTTCACCGCTGGATTCCTCGAAACTGCCTTCGAGAAAGTGCTGGATGCCGAGCGACTGCTCGACGACCAGTCCCGCAGCCAGGTCCTCGTCTTCGACGATGAGTACGCGCCACTGCACCATGGGCAGAGTCGGCGTCATGCTGAGATACTCATGCAGATCAATGATGGGCATCAGCCTGCCGCGAACGTTGGCGATTCCCAGGATCCAGCTCTTAACGCCGGGCAGCGCCGTGATCTTCGGTACTTTGAGAATCTCACTGACCTCCCCCATGGGGGATACCAGCCTGGTGCCGCCGATCTGGTAGCCGATGCCCTGCCATTCCGGCTGCGCCGACTCCTTCAGTGGCAGCTGCGCCGCGTTCTGGAATGTCGCGGCCTGGATTTCGCTCAGTATGGCGAGAGCTTCACTCTTGGGCATGATCAGGCACTCAACACGTCGTTGACGGTTTCGATCAGTGTCCGATCGTCCACCGGTTTGGTGAGGTAGCCGCAGGCACCCTGTCGCTCACCCCAGACGCGATCGGCGTCCTGACTCTTGCTAGAGATGATGATGACGGGAATGTGCGCTGTGGATTCGCTCCGCGTGAGCTGGCGTGTTGCCTGAAACCCGTTGATTCCCGGCATCACCACGTCCATGAGAATCACATCCGGCAGCTCTTCGGCCGCTATGCTGATGCCGTCGCTGCCGCTGGCAGCCGTGATTACCTGATGCCCGTTCTTCGACAGTGCGTTGACGAACTGGTGAGTTTCCGTCGGGGAGTCGTCAACAACGAGAATTCTAGCCATCGCTCGTGCGTCCTCGACCGTTAATGCACCAGCGTCCGAATCGTGCCAAGCAGCTCCTCCTTGGAGAAAGGCTTGGTGATGTACTGATCCGAACCGACGATCCGCCCCTTGGCCTTGTCGAAGAGACCGTCCTTGCTGGAAAGCATGACCACCGGGGTCGTCTTGAACTCGGAATTCTGCTTGATGAGCGCGCAGGTCTGATAGCCGTCGAGACGCGGCATCATGATGTCCACGAAGATGATTTCCGGCCGGGTGTCGGCGATCTTGGCCAGAGCGTCGAAACCGTCGGTGGCGGTGATGACGTTGCAACCCTCCTTACTCAGGAGATTCTCCGCGCTGCGACGGATGGTCTTGCTGTCGTCGATCACCAGGACCTTGATGCCCTGCAGTTCCTCTTCTTCCATTGCCTGGTCCTTCTATCCGGTCCTACCGTCCATTGCTGCCACCCTGAACAAGCTTTCGCGGGCTCGGGCGAGGCCTGCTGCCATTCGACTCGACAACCCGGGTGCCTGTCTGCAAGAAATCCCGGCACACGGGCGTTTCGAGGGCATTCGTCCTGCGCAAGGGTTGTATCACGATTGGCGAGATGTGATCCATAAGCGCCGGATAGGAAAGGGAATTCCGTCTCATTTTTGTTGCTGCGCGGTGGCCATACCGTAAACTAGCGGCCGGACCGCCGGGTGCCGAGCCACGTCCCCCGGACGACTTCTTTAAGCCCGTCCGCACCCGGAATTTCAACCGAAAAGCTGGCCGAAAACAGTGACCCACACGCCAAGAATCGCCTTCGTCATGGATCCGATCGACGGGCTGAATCTGAAGAAGGACTCGACGCTCGCCATGATCCGGGCCGCTCAGCAGCGTGGCTGGTCGGTGAGCTGTCTGGGTATCGGCGACCTGATCCTGCATGAAGGGACCGTCAAAGGATTCCTGCGCCCCCTGCGCCTGGCGGATGCCTTCGTGGACGCCCTGGCAACCCACGCTTCCGTGGCGGGATTCAGCAAGGGAGGCTGGTACGAACAGGATGAGGAAGTACTCACTTCGCTGGCGGATCTGGACATCATCATGATGCGCAAAGATCCACCCTTCAACCTGGAGTACATTTACGCAACCTACCTGCTCGAAAGAGCAGAGGCCGCGGGGGTGCTGGTGGTCAACCGACCTGCCGCGCTCCGGGACTGCAACGAGAAGGTGTTCGCCACGCAGTTCGGCGAGATCTGCCCGCCGCTGGTGGTGAGCCGGCGTCAGGATGTGCTGCGGGCCTTCCAGCGCAAGCACCACAACGTGGTGTTCAAGCCCCTGGACGGCATGGGCGGCGCCTCTGTGTTCCGCATCATGGATGGGGATGCGAATCTCGGGGTGGTTCTGGAAACGCTCACCGACTTCGGACGCCGCCAGATCATGGGTCAGCTGTTTCTGCCGGAAATCGTCAACGGCGACAAGCGTATTCTCCTGATCGACGGTGAACCGGTGCCCTATGCCCTGGCCCGGGTGCCCATGGCGGGCGAGGCGCGTGGCAACCTGGCCGCCGGTGGTACCGGCGAGGGCCGGGAGCTCACGGAGCGGGATCGGCACATCGCCGCAACCGTCGGTCCCGAGCTGAAACGGCGCGGCCTGCTGTTCGTGGGTATCGACGTGATCGGCGACTACCTGACCGAGGTCAACGTCACCTGCCCGACCTGCATTCGCGAACTGGACGCACAGTTTTCTCTGGACATCGCCGGTAAGCTGATGGACACCGTGGAGACCCGACTGGGCGTCGCTGGACAGTAGCGCTGATGGCCGCCATCACCCCGAGAGACCGACTCAGTTTCACCCTGTTCCTGGCGGCGTCGCTCCATGCGGCGCTCATCCTCGGAGTGGGTTTCACGGCCGGTGTGAACATCGAGGACAGTCCGACCATCGAGATTACCCTCGCCCAGTACAACGACCCGGAGCCCGAGGAGGACGCGCAGTTCGCCGCCCAGGCCAATCAGCAGGGCAGCGGCACCGAGGCGGAGCTCATGGAGATGACCACCGATCAGGAGGCCGACTTCCAGGACAACGTCTTCCAGGAGGTCGCCTCGGAATCACTGACCGCCCAGGAGGCTCAGCTGCTCGAGAAGCGCGAAATGCTGACCACCCTGGTCAACCCGGAGGATGCCGCACCAACGCGGGATGAAACCCTGGTCGAGCCGGTGGACGCGCCTCTGACCCAGAACTACGAGGCGCTGGCCAAGGAGATCGCCAGTCTCGAGGCACGCATCGCACGGGAACGGCAGGCGCTGGCCAAGGCACCCCGGGTCAAACGTCTGACGAGCGTCTCCACCAAGACCGCCGACGAGGCCGCCTACCTCAACATGTGGCGCCAGAAGGTGGAACGCATCGGTAACGCGAACTATCCGGCCGGTGACCTGCACGGCAATCTCCGCATGCTGGTCGTCATCAACTGGGACGGCAAGCTCAAGGACATCCGCATCCTCGAATCCTCGGGTCACCGTGCGCTCGATGAGGCCGCCCTGCGCATCGTCCGCATCGCCTCACCTTTCCAGGACTTTCCGGTGGAAATGCGCAAGAAGTACGATCAGCTGGAGATCATCCGTACCTGGAAGTTTTCCCGCTCCGGAGCTTCGCTTGACAGCTGAGTTCTACCTGAAGAACCAGTTTCTCCTCGCCATGCCCGGTCTTGCGGGCAGCTACTTCGGCGACACGCTGACCCTGATCTGCGAGCACAACGATGAAGGCGCGATGGGTCTCATCGTCAACCGTCCATCGTCGGTCACACTGATCGAGCTCATGGCGCAGCTGAGTATCGACAAGGGCGACACCCCGGCCGATCGCGTAGTGGTGGAAGGCGGACCCGTCGGAGGTGACCGTGGTTTCATCCTGCACACCGAGGATGCACGGTTCGACGGTTCCCTCGCGCTCGGCAACGGACTCATGCTGAGTTCCGCCCGTGAAGTCCTCGAGGCCATTGCCAGGAGCGAAGGACCTGAAGAGTATCTCGTCGCCCTTGGCTACGCGGGGTGGGACGCCGGACAGCTCGAAGGAGAAGTTGCAGAGAACGCCTGGCTGACGTGTCCGGCGGATGCCGCGGGCGAGTTGACCCGGGAAATCGTCTTCCGCGTACCGTTCGAAGACCGTATCCGGCGGGCCGCGGCGAGCCTCGGCATCGATTTCTCGCTCATCTCCTCACAGGCCGGCCACGCCTGATGTCGGACCCTGCCGGCTGCGTGCTGGCATTCGACTACGGGTTGAAGCACATCGGCGTCGCCGCGGGGCAGACCGTGACCCGGACAGCATCGCCACTCGATACGATCTCCGCAACGAACGGCAGACCGGACTGGAAATCCGTTGATAAGCTTGTCAGCGAGTGGCGGCCACGCCGACTGCTGGTCGGGCTGCCGCTCAACATGGACGACACGGAGAGTGAGATGTCGGCACGTGCGAGGCAGTTCGCGAACCGGCTCGCGGAGCGCTCAGGCATCGAGGTGACGCTGGTGGACGAGCGGCTGACGACCTTCGAGGCCGCGTCGACCGTCGACCGCAGGGACAGTCACGGACTGGCAGCGGTGCTGATCGCCGAGAGCTGGCTCAACGACGAAAGCCGACTCAACGACGATAGGTAAAGGCGCTCGTATCGTCCTCTTCGAGGGACAGCTTGTCGGTCGCTTCCAGCGGGCTCGACGAGGTGTCGGATCCGAGCTTGATCATCAGGCGCAGGTCGTTTGGCGAATCGGCGTGTGCAAGCGCGGTCTCGTAGGTGATTTCCTGCTCCGAGTAGAGTTTGTAGAGCGCCTGGTCGAAAGTCTGCATGCCGTGCTCCGTGGACTTGCCCATGAGCTCTTTCAGCAGGTGCACCTCGCCCTTACGGATGTGGTCGCTGACCAGCGGCGTATTGATCAGCACCTCGATGGCCGCACGTCGACCCTGGCCGTCCACGGTCTGCACCAGCTGCTGGGCGACCATGGCCCGGAGGTTCAGTGACAGATCCATCCAGACCTGGGCGTGACGATCGCTCGGGAAGAAGTGAATGATCCGGTCCAGCGCCTGGTTGGCGTTGTTCGCGTGCAGCGTACACAGACACAGGTGGCCGGTCTCGGCGAAGGCGACGGCGTGCTCCATGGTTTCGCGTGTGCGCACCTCACCGATCATGATGACGTCAGGTGCCTGACGCAGGGTATTCTTCAGCGCGACCTCGAAGCTCTCCGTGTCCACGCCCACTTCGCGCTGCGTGATGATGCAGCCTTTGTGCTGGTGGATGAACTCGATCGGGTCCTCGATGCTGATGATGTGGCCCGAGGAGTGCTCGTTGCGATGGCCGATCATGGCCGCCAGCGACGTTGACTTACCGGTACCGGTGGCGCCGACGAAGATGATCAGGCCGCGCTTGGTCATGGCCAGGTCTTCGATGATGGGCGGCAGTCCGAGATCCGAGACGAGGGGGATGTTCACCTCGATACGCCGGAGCACCATGCCGACCAGGTTGCGCTGCTGAAAGGCACTGACCCGGAAGCGGCCAAGCCCGCGAGTGTTGATGGCGAAATTGCACTCGTGGTGCTTGGTGAACTCTTCCTGCTGATCCTTGTTCATCACGCCGAGCACGGTGTCCCGGGACTGTTCCGGTGAAAGGCTCGACTTGCCCGCGGCGAAGAGCTTGCCATTGATCTTGAGCATCGGCGGCTTGCCGGCGGTGATGAACAGGTCCGATGCGCCTTTCTCGACGACCAGACGGAGCAGCTTGTCGAATTCCATATGAGCCTCTGCTGGGTACTTCCTTCAGACTTCCGGTTGCCTGTCTAGAAATTGTCCGGGACTTTCGCCTTCTCGCGAGCGACCTCCCGGGTGATCACCCGTTTGGCCACCAGATCCTGCAGGCACTGGTCGAGCGTCTGCATGCCATGGGAGCTGCCTGTCTGAATCGCAGAGTACATCTGCGCCACCTTATCCTCCCGTATGAGGTTCCGGATGGCGGGCACGCCGATCATGATCTCGTGGGCGGCGACCCGCCCGCCATTGGCGCGCTTCAGCAGCGTCTGTGAGATCACGGCCTGGAGCGACTCGGAGAGCATCGAGCGCACCATGTCCTTTTCCTCCGCCGGGAACACATCGATCACCCGGTCGATGGTCTTGGCCGCAGAAGTGGTGTGCAGGGTGCCGAACACCAGGTGCCCGGTCTCTGCCGCGGTCAGCGCGAGACGAATGGTTTCCAGGTCGCGCATCTCGCCGACGAGAATGATGTCCGGGTCTTCCCGCAGCGCCGAGCGCAGCGCCTCGTTGAATCCATGGGTATCCCGATGCACTTCCCGCTGGTTGACCAGACACTTCTTGGATTCGTGCACGAACTCGATGGGATCCTCGATGGTGAGGATGTGGTCGTAGCGATTGTCGTTGATGAAGTCGACCATGGCGGCCAGCGTCGTGCTCTTACCGGAGCCTGTGGGCCCGGTCACCAGAACGAGACCACGCGGCACCATGGAGATGTCTTTGAACGTCTGACCCAGGTCCAGATCTTCCATGGTCAGTACCTTGGAAGGAATGGTCCTGAACACCGCCCCCGCACCGCGGTTCTGGTTGAACGCGTTGACCCGGAATCGCGCCACGCCGGGCACCTCAAAGGAGAAGTCGGTTTCCAGAAACTCCTCGTAGTCCTTGCGCTGCTTGTCGTTCATGATCTCGTAGATCAACGCGTGCACCTCGGAGTGCTCGAGCGGCGGCAGGTTGATACGACGGACATCGCCGTCCACCCGGATCATGGGTGGCAGTCCGGCAGACAGGTGCAGGTCGGAGGCGCCTTGCTTGGCGCTGAACGCGAGCAGTTCGGTAATGTCCATTCTCGATCCTTGTCTAGCGATCCCTATCTAGCGATGGCTCAGCCGGTACCGGACGAGTCGGGCGTCGTGCCCGGAGTCTGTTCGCATCCGGGAAGGAAATTGCCGTGGCAATCTGGCCGCGGCAAAATGGCCCCTGATGAAGGGACGGCCACGACCGCTCGAGAGGCGTCGCTGCAGAGCCACCCGAAGGGGCTTCGAACCGTCATCCTTCTTCCGGTTTCCGCAGTTATAGTAGTCTCCAAGTGTCTGATTCACCACGCTCTTTCCCGATCCGTGCTGGAATTGAGACCCGGTTCGCAGGCCGGGTCTGCGCTCTGTCCTGCCACGGATGCGATCCTGGCGACGGCCGGTGACGGAGAGCATCCGCGAAAATCTGGCGCGTGTCCGGACGGAGATCACGGAAGCCGCCATTGCCGCCGGGCGCGATCCGGCGGACGTCACGCTGATCGCCGTGTCGAAAACCAAACCGGCGCAGGCCGTGGTCGAGGCACTGGCAGCAGGACAGGTTCATTTCGGCGAGAACTACGTCCAGGAAGCGGTCGACAAGATCGCGGAAGTGGCGAAGATCGCGGAGGCGCCCGGGACAGCGCCAGTCTGGCATTTCATCGGCGCCATTCAGACCAATAAGACCCGCGACGTGGCCAGGCACTTTCACTGGGTGCACACGGTCAGCCGCGAGAAGGTCGCTCGCCGGCTGAACGCTCAGCGGCCGGACGGGCCGCCGCTGAACGTCTGCCTGCAGGTGAACGTGGACGGAGATCCCAACAAGGCCGGCGTACCGGTGACCGACGCCGGCGCGCTGCTCACCAGTCTCGAAGGTCTCGAGCGTCTGTCTCCCCGCGGTCTGATGACGATCCTCGATCCCCGCACGCCACCGCTGGAAGGCTACAATCGCCTGCGTGAGTGCTTCGAGAGCCTCGCCGGTCGGGCGCCCGAGGGCTGGGATACCCTGTCCATGGGTATGAGCGGCGACTATCCTGCGGCAATTCGTGCGGGCGCCACCATGGTCCGGATCGGTACCGCCATTTTCGGCTCGCGGGGATGAGCGGCGCGTGCAGCGGACAGAAAACGAAAGGGAACCGAGGAGCTTCAGTTGACGGACGACTCCATCGCCTTCATCGGCGGCGGCAACATGGCGCGAAGCCTGATCACGGGGCTGCTGGGCGCCGGTGCGGATCCGGATCGCATTGTCGCCAGCGATCCCGCGCCCGCTCAGCGCGAGCTTCTGGCTGAGCTCGGTGTCCGAACCACGGATGACAACGCCGCAGCCGTTTCGGGGGCGGACACCATCGTGCTGGCCGTCAAACCCCAGGTACTGGGCGCTGTACTGAAGGCGCTGCCGGCGCTGGAATCCGGTCAGCTGCTCGTCTCCATCGCCGCCGGCGTACCCATCGAGGCCATCGCTGCCTGGACGCGGCGGTCGCAGCCCATCGTCCGCTGCATGCCCAACACGCCCGCACTGCTCGGCGCGGGTGTCACCGCGCTGCATGCCAACGAGGCGGTGGACGAAGCGGGCCTCGCTCGCGCGGAGGCCATCCTGGCAGCAGCAGGCAGAACGCTCTGGGTCGACGAGGAAGCCAAGCTCGACGCCGTCACCGCGGTCTCCGGCAGCGGGCCCGCCTACTTCTTCTATCTGATGGAGGCCATGATCGAAACGGGAATCTCACAGGGACTGGATGCGGAAACGGCAACGGTACTCACGCTGGAGACCGCCTATGGTGCGGCCCTCATGGCCCGCGAGCGCACGTCGACGCCTGCAGAACTCCGAGCCAACGTCACGTCACCGGGAGGCACCACGGCCGCCGCCATCGCCGCACTGGACGCCGCCGACACCGCAACCATCATCCGTCGAGCGCTGGATGCCGCCAGGGATCGCGCGCAAGGCCTCGCAAGGGAGTTCGGCCAGTCATGAGCGAAGTGCTGTTCTACGTCACCACCTTCCTGCTGCAGACGGTGACGGTGCTGTTCGTTGCCCGATTTCTGCTGCAGGCCTGTCGTGTGGACTTCTACAACCCCATCTCTCAGGGCATCGTCAAGGCAACCGATCCCGTGCTCAAACCGATGCGTATGGTGCTGCCCGGCTACAGGAACCTGGATTTCGCCGCCTTCCTGGCCGCCGTCATCGCCCAGGTGATCTTCGTCTATGCCGTTGCAGCCATCAGTGGCCGTTTTCCGGGGACCGCTTTGCAGGTGATCGTCAACAGCGGCATCAACGTGCTCCTGTTCATCGTCAAAGCGTTCTGGTGGGGCATTCTGATCATGATCATCGCCAGCTTCATCGCGCCTGGCAGCTACCACCCGGCACTGACGCTGCTCCAGCAGCTGACGGAGCCGCTGCTCGCACCGGCGCGCAGGCTGATTCCACCCATGGGAGGGCTCGACTTCTCGCCGATCCTCGTCTTCCTGCTCATCGGCGTCATCGAGCGCATACTGCCGCAACTCTACATCTGAGCCGGCGTGACCCCGGAACAGAGCCTCGAGATACTGCTCCGCGTCATTCCGCGCGCGAGTCGCGAAGGCTGGGGAGACTGGCGCGGCGAGCGGCTCGTCGTGCACCTCACCGCGGCACCCACAGACGGCAAAGCCAACGCCCGGCTCAAGAAGTTCCTGGCTGCCGAGTTCGGCACGTCGGTATCCGCGGTGACCATCGAACGCGGCGAGCGCAGCCGCGAGAAGACCGTACGGATCGACTCGCCCCGACGGATACCGGAACCGCTCGCTGAACGCGGACAGAGCGGGCGGGGCTGAATCCGGACAGCTGGCCGCTCGCCTTGAAGGCGCCGGGACAAGTTCATTAGACTCCGCGTCCCACTTCTGCACGCGAGACCATGAGCCAGACGGCGGCCGACACCTCCGTAGGCATCGTCGAACCTCAGCTCTTCCGCCACCCTGCGTCCTTCCTCCTGCAGTGCGGAGAAGCGCTTCCAGGCTTCGAGCTGGTTTACGAGACCTACGGCACGCCAGACGCGGCGATGAGCAACGCCGTGCTGGTCTGTCACGCGCTCTCGGGCAACCATCACGCGGCCGGGTATCACAGCGGGTCGGACGAACGACCCGGCTGGTGGGACGCCTGCATCGGACCGGGTAAGCCCATCGACACGAACCGGTTCTTCGTGGTCTGTCCGAACAACCTGGGCGGCTGCCATGGCTCTACAGGACCACTGTCCATCAATCCGGATACCGGTGAACCCTACGGGCCGGATTTCCCCAAGGTGACCGTAAGGGACTGGGTCCGCGCCCAGGTGCTGCTGGCGGACCATCTCGGCATCCGCCGCTTCGCCGCAGTGGTCGGCGGCAGTCTCGGCGGCATGCAGGCGATGCAGTGGGCCATCGACGAGCCCGATCGCATCGGCGCCGCCGTACTCATCGCTGCCGCCGCAAAGCTCTCGGCACAGAACATCGCATTCAACGAGATCGCGCGCCAGGCGATCCTGTCGGATCCCCAGTTTCACGGCGGCCACTACCGCAGCCGCGGCACCAACCCGGATCTGGGACTGATGCTCGCGCGTATGGTCGGGCACGTGACCTACCTGTCCGACGACGGCATGCGCCGGAAGTTCGGGCGGGAGATCAAATCCGGCGACATCCGGCTGGGTCGTGATGTGCAGTTTCAGGTGGAGAGCTATCTCCATTACCAGGGCCGCTCGTTCTCGAAGCGTTTCGACGCAAATACCTATCTGCTGATGACCTATGCACTCGACTACTTCGATCCCGCTGCGGAATACGACGACGACCTGGTCGCGGCCCTTTCAGGAACCCGGTGCGATTTCTGCATCATCAGCTTCAGCTCGGACTGGCGTTTTTCCGCCGCCCGTTCCAAGGAGATTTCCGATGCGCTCATCACCGCGCGCAGAAACGTGGTGAGCTGTGTCATCGAATCGGATCAGGGACATGACGCCTTCCTGCTGCCGATACCCCGATACTTCGACGTGCTCGGCGGATACTTCGACCGGCTGGCGCGGGAGACGACGGGTGCGAGCTGACCTCACCATCATCGCGGACCTGGTCAATCCGGGCGCGCGGGTCCTGGACCTGGGCTGCGGCGATGGAGAGCTGCTCGCCCACCTTCGCGACAACAAGTCGGTGAACGGCTACGGGCTCGAGATCGATCCGGTCAAGATCACTACCTGCGTGAAGAACGGTGTGAACGTGATCGAACAGAATCTGGATGCGGGGCTCGCCAATTTTCCCGATGACAGCTTCGATATGGTCGTCATGACGGAAACCCTGCAGTCGGTGAGGGCACCCGTCGAGATGCTGCGCGAAATGCTCCGTATCGGACGGGAATGTATCGTCACCTTTCCCAATTTCGGTCACTGGCGCTGCCGGCTCTATCTGACCGCCCGCGGAAGAATGCCCGTTTCCGAGCATCTGCCGCACAGCTGGTTCGATACGCCGAACATCCACCTGTGCACGTTTCTCGACTTCGAGCGCCTCTGCCAGGATCTCGAGCTCAATATCATCGAGCGGTTCGTGGTGGATGCCGATCACGCAAACCGCCCGTTGATCAATCGCTTTCCGAATTTCTTCGGCACCTTCGCCTTCTACCGTCTGGGACGACCCGAACGATGAAACACCCGTACACGCGACTGCTGCTCCGAACCGTCATCACGCTGATGCTCGCCACCGTGCCAGCGATCCTGCAGGCCGAGCAGAAGCAGCGACTGGGCCCCTATGACGTCCACTACGTGGTGGTTCAATCCACGTTCTTCAGCGCGGAGATCGCCGAGCGCTATCAGATCGTCCGTGGTCGCGATCGGGCGCTGCTCAACATTTCCGTGCTGAACGGCAGCGGCAGCCCGGTCCGCGCGATGCTCGAGGGCACCGTCACCAATCTGCTGGGGCAGGTCACACCGCTCGACTTCAGAGAAGTTCTCGAAGGAGAAGCCGTCTACTATCTGGCGGAGGTCAAACATACGGACCGTGAGACGCTGCGCTTCGCGGTGTCGATCACCACCGACGATGGGGTCCGGCGTGAGCTCCGCTTCCAGCAGCAGATGTTCTGGGACGACGCGTGAAGATCGTCCTCGCCAGCGGCAACGCCGGCAAGCTCAGGGAGCTCGACGCTCTTCTGACCCCGATCGGCTTTACTCTGGTGAAGCAGAATGAGCTCGGTATCGACGGGGCGGAGGAGACGGCGTGCACCTTCGTCGAAAACGCGCTTCTCAAGGCCCGGCATGCGAGTCGCCTGTCGGGACTCGGCGCCATCGCCGACGATTCCGGCCTGGTGGTAGATGCCCTGCGCGGTGCGCCGGGAGTACGATCCGCCCGGTATGCGGGGGCTCACGCCAGTGACAGGGACAACAACGAACAGCTGCTCCGTAAGCTCGCCGGGACGACGGATACCAGCGCCCACTACTACTGCGTGATCGTCTACCTGGCCCATCCCGAAGATCCGGCGCCGCTCATCGCCAGCGGCCGTTGGGACGGGCGCATCGTCACCACACCCCGGGGCTCAAATGGTTTCGGCTACGATCCCTACTTCTTCGATCCGGTGCACGGGCGCACCGCCGCCGAACTCGAGCCGACTCTCAAAAACCGGGTCAGCCATCGCGGTCAGGCCGTCAGCGAGCTGAGACGCCTGCTCGAGCGACGATGAGCTCGAGCATCGGCCTCTACGTTCACTTTCCGTGGTGCGTGAAGAAGTGCCCGTACTGTGATTTCAACTCCCACCCCGGCCGCGGCGAACTGCCGGTGGCGGCGTACACCGACGCACTGCTTCGTGACCTGTCGGCCCAGCTGGCTGCGCAGAGCGCGGTGCGGATCTCCTCGGTCTTCTTCGGCGGTGGCACACCCAGCCTGTTCCCGCCTGGCGCTTTCGCAATCCTGATCGACTACCTTCGTCCCTGGCTCGAAGCCGGAGCGGAGGTCACCATGGAGGCCAATCCGGGTACGACCGAGCATGGCGATCTGGCCGGCTACCGATCGGCCGGTATCAACCGGCTCTCCCTGGGCGCTCAGTCTTTCAGCAATACGCATCTGGCCGCCCTCGGCCGTATTCACAACCGCGATGCCATCACCAGGAGCTTCGACCTGGCCCGCCGGGCCGGCTTCGACAACGTGAATCTGGACATGATGTACGGACTGCCCGGTCAGACCCGGTCCGAGGCGCTGACCGACCTGCAGACCGCCATCGCCCTCGCACCAGAGCACCTGTCCTGGTATCAGCTCACCCTGGAGCCTAAAACGGAGTTTGCGCGCCGGCCTCCGGCGCTGCCTGCCGATATCGTGCTGGCGGCGACGGAAGAGGCCGGATACGCCTGCCTCGAGCGGGCCGGTTTCGAGCGTTACGAGGTGTCCGCCTTCGCCCGGGACGGCAGAGTCTGCCGGCACAATCTGGGCTACTGGACCTTCGGCGACTATCTCGGCGCCGGTGCGGGCGCCCACGGCAAGCTGACCGGGCCGTCGCCCGCCGGTGTGCGGCGTACCCGCAAGGCCCATCAGCCGAGGCTCTATCTCGCCGATCCCGAATCGACGGATACGGACGAGGTCCCTGCGGACGCACTACCGGCAGAGTTCATGTTGAATGCTCTGCGGCTCAAGGCGGGGGTGGCCGCCGAACATTTCAGCCAGGCGACGGGTCTGCCGCTGGAGACGCTCGAACCGACACGAAGCCGGCAGGTCGAAGCCGGGCTGCTGGAAGCCGATCGCCTGGCAGCCACTGCGCGCGGCTACGCACTGCTGGACAGCCTGATCCAGGGCTACCTCTGAACCACACCGCACTCAGCCTTGCTTGATGTAGGACAGGTCCCACACACCATGACCGAGGCGTTGCCCGCGAGCCTCGAACCGGGTGATGTCCCGCCCCGCAAAACGCCCTGCATATCCCGTTCCGGATTCGTTCGACAGTGTGCCTTCGGCCTCCAGAACCCCCAGCATCCAGACCGCGTAATCCTCCCAGTCGGTGGCGAGCCGCAGACGGCCACCCGGCTCGAGCCGGTCGCTCAACAGGCGGACGAACGCGGCGTTGACGAGCCTTCTTTTATGGTGGCGCTTTTTCGGCCACGGATCCGGAAAGAAAATGCGCGCTTCCCGGATGCTCCCGGTAGCGAACAGGCGATCGAGTACGACCCGCGCATCGCCCTCCACGACAAGGAGGTGTGCGATGTCCCGCTCGGCGCGTCCGGCCAGCAGCGCACCGATGCCCGGACGGTAGACATCGATGCCCACCAGATTCATCCCGGGGTCCGTTTCGGCCCAGGTGAGCAGGGCCTGTCCCATGCCGAACCCGATCTCCACACCCAGCGGTGCCCTGCGGGAGAAGCGTGACGTCCAGTCCACTGGTCCCTGTGCGGTTTCCGGAATCACCCAATCGGACGCCCAGGCTTCCAGTGCCCGGGACTGGCCACGTGTCATTCGACCCTGTCGCCGCAGGTGCGTGGTCATGTGGTCCGGGTCGACCACGCGCTCCAGGCCAGTGCGAACCATCCGACAATGAAGCAGAGGCCACCCAGCGGCGTCACCGGACCGAGCAGGCTGGGACCATCGAGGGCGAGGAGATACAGGCTGCCGGAAAAAAACACGATGCCCAGTCCGAACGCAGAGCCGGTGATCGACAGCGCCCTGGTTGATGCGGAGCGGGCAATAGTGCCGGTGACCAGCAGGGCGAGCGCGTGGATAAGCTGATAGAGAACGGCCGTTTCCCAGACCTCCAGAGACCGGTCATCCAGGGCAGACCGGAGACCATGCGCGCCGAACGCACCGAGCATCACGCCGGTCGCCCCGAAGAGGGCTCCGGCGATGATACAGGCTCGGGACAATCTTACTCGCTGACTGTTGCTCAGGCGGCAATAGCCAGCTTGAGCTTCTTCATGGCGCTCTTTTCGATCTGCCGGATACGCTCTGCGGATACGCCGTACTCGTCTGCCAGGTCCTGCAGCGTAGTCTTGTCGTCGGTGAGCCAGCGTCGCTGGATCACGTCCCGGCTCCGCTCGTCGAGCCCGGTGAGCGCAACGTGCAGCTTCTCGCTGGAATCACTCTGCCAGTCATCACCTTCCACCAGATCGGCGGGATCCGCTCCGGGCGCTTCTAGGTAGTGGATGGGGGCCGTGCCGGCGACCTCGTCGTCGCCATCAGCCGGCGTCTCGAATGTGACGTCGCTGGCGGCAAGCCGGCCCTCCATGCGCGTCACTTCCTGCTCGGATACGCCGAGCTCCTCGGCCACCGCCCGGGTTTCCTCCCGGGTCAGCCAGGCGAGACGTTTCTTCGAGCTGCGCAGATTGAAGAACAGCTTGCGCTGTGCCTTGGTGGTCGCGACCTTCACGATCCGCCAGTTGCGCAGAATGAACTCGTGCATCTCCGCTTTGATCCAGTGCACCGCAAAGGAAACCAGTCGCACGCCCACCTCGGGGTTGAACCGTTTGACCGCTTTCATGAGTCCGACGTTGCCTTCCTGAATCAGGTCTGCTTCCGGAAGACCGTAGCCCCGGTAGCTCCTCGCCAGGTGAACGACGAATCGAAGGTGCGCAAGCACCAGCTGTCTCGCCGCCTCGAGATCGTTCTCGTAGTAGAAACGCTCCGCCAATGCTTTCTCCTCGTCGGCCGAAAGCACGGGAAAGGCGCTGATCGTCTGGACGTAAGCGTCCAGATCGCGACCGGGCGCGAGGGCGTCCAGTGCGAGAACGTTCGTGTTCATCGTCGTCATGTGATACCTCCGGTAACACTGAGCTGCGGCAGTTTAGCACTCAGTTAATAGGACTGCTAACCGGGAATTTCGTTCCTTTGTAGAACCCTCACGAGCAGCCCGCCAACACCGGGTAAGCGCGCCGCGCAACACGTCTAACTGATTGAAATCAAAGAATTTCCAGATCATTGATGCGCTGTCGCGCCGCCACCAGCGCGCCTAGCACGCCGAGCAGGGCGCCGATCGTCAGCAGGCCGCCGAGAAACACTGCATCGAAACCGGCCAGATGCAGCTCCTGATCGTAGCTGCCAAGCAGGTTGCTTAATGGCGCCTCCACGATCAACAGACAAAGGCTGATCAGCATGGCGGCCAGCAGCCCGCCACCCAGCCCGTAGAACGCGCCGAAGTACAGGAACGGTCGCCGCATCTGGCGCTCCGTTGCACCGATGAGCTTGAGCACCTTCAGCTCCTCGAGCCGGGCTTCGATGGCGAGGCGTACCGAGGTGGCGGTGACCAGCAGCGCCCCCGTTCCGAACAGCAGGCCGAGGATGACGCCGAGCCGGCTGACCACCGAGGAAATGTCGGAGACTCGCTCGAGCCAGGTTTTTTCGAGCACCACCTCGGCCACCCCGGGCAGGCTCCCTACCCGGTCCAGCAGGGGGTCGAGCACGGCGGTTTCCACACCCGGTGCCAGTGTGGCTTTCAGCGACGCCGGCAGCGGATTGCTCTCGAGCAGATCCAGAGCGTCGGCCAGATCCGTATAGCGCCGGAACTCGGCCAGAGCCTGATCCGGGCTGGTGACGCTGACATCCGCCACCGCTCGATCCTTTTCGAGCACGTCCACCACCGCGCGGATCTGCTGCTCATTCGCTCCGAGCTCGAAATACGCTGTCAGACCCGGGCGACCCTCCCAGGCCGCCGTCATACCGGACAGGTTCCGCTCGATCAGATAGAGGCCCGCCGGCAGGGCCAGGGCGATACCGACGAGCAGCCAGACCAGCAGGCTGGTACCCAGCCGGGCGCTGACGAAGTGCACCGTCTCCCGGGCGATACGCAGATGATCCCGCCACCAGGCGCCGACACCTGTTCTGACCGGCGGCCAGGGATCCCCGGAGCGTCGCCTCGTGCCCGCGTGCTGCTCGGTTGCTTCAGCCATCAGCGTCCTCACGCACCGGAGGATCGAGTCGCGTGTTCACCCCATCCCTGATTACCGCCCCCTGATCCAGCTCGATGATGCGAAGGCCCATGGACTCGATCAGATCGCGGTCGTGAGATGCCACGATCACCGTCGTGCCCACCTGATTGAACTGTTCGAAGAGCTTCATGATGTCGCGCGAAAGCTCCGGGTCCAGGTTGCCGGTGGGTTCGTCCGCCAGCAGGATCTTCGGCCGGTTGACCACGGCCCTGGCAATACCTACCCGCTGCTGCTCGCCGGTGGAAAGATAGCGGGGATACAGCCGCTCCTTCTCGAGCAGACCGACCCGCGACAGTGCAGCTCTGACCCTGCGGGCGATGTCCTTCTCCTTCATACCGGTGATACGCAGCGGCAGCGAGACGTTGTCGAAAACACTGCGGTGACCGAGTAGATGGTGATCCTGAAACACCGCGCCGAGATGCTGCCGGTAGTGGGCAAGGCGGCGGCCGTTCATTCTCGTCACGTTGACACCGTTGACCAGTATCTGGCCCCGGGACGGCTGGTCCAGACACAGAAGCAGCTTCAGGAAGGTGCTTTTACCCGCGCCCGAGTGCCCGGTGAGAAAAGCCATGGAACCTTCCGCAAAGGACACATCGACGTTGACCAGCGCTTCCTGACCACTGTCGAAACGCTTCGTCACACCATGAAACTCGATCTGCGCCATCCGTCGTCCTGAGAGATTGCTACACGTTCACACGCCTGTCAGGACGCGCTACTGTCCGCTGTCCGCACCGTTTTCCGTATCCGGCAGCAGCGCGGCGACAAAGTCGCCGGGCTCGAAGGGCCGAAGATCATCCGCGCCTTCGCCAACGCCGATATAGTAGACGGGAATACACCGGCCGCTGTCTTTGAGACTGCGGACGATGGCGAAGATCACGCCCGCCTTCGCGGTGCCGTCGAGTTTGGTCAGCACCAGCCCAGTCACTCCGACCGCGGCATCGAACTCGCGTACCTGGCTCAACGCGTTCTGTCCCACCCCTGCATCCAGAACCAGCAGCACCTCGTGCGGAGCACCTTCCTGCAGACGGCCGATCACCCGCTGGACCTTCTTCAGTTCCTCCATGAGATTGGTCTTGGCCTGCAGCCGCCCGGCCGTATCCGCGAGCACCACGTCGATGCCCCGCGAGCGTGCGGACTGGACGGCATCGTAGACCACCGACGCGCTGTCGGCACCCTGGCCCTGGGCGATCACCGGAATGTCTTCGCGCTCACCCCAGCTGGTCAGCTGCTCGACAGCGGCTGCACGGAACGTGTCCCCTGCCGCAAGCACGACGGACAGCCCGGCGGCCTTGAACTGACGGGCCAGCTTGCCGATCGTCGTGGTCTTGCCCACACCGTTGACGCCCACGAAGAAAATGACAAATGGGCGTACGTCGTCCGGAATCTCGAACGGCCTGGCAAAGGGTATGAGCACCTCTTCGAGAAGCGTCGCCAGTGCCTCGTACAGCGCCCGGGTATCGTTCAGTTCCCGGCGGCGAACCCGGGCCGTGAGCTGCGTCATGATCTCCCGGGTCGTATCCATGCCGACGTCGGCCATGAGCAGGGCCGTTTCCAGCTCGTCGAGCGACGCCTCGTCGATCTCCTTCTCGCCGAGTATCAGATTGCCCATGCCCTGGGTCAGCTGGGTGCGGGTCTTGCCGAGGCCCGACTTCAGTCGCCCCCAGAATCCCCTGCCCTGTGACTTCGAACGGCTGTCGTTGTCTGCTTCGCTCACCTGATTCCCGTATGCAGTGCCGCAGCGTGCGTGGTCGAGCAGGGCTCGTGTACGCTCCGCGGGTGGCCAACAATGAAGTTCGCATTATCGGCGGTCAATGGAAGGGTCGGAAGCTGAAGTTTCCGGATCGGGCAGGATTGCGTCCGACGCTCGGCCGGGTTCGCGAGACCCTGTTCAACTGGCTCGCTCCCCGCATCGACGGTGCCCGCTGCCTGGACCTCTTTGCGGGCAGCGGGGCGCTCGGCTTCGAGGCGCTGTCCCGGGGTGCCGCCGTGGCTACCTTCGTGGAGCGGGATCGCAGATCCGCCGCAGCGATCCGCGCCAACGTGACACTGCTCGGTGCCGCGGCCCGGGTCGTGAATTCCCCCGCCTTCCGTTTCGTCAACGCGGACAGCAGCCGCTACGACATCGTTTTCTTCGATCCACCGTTCGGTGACGCCCGCGCGGCGAGCCTGCTGCCGGACCTGCTGAACCGGCATCTGACGGAAGACGGCGTCATTTATGTGGAGCAGTCCCGCCGTGACGCGCTGCCGACGACCGGCCGGGTGGTCAAGCACGGAACGGCTGGGGACTGCCAGTACACGCTGCTGGTGGCGGGGGAATGACCAGTTTGCTTGCCACTCCTCCCGGGCCTCGATACCATCCCGGCGCCTGAGGGGAACACACGGTGAACAACGGGGGGCTGTGGGTCTGATGAAAGTCGTGGTCTATCCGGGTTCCTTCAACCCGATTACCAACGGACACACCGATCTGATTTCTCGCGCCCTGTCGCTGTTCGACCGGGTCATTCTGGCTATCGGCACTTCCGCGCAGAAAAACCCGAGTGTGGATCTCGCGGACCGGATTGCCCTGTGTCGCGAGGTGCTGGCCGAATATGGTGACCGAGTCAGCGTGGAGGGATTCAATACCCTGCTCGTGGACTACGTGAACAGCCGCAACACCAAGTTCATCCTGCGCGGTCTGCGCACGGTCACGGACTTCGACTACGAGTTTCAGATGGCGGAGATGAACCAGTCACTGGACCCGGAGATCGAGTACGTGTTCCTGCCCACCACCAAGGAGTGCTCGTTCATCTCGTCAACGTTGGTGCGCGAAATCGCCGCCCTGGGTGGCGACATTTCGCAGTTCGTGCACCCGGCGGTGGTGGCGGCCTACAAGACTTCGTAGCCCGAGCGGCCTACAAGACTTCGTAGCGCGAGCGGCCTACAAGACTTCGTAGCCCGAGCCTTACCGGATTTACTGGGTCGCGACGTTTGCCTGACTACGGCCGGAGCGGCATCCCAGGCAACGGGCAAAGGTTTCTCTTGCCGGACCGCCGACGAGCTTGTCGGCAGCCTCACCCGCATTGCCGCCCAGCAGGGAGAACGGCAGGCTGACCGTCCAGATTACTGCACCCAGTCCAGTGCCGACGATGCCCATCGGTCGAGCGACCAGTGCATCCATGGTCTGGTCTTCCCAGCGCGGCCCGGTCTCGGCGCTGCGATAGGTACCACTGGCGGCCTGAGACGGTGCCGACAGCGTGACGCCGAGCGCCAGTACGGCCGTGGCGGCCATCCGATACATGCGTTTCATCACTACGATTTCCTTTTCTCCGTACCAGATCACGCTCGATTCCGGCGCCGACCTGGCGCCTGACCCGGCACCCGACGGCTCCAACATGGGGCTGCCAGGCTTTGCGGCACTGTATCACTATGCCCGTCTAAAACCCTGAGCTTTTTGGCATTTTGGACAGAAAACCGTGGCTCGGCCACCCAGACGCAGGCCTTTCAACGTCTCGCCGCACACCCGGCAGGCTTGCCCCGCCCGGTCATAGACATTGAGCACCTGCTTGAAATAGCCGGGGTTGCCGTCCTGATTCACGAAATCCCTGAGTGTGGTCCCGCCCATGTCGATGGCCGCACCCAGCACCTCCCGGATTTTCCCGGCGAGTACGTCGTAGCCGGCGCGTGACACCCTGCCGGCCGGCAGGGACGGCCGGACGCCGGCCAGAAACAGCGCTTCGTTGGCGTAGATGTTGCCCACGCCGACGACGATGCGGCTGTCCATGAGGAAGTTCTTCACCGCCACCCGGCGGCCCCGGGCCCGACTTTTGAGATAACGACCATCGAAAGCCGGGTCGAACGGCTCCGGCCCCAGGTGTGCGAGCAGCCAGTGCTCCCCGGCTGCGACCGGCTCGCCTGCCTGCCAGTGGAGGCTGCCGAAACGGCGCGGATCGTGGAATCGCAGGGTGCGGCCGCCCTCGAAGTGAAATATCACATGGTCGTGCTTGAGATAGGGCGCTTCTGCCGGCAGGACACGCAGACTACCTGACATACCCAGGTGCAGTATGAGGGTACCCCGCTGAAATCGGAACAGCAGGTACTTCGCACGCCGGTCCAACCCGAGAAGCACCTGGCCCGGGAGTTCTGCCGGCAGCGTCACCGGCCAGCGGAGTCTGGATTCCCTGACGTCCACCGCCTCCAGCCGGCGCGAGGTGAGCAGCGACGCCACGCCTTTGCGGGTGGTTTCCACTTCAGGCAGTTCGGGCAAGGGAACACTCCCAGAAACACGAAACGCGCCACGAAGGCGCGTTCCGTTCGGATCACCAGGATCCCGCTGCGCAGGATCCAGGCGCTTATTTGATTTTGGACTCGGTGTAGAGCACGTGCTTGCGGATGACCGGATCGTACTTCTTCATCTGCAGCTTGTCGGGCGTGTTCCGCTTGTTCTTGTCGGTCGTGTAGTAGTGCCCCGTGCCCGCACTGGATACCAGCTTGATCTTGTCTCGCATCGCTTCTTCCTCAGGTTACGGTCTGGATTCAGACTTTCTCGCCACGTTTGCGGATGTCCGCGAGCACAGCATCGATCCCGACCTTGTCGATGATCCGCATGCCTTTGGAGGAGACCCGCAGACGCACGAACCGGTTCTCGCTTTCTACCCAGAACCGGTGAGAGTGCAGATTCGGCGAAAAGCGCCGCCGGGTCTTGTTCTGCGCGTGGCTGACGTTGTTGCCCGTCATCGGACGCTTGCCGGTTACCTGACATACCTGCGCCATGGCAAGGCTACCCCTGAAAAAATGAGGCGCGTTTATACCAGAGCCCCTTCGGCCAGGCAAGAACCCGCCCGCGGCCACGCGCAACCCGCTTCAATTCAGCAGACCCCGCTCCGCGAACGACACCTCGGCGCCGCGCCCGACGATCAGATGATCGAGCAGCCGGACGTCGATCTGCTTCAGCAGCTCACCCAGATCACGGGTCAGCGACAGATCGCTGGCACTCGGCTCCGCAATCCCGGAGGGATGGTTGTGGGCGAGTATGAGCGCGGCCGCGTTGAGCTCCAGCGCGCGCCGGAGCACCTCCCGGGGGTGGACGGACGCCCGATCCACGGTACCCAGAAAAAGTACTTCGTAGCGGATCAGCCGGTGGCGATTGTCAAGAAAGAGGCAGGCGAAGACTTCCCGTGGCAGGCGGGACAGCTTCCAGCGGAGAAAACGCCGTACGGAAGTCGTGCAGGAGAGCAGCGGCGCTTCTGCGCGGAGCCGCGCCAGAGCCCACCGCTCCAGCAACGCCGCTGCCGCCTGCAATCTGGCCACGCGGCCACGTCCGAGACCGGGTTCCTCGAGCAGTCGGGCAGCCGGCAGCCCGTCCAGCGCACCGAGCCGGTCGAGCAGCTCAGCCGCCCGCCCGGCGTCGGAGAGAGACAGCCAGAGCGCCAGGAGTTCGTGGTCACCGAGCCCGTCCGGGCCCTGCTGAAGCAGGCGATTGGCGACCAGAGTGACGGCAGGCGCTGCGCCGTTCGCCGGACGGTGTGAGTCCTTTGCCATGCTATAGTCCGACGATGATCCAGCTTCAGAACAGGCGCATCCTAGTCGGGATCAGCGGCGGCATCGCAGCGTACAAAACGCCGCAGCTCGTACGACTTCTGCGTCAAGCCGGCGCGGATGTGATCGTGGTGATGACTGCGAATGCCGCCCGGTTCGTGACCGCGACCACTCTACAGGCGGTTTCCGGCCGGCCTGTGCGTAACGATTTATGGGATCCTGCCGCGGAGGCGCAGATGGGCCATATCGAGCTCGCCCGCTGGGCAGAGCTGGTTCTGATCGCGCCTGCCACCGCCGACCGGCTCGCGCGGATCGCCGGCGGGCTCGCTGACGACCTGCTTGGCGCCGTATGCCTCGCGACCCGGGCTCCTATCGCCGTCGCACCGGCAATGAACCAGGTCATGTGGGAAGCCGCGCCAACCCGACGCAATCTGGCTACGCTGGTGGCCGATGGTATCGCCGTTATCGGGCCGGAGTCCGGCGATCAGGCCTGTGGCGAGGTGGGGCCCGGACGGATGACCGAGCCCGAGAGTCTGCTGGAAGCCGTGGTCGGGCTCTTCGAGGTCCCCCCCGGACTGAGTGAGCTGCGAGCGGTGACCACGCCACCCGGCGGATCGCTCAGCGGCCGGCACGTGGTGATCACCGCCGGGCCGACCCGGGAAGCCATCGACCCGGTGCGCTATATCAGCAACCACAGCTCCGGTAAGCAGGGCTACGCCATCGCGGCAGCCGCCATTGCCGCCGGTGCGCGGGTGACGCTGATCAGTGGGCCCGTTTCCGAACCGGTGCCTGCGGGTGCTGCGCTGATTCCGGTGGAATCGGCGAGAGACATGCACGCGGCCTGTCTGGAGGCGGCAGGAGACTGTGATCTGTTCATCGCTGTCGCCGCCGTCGCGGACTATCGGCCGAAGACGGCGGCTGATCGTAAGATCAAGAAGAGCGATGCGGGCGACGTCGGGTTGCACCTAGATCTGGTGGAGAATCCTGACATCGTCGCCAGCGTCGCGGCGCTCCCCCGGCGTCCCATCGTGGTGGGCTTTGCCGCAGAAACCCACGACGCCATGAAGCACGCCCGGGCCAAGCTCACCAGGAAAGGGCTGGACGCCATCATCGTCAACGACGTCTCCCGTACGGACATCGGATTCGGCTCAGACAGCAATGCCGTCACCCTGATCTGGGCGGAGGGAGAGCTCACGCTCGAGAAGCAGAGCAAGGCGTCACTGGCCAGCGAGATCATCGATCGGCTGGCCGCCCTATTTGTGCGCCAGTTAGCGCACACCAACCCCGAAAACGTGGCACATTAGCCTGGTCAGTCGAAACTCCGGCAACTAACATACCCGCGGCACCCACCCGGACACACGCCCTCGCACCCAGAGAGCCGGGTCCATGACTGGCGTCGGGTTTGCCTTGAGCGCCCGTGATCGCGCACCCACTCGCAAAGGACGGACAGATGGCCAGAGCCAAAGGGAAAGGGAAAGACGAGCCGATCCAGGCGCCAAGAAAGAAATCCAAAAACTCCGCATCCAACGCCATCTGGAATCACGCTCTCATCGCCATCATCACGGCAGTCGTCGGTGTGCTCGTCATGGTGGGTCTCGTCTGGTGGCAGCTGGTGCTGAACGCCAACCAGACCGCCCTCGAGCAGCAGATGAACGTGCTCAATCAGGCTTACACCGGCTACTTCAACGGTCAGATTCAGGAGATCAGAACCCGTACCAACGCGCTGGCCACCGCGCCTGAAACAGTGGACGCGCTGATCAGCAAGGACCGGCGCCGCATGGACGAGCTGGGTGAGCGACTCGTGCAGCAGCACGGGTATGCACGCAACATCCGCATCATTCCGAAGGACGACATTCAGAAGGACGACAGCCGGGGCATTTCCTTTGCGGCACTGAGCCTCATCGAGCGGGCACAGACCACACCGTTCGCCGGCCCTGAAATCTCCAAGTCCCAGGAAGATCTGGTGTTCGTCGCCGAACCCATCGAGCACTCCGGGGTTGTAAGGGGTGTACTTTTCGTGGCCCTGGACAAGGACGGTCTGCTGTACAGGCCGCTGCAGGAGATGGGCAACACCGCCCGCTTCGGCCGGGTGAAAATCGTGCAGCAGGTGAGCAGCTCGGATGCCCCTGCGGAAGTCTTCGCCTTCGGCGAGACCGGCTCCGCCGCTGACGCCATCCACACTCCCCTTTCGGTGCCTCAGTGGACCCTCGTCTTCGAGCCGAACTACGACGCCCTGTCACCCGATAACCAGATCACGACCCTGGTCACCGCTGCCGCGGTGATGCTCGGCTTCTTCCTGGCGGGGATCGCCTTCTCGTTTTCCTCGCTGTCCGCCAAGGTGCAGCGGGACGCCGACACGCTGGCAGGCTATCTGAGTCAGATCCTGCGCGGCCGTGGCGCCAGCATGGACCGCTACGAGCTGCCGTTCTTCCAGCAGCTCGCCGTCGGTGCGAGCCAGTACGCCGGGCGGCAGCGGCCATCACCCGGTGGCGCCCGGTCTTCGCGCGGCAGAGGCGATCCGGCAGACCTGCTGGCCGACGATGACGAAGCTCCGCCGTCGAGGACGAAAAAACAATCTTCTGAACGCGATGATCTGCTCGATGATGACGACGACGGCAGCTATCTCGACGTCAACGTCTCCAAAGATGCCCGCGAGAACTTCGGCATCGAGGTAAGCGAGAACGTCGGCCCCATCGACATGGGGCTGAAGCTCTCCGATGACATCTTCCGCGCCTACGACATCCGGGGAATCACCACCCGCAACCTGACGGAAGACGTGGTCTACTGGATCGGCCGGTCGTTCGCGGCGGAAGCGCGCAGTCACGACCGGGAGCGCGTCGTCATTGGCCGGGACGGCCGCAAGTCTTCCAGCGCACTTCGTGACGCACTGGCGAGAGGGCTCAACGAAGGGGGTTGCGATGTGATCGACATCGGCGAGGTCCCCACTCCGCTGCTGTACTTCGCAACTTACGCACTGGATACCGGTACCGGGATCATGATCACCGGCAGCCACAATCCACCCGAGTACAACGGTCTGAAGATGATGATCGCCGGCGAGACCCTGGCCGAGGACCGTATCCAGGCCTTGAAGCGCCGGCTCCACGACAACGATCTCAGCGAAGGGGAAGGGGAAATCGAAGAGATGGATCTCTCCGACCACTACCTGGATCGCATCCTGGAGAGCGTGGCGGTCGCACAACCCTGCAAGGTGGTCGTAGACTGCGGCAACGGCGTCGCCGGGCACCTGGCACCGCGGCTCATCCGGGAGCTCGGCTGCGAGGTCGTACCGCTCTACTGCAACGTCGACGGAAGCTTTCCCAACCATCATCCCGATCCAGCAGATCCGGCGAACCTGAAGGATCTCATCGACGTGGTGAAGGACGAGGGTGCGGATATCGGCCTGGCTTTCGATGGCGACGGCGACCGGCTGGGCGTGGTGACCGCGACGGGCGATATCATCTGGCCGGACAAGCTGCTCATGCTGTTCGCTCAGGACATCGTCGGGCGCAATCCCGGCGCGGACATCATCTACGACGTGAAGTGCTCCCGGCATCTGAACAACATCATCAGCGAGTACGGCGGCCGACCCATCATGTGGCGGACGGGGCATTCCCACATGAAAGCGAAGCTGAAGGAAACCGGTGCCCTGCTCGCCGGTGAGTTCAGCGGCCACATCTGCTTCGGCGAACGCTGGTACGGCTTCGACGATGCACTCTATTCGGCCGCGCGGCTCCTGGAGATCATCGGCGCCGAGAGCCGTACCGTGGACGAGCTGTTCGCGCAGTTTCCGGTGACCTATTCCACGCCCGAAATCAAGATCGAGACCACGGAAAAGCACAAATTCGAGGTGATCGACGCGCTCGCCAAAGGCGCAGACTGGGGCGACGGCACGGTTACCGACATCGACGGTGTGCGGGTCGACTATGCGGACGGCTGGGGGCTGATCCGCGCGTCCAACACCAGCCCGGTACTGACGCTGCGGTTCGAAGCCGATGGCCAGAGCGCCCTCGACCGCATCAAGAACCGGTTCAAGAGAGCGATCAACGCCATCGATCCCGAACTTTCTTTCAGCTGAGACACCTCCGAGACGCATCTGGGACACATTATGGGGATGACCAACGACCAGGCACGCAACATTGCCGCCGTTCTCACTGAAGCGCTGCCTTACATACAGCGTTTTCACGGCTCCACCTTCGTCGTCAAGTACGGCGGCAATGCCATGGTCGACGAAGCGCTGCAGAATTCCTTTGCCCGCGATGTCGTGCTGCTGAAGCTGGTGGGACTCAATCCCATCGTCGTGCACGGCGGCGGGCCGCAGATCGGCGACCTGCTGACCCGTCTGAATATTCCAACACGCTTCGTCGGCGGCATGCGGGTGACGGACGAAGCGACCATGGACGTGGTGGAAATGGTGCTCGGCGGGCTGGTCAACCAGGACATCGTCTCCATGATCAACGCGCACGGCGGGCGCGCCGTGGGTATCACCGGCAAGGACGGTGGTCTCATCCAGGCACGCAAACTCAGCGTCACCCAACCCGGGCCGGAAACCTCCGTTCCGGAGATCATCGACATCGGCCACGTCGGTGAGGTGGCGCGCGTCAAACCCGAGATTCTCAGGACCCTGATCGCCGACGACTTCATTCCGGTCATCGCACCCATCGGGGTGGGACCGGGCGGCGCCTCCTACAACATCAACGCCGATCTGGTCGCCGGCAAGGTGGCGGAGGAACTGGGCGCGGAAAAGCTCATACTGCTCACAAACACCCCCGGCGTGCTCGATCAGAACGGCGCGACGATGCCGACACTCACGCTCAGGGACGTCGAGGAGCTTGTTGCGTCGGGAGTGATTTCGGAAGGCATGCTCCCGAAAACCGATTGCGCGCTGGACGCGCTGCGCGGCGGCGTGGCCGCCGTCCAGATTCTCGACGGTACCGTTCCGCATGCGCTGCTGCTCGAGATTTTCACCGACGCGGGTATCGGCACACAGATCACGCTCGAACCCGTCACCGAAAGTGGTGTGGCCGCCGGGTGATCGCAGATATGGTGAAGCCCAGTCGTCGCGAGGAGATTCTCAGGGCTCTGGCTACAATGCTGGAAACCCAGCCGGGGGCCCGGATCACCACTGCGGCGCTCGCCAGGCAGGTCGGTGTCTCGGAGGCGGCGCTGTACCGGCACTTCCCCAGCAAAGCCAAAATGCTCGAGGGTCTCATAGAGTTCATCGAGGAGAGCCTGTTCTCCCGCATCAGCAAGATCATGACAGAGGAGCCCACGGCCCAGGCGCGCTGCAGCAAGCTGCTGAGCCTGCTGCTCACCTTCGCGGAGCTCAATCCGGGCATGGCGAGGCTGATGACGGGCGAAGTGCTGCAGGGAGAAACGGACCGGCTCCGGGCTCGCATCCGACAGGTCTATGATCGCCTGGAAACCCAGCTGCGTCTGATCTTAAGGGAGTGGGCCGTCACACGGGTACCCGGGCCCGAGCTCGGTACCGCGGCTTCGGCCAACCTGCTGCTCGCCGTGGCGGAGGGCCGCATCAATCAGTTCGTTCGCAGCGAGTTCCGAACCCTGCCCACATCGAGCTGGGCGGAGCAGTGGGCGGCTCTGGAGAGAGCCGTTTTCCGCTGACGGACAACGTTCCGACAGTGCTCAGTTGACGGCGGCGAGCCGCTCTTCGTCACAGCCTCCCAGCTGGAAGACCCTGCGCTCCTCGTCGAACTCTGCTGCTTTTTCCACGCCGGACCGCTCACCAGCCTGCTTCTGGGCTGTGAGTGTATTGATGATCTCCTCGGAGGCATCGATGGCCTCGAGCAGGTTCTTGGGAATGAGCTTTCCCGACCGTTCCAGGCTCGCTGCCTGAGACTGCTGCTTACCGAGCTCGGTGCTGGTGTAGTCCAGATTGGCCTGGATGTTCTTCAGGCTCTCGGCAAGCTGGTTCTCGAACTGTGCTTCCGCGTTGTCGATGTCCACCATCGTCTCGTAGCGACGGTGTACCCGCTCTCTCGCCTTTTCGCACGCTTCCAGCTTCCGTTCCCGCTCCAGCTTGATGGCGTACTCTTCTTCCGAGAGCTGCGGGGCGACACGGCGAATCAGCCTGCCCGACTCGTCGATGACGTCGTAGCCGTTGGGCACCAGGTGGGGCGGTACCGAATAGCCGATCTCCTGATAACCCTTTTCGTTGATGTATCGATAGAGTGTGCCTGCCATGGCGGGTGTTGCCAGCACCAGCGCCATCAGCGATACCAAGGTGAACCGCGACACGCGGCCGATCCATGCCTGCACCGTAGTGGCAGCTTTTCTGTCTGACTGGTCGGTTGCGTTCACCAGAACTGGGAATTCCATGCGCTTACCTGTCAATTACTTCCAGCACCATCCGATCTCCGCGCACTATCCCTGTTCGCAGTAAGCCGCCTGATAGACCCGGATGGCGTCCAATGTGTCAGGCGGATGGTTGACCGCACCCCCCTGTGAGTCAAGGAAGTCGATCACGTCTTGCAACGTCAGCAGGCTCAGGACCGGGACGCCCAGCTCCCCGGCGAGGCGGGTGACCGCCGTGCCGGCCTCATCCGGATTGACCCGCTCCTGGCGGTCCAACGCGATCAGCACGCCGACCAGGCTGCCGCCCGCTTCGCGGATCAGCCCTGCCGCTTCCCGCACCGCGGTTCCCGCGGTAAGGACGTCGTCCACGAGCAGCAGACGGCCGGTGACCGGCGCACCGACGAACCGCCCCCCTTCGCCATGGTCCTTGGCTTCTTTGCGGTTGAACACCCAGCCGCAATCCCGGCCCCGGGCCGCCAGCGCCGATGCCGTGGCGACGGCGATGGGGATTCCCTTGTAGGCCGGACCGAACACCGAGTCGAACGGCACCGCCAGTGCTTCCGTGCCGGTGGCATAGGCCTCACCGAGACGGGTAATTGCAGCTCCCGTGCTGATCGCACCCAGGTTGAAGAAATAGGGGCTCTGCCGACCCGACTTGAGCGTGAACGTGCCGAAGCGCAACACCTGCTGCTCGATCAGCAGTTCCACCAGAAGGGACTTCGCTTCTCGTGACACTCAGCAGATCTCCCGGGCCGCCCGTTGCAGGCGTGCGAGTTCGGCCGTGCCTTTCTCGGCCAGCGCCAGCATGGCGGCGAGCTCTGCCGCAGAGAACGACTTCTGCTCCGCCGTTCCCTGTATCTCCACGAAGCCGCCTGATTCGAGCGCCACCACGTTCATGTCCGTCTCCGCCGTCGAGTCTTCCGCATAGTCCAGATCCAGCACGGGCTCACCCCGCCAGATACCTACGGATATGGATGCCACATGCTCGATGAACGCTTCCTGAACCCCGATGCTGTCGAGAGCATCCGCGAGCGCCACGGAACCCCCGGTGATCGATGCTGTACGGGTGCCACCGTCCGCCTGAATCACGTCGCAGTCGATGCGGACGGTTCTCTCCCCAAGGCGGGAAGTGTCCACGGCTGCCCGCAGCGAACGGCCGATCAGGCGCTGAATCTCCACCGTTCTGCCGCTCTGCTTGCCGCGGGCGGCTTCCCGGTCCACACGGGTATGGGTTGCGCCAGGCAGCATGCCGTACTCCGCGGTAACCCAGCCCACACCCTTGCCGCGCAGAAACCCCGGCACCGAATCCTCGACGCAGGCGGTGCAGATGACCCGGGTACCACCGAACTCGACCAGCACGGAGCCCGCGGCGTGGCGGGTGAACCCTCGAATGAAACGTACCTCGCGCAGCTCGTCCGGGCTGCGACCGCTGGGTCTGGTGACCATGTTCTGCTCTGTCCGTGGTGTGCGCGCCATTATAGATAGGCAGCAGACGAGGTGCGCGGGGTACAATGGCCGCCCTGAAAGACGGCACCTCCACCAGCATGGTCAACAGCATGACCGCGTTCGCGCGCGCTCAGACCCACAGCGCCGGATTCGTTCTCACCTGGGAGATCCGCTCTGTGAACCATCGCTTCCTGGAAGTGCAGTTCCGCCTGCCGGATCAGCTCAGGGCGGTGGAGTACCCGCTGCGCGACACGCTGCGCAAACATCTGAAACGGGGCAAGCTCGACTGTGCGCTGCGGATGGAGCGTGAGGCGACGGAGTCCACCATCGAGCTGAACCGCCCGCTGCTGCTGCAGGTGCTGGCCATGATCGAGCAGGTCCGCCGCGACTCACCCGAGATCGGTTCTCCGAATCCCATGGACCTGCTGCGGTGGCCCGGTGTGATCGGCGATGACGCCGGATTCGACGACGATGCGCTGTCGACCGCGGCGGCAGACCTGTTCGAGGAGTCGCTTGCCGAGCTCATGTCCTACCGGCAGCGCGAAGGCCGGCAGCTCGCGGACACCATCGCCAGCCGGCTGGACGAGATCGACCGGGTCGTCGCCGATGTGAAGAGCCGGACGGCGTCCATCGGCCATCAGATCCAGGCAAAACTCCAGGCGAGACTCAATGACCTGAAGGTTCAGGTGGATCCGGACCGGCTGGAGCAGGAAGTCGCTCTGCTCGCACAGCGCGCCGACGTGGCGGAAGAACTGGACCGCCTTGGCATCCACGTGGAGGAAGCCCGCTCCATACTTCGGGGTCCCGGGCCCCACGGCCGGCGCCTGGATTTCCTCACTCAGGAGCTGAACCGGGAAGCCAACACCCTGGGCGCGAAGGCGACCCTCGTCGAGAACGCCCAGCGATCCGTGGATCTGAAGGTCATCATCGAGCAGATCCGGGAGCAGGTTCAGAACATCGAATGAACGACGGCATTCTCTTCATCGTCTCTGCACCATCCGGTGCGGGCAAGACCAGCCTGGTCGCTGCGCTGCTCAACGACGATGCGCGGCTCACCGTCTCCATCTCCCATACCACGCGGCCGCGCCGTCCCAGCGAGGTGGGTGGCGTGAACTATCACTTCGTGGATCCGGCAACCTTCGAGCGCATGGTCACCGAAGACGCCTTCATCGAGCATGCGGAGGTATTCGGAAACCGCTACGGCACGTCGCGGGCGAGCGTGGCGAAGGCCATGGCTACCGGTTCGGACGTGGTGCTCGAGATCGACTGGCAGGGGGCCGCCCTGGTCCGCCGGATGCATCCGGAGGCCGTCAGCATCTTCATCGTTCCCCCTTCCCAGCAGGCCCTGCGCCAGCGGCTGCTGGAACGTGCCCAGGACGACCCGGCGGTGATCGAGTCGCGGCTGGCGGCCGCCAGAAGCGAGATGCAGCACCACGGGGAGTTCGACTACCTGGTCGTCAACGACGACTTCGACACGGCCGTTGCCGAGCTGAGAGCCATCGTCACCGCGGAACGATGCCGCGAGGTCCGCCGTGCGGCCCGGTACCGGCTGCTGCTGGACGCGCTGCTCGCTGGTTGAATCCGGCCCCTGGACACCTTTCCTGGGCGTCGTTACACTCGCGCGCTCCCCAATCTGGACCCGGTAAATGGCTCGAATCACCGTAGAAGACTGCCTGGATCACGTGGAAAACCGGTTCGAACTGGTCATGCTCGCCACGCGCCGCGCCCGGCAGATGCGCCGCTACGGCGTTGAGGCGCTGGTTCCTGAAGAAAACGACAAGCCTACTGTCATAGCACTACGTGAAATCGCCGAAGGGCTGATCTCCCATGAAATGCTTGACGCACAGGAAGCCGCCACGGAGGATGAAGTAGTGGAAATCACCTTCCCCGTGGTTGATGACGACCTTAACGACTTCTAGAGAGTCGCGCAAACATCAGGGCGCCAGCGGCGCCGACGAACCCGCTGCAGAGAGCAGCGAACAGACCGCTCGGCCGGAAAACCGACGCCGGCGTTCCGCCCGGGACAAAGCCCGCAAGCATCACCGGACCGGGAACCGTCTGCCCGCAGCCCGCACCAGTGGAGACCCGCTCGCCCGGCGCCAGAACCCCACCGGATCCTACTTCGCCGATCGCCTGGCGGACCAGGCCAGAAAGGATTCGGTCGCCAGTCCCGCCACCATCGACAAGGTCAGGAAGCTGGCGGCCAGCTACCTGCCGGACGAGCAGGTCCAGCACATCGTCGAGGCCCACGCCTATGCCGAGGTGGCCCATGCCGGTCAGACCCGGCGCACGGGCCATGCCTATATCACCCACCCGCTGGCCGTCGCCAACATCCTGGCCGGGATGCGCATGGATCCGGAAACCATCATCGCCGGCCTGCTGCACGACGTCCTCGAGGACACGGTAGCCAGCAAGCAGGCGGTAGCCGACCACTTCGGAAGTTCTGTCGCGGACATCGTCGACGGGGTCTCGAAGCTAGAAAAGATCTTCCGGTCCCGTGCCGAGGCCCAGGCCGAAAACTTCCAGAAGATGGCCATGGCCATGGCCAAGGACATCCGGGTGATCATGGTGAAGCTCGCCGATCGCCTGCACAACATGCGCACCATCGGGGTGATGAGCGAGGAGCAGCGGAAACGCATCGCCCGGGAGACACTCGACTTTTACGCGCCCATCGCCAATCGCCTCGGCATTCATTCCATGAAGGTGGAGTTCGAGGAGCTGTCCTTCCAGGCACTGTACCCGCTGCGCGCGGACCGGATCGCCCGGGCGGTGCGCGCAGCCCGGGGTAACCGCAAGGAGCTGATGGAGGATCTCCGGCGGTCGCTGCAGGCGGCGCTCACCGCGGAAGACATCCAGGCACAGGTGCTCGGCCGCGAGAAGCACCTTTATTCCATCTATCGGAAGATGAAGACCCAGCACAAGTCGTTTTCCGAGATCATGGACGTGTTCGGATTCCGGGTGGTCGTCGACCAGGCGGACGACTGCTACCGGACGCTCGGCGTGGTGCACAATCTCTACAAGCCCGTGGCCGGACGTTTCAAGGACTACATCGCCATACCCAAGGCGAACGGCTATCAGTCGCTGCATACAACGCTGTTCGGTATGCACGGGGTGCCCATCGAAGTGCAGATCCGCACCAGCAACATGGATGCCGTCGCTGAAAACGGCATCGCCGGGCACTGGCTCTACAAATCGGAGGACGGCAGCTTCCCGACCAGTCAGAACCGGGCCCGCCAGTGGGTCCGGGACCTGCTCGACCTGCAGCAGCGGGCCGGCAATCCCATGGAGTTCATCGAGAGCCTGAAGATCGATCTGTTTCCGGACGAGGTGTACGTGTTCACCCCGAAGGGTCAGATCCTCGAGTTGCCTCGCGGCGCCTGTCCCGTGGATTTCGCCTACGCCGTGCACACCGACGTAGGCAACCACTGCGTGGCATGCCGCGTGGACCGCAACCTGGCCCCCCTGTCACAGCAGCTGCAGAGCGGCCAGTCCGTGGAGATCATCACCGCGGACGAAGCCCGCCCGAATCCTGACTGGCTGACTTTCGTCGTCTCCAGCAAGGCCCGTTCCGGTATCCGTCAGGCGCTGAAGACCCAGCAGGCTTCCCAGTCCATCGCCTTCGGCCGTCAGCTCCTGAACCGCTCACTGGCGAGCGCTAACAAGAGCATCAACGATCTCGACTTCCGGCGCCTGCGGCGGGTGTTCAAGGAGTTCGGCGTCAAACGCCTGGACGAGGTGCTCGCCGCCATCGGCAATGGTCAGCTCATGTCCTACGCGGTCGCCCAGCGCCTGCTTGCCGAGGACGATCCCGGATTCGAAGGCGTACCCGTCGAGTCCGGCGGACCGGTAGCGATCCGCGGCGGCGAAGGTCTGGTGGTGAACTACGGGCGCTGCTGCGGCCCGGTACCCGGCGACGCCATCGTCGGCCACATGACCCCCGGCAAGGGCTTCGTCGTGCACGTGGAAACCTGCCCCAACATGGTGGAGATCCGCAAACGTCGCGGTGCCAAGGAGATCATTCCTGCCCACTGGGCGGCGACGGAGGGCAGCGAGTTCCTCACCACCCTGCGGCTCCAGGTCAGCCGCCAGAAAGGCATCATCGCGGAGCTCGCCAGCACCATCGCCGAGCTCGATGCGGGCGTGGAGAACATCCACGTGGAAGAACGCAGTGCGGAGGTCACCAGCGTCATCGCCCGGCTGTCCGTGCGTGATCGAACCCACCTGGCCAGAACCATCCGACGCCTGAAGAACCTGCCGAGCGTCATCAGCATCTCGCGGCTCGGCAGCTGACGCGAGAGGGCGTTCAGCACAACGGAAACCGTCATGAAGCAACCGATCAGCACGGAAGCGGCACCTGCCGCCATCGGTACCTACTCCCAGGCCATTGCCAGCGCTGGCCTGGTGTTTCTGTCCGGGCAGATTCCGCTTGATCCGTCCACCATGACCCTGGTCAGCGAAGACGTCGCCGAGCAGACGCACCAGGTGTTCCGGAACCTGGCCGCGGTGGCGGAAGCCGCCGGTGGCAGCCTGGCGGACCTCGTGAAGCTCACGGTCTATCTCACGGATCTCGGCGATTTCGCGACGGTGAACGAGGTCATGGCCGAACACGTGCCGACGCCCTATCCCGCCCGGGCCGCCGTCGGCGTCGCCGCGCTACCGAGAGGTGCCGCGGTGGAGATCGAGGGCATCATGGTGACGGGAGCCGCCCGACCGGCCTCGTGACCGCGGCCGACCCGTCCGCTCCGGTACGCACGCTCAAGGGCGTCGGCCCGGCGCTGACCGAGCAGCTCGGCCGGATGGGCATCACGCGACTGCTCGACCTGCTCCTGCACCTGCCGCTCAGATATCAGGACCGGTCACGGCTGATCCCGCTCGGCAGCCTGGTGGTCGAGCAGGAAGGTCTGGTGGAAGGCCAGATCGTCGATGCCCGGCTGGCCTATGGTCGCCGCCGCAGCCTCGTGGTCACCCTGGAAGATGGGACCGGCTTTCTGCGACTGCGCTACTTCTATTTCTCCCGGGCTCAGGAGAACGCGCTGCGTCCTGGCAATCACGTTCGCGCTTTCGGCCAGGCGAGACTCTCTAGGGAAGGGCTCGAGATGATCCACCCCGAGTACCGGACGTACCCGTCACCGCCGCCGGCACCAGAGCCCGAGTTGACCCCCATCTATCCGACGACCCGGGGACTGGGTCAGACCAGGTTGCGGGGCCTGATCGACCAGCTGCTCTCCCGCGAGTGGCCGGAATCGGACGGGACTCCTTACTCGGATCTGCGCTTCCTGCACCGCCCGCCGGCGGATGCCTCGAGCGAGGAGATCGCCGAAGCACAGGCCCGGATCGCTCTGGACGAGCTGACTGCCTACTACCTAGTCATGCGACGACGACAGTCCGATCGGGCCGGGATCAGAACCCTGGCGCTCCCTCAGGCGGCGCACCTCGGCCGGGTTCTGCTCAGGCATCTGGGATTCCGTCTCACCGCTGCCCAACGCCGGGTGACCACCGAAGTGCTCGAAGACCTGGCGCAGGACCGACCCATGCTGCGCCTGCTCCAGGGAGACGTCGGCTCCGGCAAGACGGTGGTCGCGGCCTTCGCCGCGATCCGCGCGGCAGAACACGGCGCGCAGACAGCGCTGATGGCGCCGACGGAGATCCTGGCAGAGCAACACTATCTGAACTTCGTCGCCTGGCTGGAGCCGCTCGGCATCCAGGTCGTTCTGCTCGCCGGCTCGCAGACCGCCGGTGAACGGAAACGGGTGGTCGGCGCCATCGAATCCGGCGAAGCCCTGGTCGCCGTCGGCACCCACGCCCTGTTTCAGGATCAGGTGCGCTTCGCCCGACTGGCGCTGACCGTGGTTGACGAGCAGCACCGCTTCGGCGTGCACCAGCGCATGGCGCTGAAAGACAAGGGTACGCTGCCGCACCAGCTGGTCATGACCGCCACCCCCATTCCCCGGACGCTGACCATGGCGCTGTACGCGGACATGGACGTCTCGACGCTCGATGAGCTGCCGGCAGGCAGGCAACCCATCACCACCGTGGCCGTGGCGGACGATCGTCGGCACGAGGTGATCACCAGGGTTGCGGCGGAGATCGAAGCGGGTCGCCAGGTCTACTGGGTATGCCCGCTGATCGAAATCTCGGATGCGCTGGAGGCCATGTCTGTGGAAGAGCTCGAGCCGCTGCTCGCCGAAGGTCTGCCCGGCATCCGTATCGGTGTCCTGCACGGACGCATGAAGAGTGCCGAGAAGGCGGACGTCATGTCCCGTTTCAAAGGCGGTGAGCTCGAGCTTCTGCTGGCGACGACTGTGGTCGAGGTGGGCGTCGACGTGCCCAACGCAACACTCATGGTGATCGAAAACCCGGAGCGCATGGGGCTCGCGCAGCTGCATCAGCTTCGCGGCAGGGTCGGTCGCGGTGGCCACGCCTCACACTGCGTATTGCTCTATGCAACGCCACTCTCCGAAACGGGCCGCCAGCGTCTCTCGGTGATCCGGGAGAGTCAGGACGGGTTCCAGATCGCCGAGGAAGATCTGAAAATCCGCGGTCCAGGCGATCTGATGGGCACGCGCCAGACCGGCGAGCAGCAGTTCCGTATCGCCGATCTGCGCACGCATGCGCATCTGATTCCTGAGGTTGTACGCCGGGGTGATACGTTACTCGCCGAAGACCCGTCGACGGCCGCGCGGCTGCTCGGCATCTGGGCCCCCGCCGATTCCGGTCACGCCGGGGTGTGAAGAAAACACCGCGGAAGCCGGCTATCAGTCGGCGCCGTCGATGACACGACCGGCATCCGGATCGTTGAAGACGTCCAGGTCGAGATCGTTCTCCGTTCGCGCAACGATGGTGGCCACGGTGCCGTCGCCCACAACGTTCACGGCGGTACGCAGCATGTCCAGCAGGCGATCGATGCCCAGGATGAGGCCGATCCCCTCCACGGGAAGGCCGACCTGCTTGAGTACCATGGCCAGCATGATGAGACCCACGCCGGGTACGCCGGCGGTGCCGATGGAGGCCATGGTCGCCGTGAGAATCACCATAAGGTAATCCACGAACGTCAGATCTATATGGTAGATCTGCGCGATGAATACCGTCGCCACGCCCTGCATGATGGCGGTGCCGTCCATGTTGATCGTCGCGCCCAGCGGTATCGCGAAGGAGGCTACTTCGTTCTTCACCCCGACCCTTCGCTCCACCGTCCGCAGGGTCACCGGCAGCGTCGCGCCGCTGGACGATGTGGAGAAGGCAACGAGCATGGGCTCGCGCATCTTGTTGAAGAAGGTGACGGGATTGACGCGCGCGAGCACTGTGAGCAGCGACGGATATACGACCGAGGCGTGGACGATCAGCGCCAGAACGACTGTCATGAAGTAGGCGATGAGCTTGTCGATTTCCTGCCAGCCGATCCGGGTGAAGAGCACGGTCATGAGGCAGAAAACGCCATAAGGCGCCAGCTCGATCAGCATGGTGATGAGCTTCATGAGTATCTCGTTCAGATCGTCGAAGACGACGTTGACGCGCCGACCCGCTTCTCCGGTCCGGCTGAGCGCAACGCCGAACAGCAGCGCGAAGACGATGATCTGCAGCATGTTCCCTTCGGCCATGGCATTGACCGGATTCGTCGGGAAGATGTTGACCAGCGTGTCCTTGATGCTTTCCGTCGGCTTGGGCTGGAAGTCCGGCGTGACGAGACCTGCAGAAGCCGCGCCCTCACCGGGGCCGATGATCAGCGCCAGCAGCAGCGCGATGCTGATGGCTATGCCGGTGGTGATCAGGTACAGGCCGACGGTCTTGCCGCCGACCCGACCCATGTTGCCGTGACCTCCCAGGCTCGCTGCTCCGCAGACCAGCGACACGAAGACCAGCGGCACGACCATGAGCTGCAGACTGCGGATGAAGATGTCACCACCCGCATCCAGCACGCCGTCCACGAGGTACACGGAAATAAAGTGATCGGCAGGTACGCCGGCGAGCTTGATCAGGGTGCCGAGCACGAGTCCGGCAGCCATGCCGATGAGTATGCGGACGGTGAGGTTCATGGCAGGGCTCCGTATGGGGTAGCGGGCATCGAGTCGGGTCTCAGCCGATCTCGATCATCTCGAAGTCTTCCTTGCTGACCCCGCATTCGGGACAGACGAAGTCCTCGGGCACGTCCTCCCAGCGTGTTCCGGGCGGGATGTTCTCCTCCTCGCACCCCTCTGCCTCGTCATAGATCCAACCACAGACGATGCACTGCCACTTTCGCATGCTCTACCTTCTTCGATGCTGCCGCCGCTGGCTCCAGGCGCGCCCAGCGTTGTCGGGACCGCGGCGGCTGAACAAGGCGCGTACGCTACTTTCCCACTCCCCAAAAATCAATTCGACGGGCATCCCTTGGCGCGCCGTTTCCGCTACCATGCCGCGATCGGGCGGTGGATGCTGCTGTGAGTGAGGCGATCCAGGGCCGATTACCCATCCGGATCAAGGGCAGGTAAGTTGAAAGCAGGTGTGCAGAGGCTCGCGTCCATCGACGTCGACGCGTGGCGTGAGCTCACGGAGCCTTATGTCGCGCTCATGCGCCTCGACCGGCCGGTAGGGACACTGCTGCTGCTCTGGCCCACCCTCGCCGCGCTGTGGCTCGCCGCTGACGGTCTGCCACCGGTCGGACTGATCGTCATCTTCACGCTCGGTACCTGGCTGATGCGCTCCGCCGGCTGCGTGATCAACGACATCGCCGACCGCAGAATCGACGGGCACGTGAAACGCACCGCCGATCGGCCGCTCGCCACGGGGCGGATCACCACGGCCAGCGCCGTGGCGCTGTTCGCCATCCTGGTCATGGCAGCCGGAAGCCTGTTGCTGTTTCTCAACCCGCTCAGCCGACTGCTTGCGGTGGCGGGTCTCGGCATCGCCGCCATCTACCCGCTGATGAAACGCTGGACCTACGTGCCGCAGGTGGTGCTGGGTGCGGCGTTCAGCTGGGGGCTGATCATGGCCTATGCCGCCGTACGCGGGGCGCTGCCACTCGAGAGCTGGCTGCTGTTCATCGCCAGCATGACCTGGATCGTCGCCTACGACAGCATGTATGCCATGGTGGACCGGGAGGACGATCTGAAGATCGGCGTACGGTCCACCGCCATCCTGTTCGGCAACCTGGACAGGCTGATGATCGGCCTGCTGCAGGCGATCACCCTGGTTGCATTGATTCTGTTCGCCGAGGTCTCCGAGGCGGGGGCCGGTTTCCGACTCGCCGTCGCCGCGTCGATGGGCCTGTTCCTCTACCAGCAGTTCCTGATCCGCCACCGTGCCCGGGACGCCTGCTTCGAGGCCTTCCGTAACAACGTCTGGGTCGGTTTCGTGCTCTTCGCGGGTGCCGTGTTCGACGCGAACTTCCTGCCCCTGCTTAAGGGCGCCAGCTTCTTCGGGACCACGCTCTGATCCAGCTGATCGACCGGATCACGGCAGGGGTGGGCCGCGCGGTTTCGTGGCTGACCCTGATCATGGGCGTCGTCACCGGTCTCGTGGTGATACTCCGCTACGGCTTCGACGTCGGCGCCGTCGCGCTTCAGGAGTCCGCCATCTACCTGCACGCCACCGCCTTCATGCTGGGCATCGCCTACACCGCCAAGCTCGACGAGCACGTGCGGGTGGACGTGCTCTACAGCCGCCTGTCGGAACGCCAGCGCGGGTGGGTGAATCTGCTGGGCCACCTGGTCTTTCTCCTGCCCGTCTGCCTGACCCTGTTCTTCTCCTCCGTCCCTTACGTGAGCGCCGCCTGGCGGATCCGGGAAGGTTCACCGGAGGTTGGCGGAATCCCCGGTATTTTCGTACTGAAGACGCTCATTCCTGTCATGGCGCTGCTGCTCTGCCTGCAGGGACTCGCCGAGATCGCCCGCACCGTCAGGCTTCTCATGGAAACCCGTTGAGATGACGCCGCTGCTCATGTTCGGCGCCACCTTCGGAGCCCTGCTGGCCGGCTACCCGGTGGCGCTGACGCTCGCCGGCGTGGCGCTGCTGTTCGCCTTCGTCGGCATTCTCACCGGGAGCTTCAATCCGAACGATCTCGGTTTTCTGCCGAACCGGCTGTTCGGCATCATGACCAACCAGACGATGCTGGCGGTGCCGCTGTTCGTGTTCATGGGCGTCGTGCTGGAGAAGACGCGCATTGCCGAAGCCCTGCTCGAGTCCATGACAAAGCTGCTCGGCGGTTTCCGCGGCGGGCTCGCGCTCGCCGTGATCGGTGTGGGCATGCTGATGGCCGCCAGCACGGGTATCGTCGGCGCAACCGTCGTCACCATGGGTCTCATGGCGCTGCCATCCATGCTCAACCAGGGCTACGACCCTCGCCTGGCGACAGGCACCATCGCCGCGACCGGGACGCTCGGGCAGATCATCCCGCCGTCCATCGCCCTGGTGCTGCTCGGTGACGTGCTCGGCAACGCTTATCAGCGGGCCCAGCTCGACGCCGGCATCTATGCTCCGGACACCGTCTCCGTCGGCGATCTCTTTGCCGGCTCTCTGGCGCCCGGACTGCTGCTGGTGGTGTTCTACGCGGGGTACGCATTCCTATCGGCACGTAAGAGCGTCCAGGCAGACACCAGCGTGGTGACCCACGCCACCGGTCGGCTCGCCGCCAACCTGGCGCCACCGCTGGCCCTGATCGTCATCGTACTCGGCTCCATCCTCGGGGGCTTCGCCACCCCGACGGAAGCCGCAGGGGTCGGTGCCATGGGAGCATTGCTGCTGGGCGTACTCAAAGGCGAGCTCAATGGCGCCCGGCTGAGTGAGGTCTGCCGTCAGACGCTGACGACCACGTCCATGGTCTTCTTCATTCTCATCGGCGCATCCATGTTTTCCCTGGTTTTCCGAGGCTATGGCGGCGACGGAGTGGTTCAGGGCTGGTTCGACGGACTGCCGGGCGGAATGTGGATGGCGTTGGGCATCGTCATGGTGGTGATCTTTCTACTCGGCTTCATGCTGGATTTCATCGAGATCACGTTCGTGGTCGTACCCATCGTCGGACCCATCCTGCTGGGTATGGGCGTGGATCCGGTCTGGCTTGGCGTGCTGATCGCCGTCAACCTGCAGACTTCGTTTCTCACCCCACCGTTCGGTTTCGCGCTCTTCTACCTGCGTGGTGTGACGCCCCAGACCATTCCGACCGGCGCCATCTATCGGGGCGTGGTGCCGTTTGTCATGCTGCAGATCGCCGTGCTGCTGATTCTGCTCGCCTGGCCGGCGCTCGCCACCTGGCTGCCGGATCTGCTCTACGGGTCTTCCGGATGAGCGGCGTCGGACGCACCGTGCTCACCGGGCTCAACATCTGGGACGGGGAGCACCGGTTGACGGCGGACACGCTGGTGCTGGCCGACGACCGGATCGAGGCCGTCTGTGGACGGGACACGCTGTCCGCGAAGGAGGCCGGCTCGGCCATCCAGCTGCCCGGCTGTACTGCATTGCCCGGTCTCGTCGATGCCCACGTGCACATGGTGCTCGACCCGGAACGAACACAACCACCGGCTGCCGATGAGCAGCCCGATCCGACCGCCATGCGCCAGCGGGCCGCTGCCATGGTTGCAGCCGGTATCACGAGCGCCCGGGATCTGGGAGGCGGGCACTGGTTCGAGCTCGAGCTCCGGGACGCGGTGGCGCGAGGTGAGGCATCCGGACCCCGGCTGCTCTGCGCGGGTCAACCCGTCACCAGTGTCGGCGGTCACTGCCATTTCTGGGGCGGCGAGGCAGCAGATGCTGCGGCGGCCATAGCCGTCATAGATCGCCAGCGCGCCAGGCAGGTGGATCTCATCAAAGTGATGGCCACCGGTGGCCGGTTCACCCGGGGCTCACGACCCCTGGCGCCCCAGTTCGAACTGGAAACCCTCACCCGCATCGTCGACCACGCCCGGGCTTCGGGATATCCCGTCGCCGCTCACTGTCACGGCACCCCCGGCATCGAAGCCGCGGTGCAGGCAGGCGTGCACAGCGTCGAGCACTGCTCCTGGGTGGGTGAAGCGGGCTGGGCCACCGACTACCGGCCTGACGTGGCCCTCGCCATGGCGACGCGCGGCACCTGGGTGTCTCCCACCATCAACCGCGGCTGGCAGCGCATGCTCGACGCGAACAGCGCCACACTGACCGGCATGCGCGCGGCCCTGGTCGACATGCACTCTCTCGGCGTTCCGTTCATGGCTTCCACGGATGCCGGCATACCGGGCGTGTTCCATCACCACCTGCCGGAGGCACTGTCGGTGTTCGCCGCGGTGGCGGCGCTCGAGCCGGAAACCGTACTGAGGACGGCGACCTCCCGCGCCGCCCTGGGAATAGGGCTCGGTTGGCGCACCGGACGCCTGGTCGCCGGGATGGAGGCGGACGTGCTGATCGTCGATGGCGATCCGCTCACCGATCTGACCGCCCTGACGAGACCCGTAGCCGTGTGGGCTCGCGGCCGGGT
>QJYB01000022.1 GCA_003247835.1 Gammaproteobacteria bacterium | reverse complement strand
CATCACGCCCGCGGAAGGTCGGGGCAGCAACTTCATGCTGAAGCTGGATGACCGGACCCTGCCGAGCGGCTTCAGGAGCTCCACCCGACCGTTCCAGATCCAGCGCGCGACCCGGGGTAAGGCACTGCACTTCAGCTTCGGCGCGTCCATCTACCGGGTGGTCGGGATGGATGTGGCGGATGCGGCCTTCGTTCCCGATGCCACCGAGTTGCGCCCGCAGTGGCAGCCGAGACTCGAGCTCCTGCTGTCGGAGCTGGAGGAATCGCCGGCCGTGCTGCGCCTGTCCTACCTGGCCGATGTGGAAGATCCGGGTCTCGTCGACCGACGCGTCCAGGCGCTCACACGGATGATCAACGACAACTGGCGCAACCGGGATGGGAACTACCGGCTCGCCATCGAGCACGAGGTGTTCTGGCGGATGGGCAAACCGCCGCAGAACGACCGTCGACTGACCGCTGACGGCCGGTCGCGGGGCGGTGACACGGAGAAGCAGCCATGAACCAACTACGTCTACTCATCACCTTTGGCATCCTGATGCCGTACCAGGTGTTCGCGGCTCCGGAAGAGCTGCCGGTCGGGCAGGCGGTGGAGCGGCACCTGTCGCCCGATCTCGAGTTCAGCCAGTGGACCCGGGACAGGGATCGGTTGACGGAGGAGGCAGGCGACCGTCTCGAGACCCGTGACGTGCTCATCACCGAACCGGAGACGATCAAGCTCAGAGACGTGGTTCCTCCGATTCATTTCGAATCCGGTGTCGCTGAGGTGCCGGAAAGCACCGTCGCTGAGCTCCGCCAGGTGCTCGACAGCATGCGTAATCGCGCCAACGTGCGCCTCAACCTGGTCGGCCATGCTGACAGCCAGCGCCTGTCGCCGGCCCTGGCAGCACGTTACGGTGACAACGACGGACTGTCCCGGGAACGGGCTGGCGAGGTCGCCGAGTTCTTCCAGCGGGCGCTCAATCTGCCGCCCGAGGCCGTCTCCTACGAGTGGGCGGGTGACCGGGTACCCATCGCCAGCAACGCCACTGAAGCCGGCAGGGCACAGAACCGCCGGGTGGAGGTGGAGGTCTGGTTCGACGTGCTCAACGATGCGGTGGCGCAGGAGGAGTACGTCGTCCCCGAGGAGATCCACCAGGTAAAGGTCTGCCGCATGGAAACGGTGTGCAAGCTCCGCTATGTGGAAGGCCACGCCCGCCGGGCCCGGGTGAAGAATCTGGTGGCGCCGCTTTATTACGACGCGTCCTCTCTGGCGGTGACCCCAGCCTTCGTCACGCAGATTCGGCAGACGCTCGACAATCTGAGCGACCGGCAGAACGTGGTCGTGAAATTCATCGGTCACACCGACGACAGCGCGCTTGCTGATCGGGATGCACGGATCTACGGAGATCATCTGAGTCTGTCCAAGGCCAGGGCACACAGGGTCGCCCTGGCGGTGGAGGAACAGCTCGATCTGCCGGCGACCGCCGTGGACAGTGACGGTTACGGTGCATCGAGAAACGTCGCCAGCAACGCGACGACGGAAGGCCGGGCACTGAACCGCCGCATCGAGGTGGAGTTCTGGTACGACGATGCGCTGCAGGAGCTTCCCGGGGAGCCGCAACTGTGCCCGGCGGATGCAGGTTCGGAGACGGTGACGCGTGTCTACGACCCGGCATGGGGCAAGATTCCGGCGCTGGCGCTGGAGCATGGTCAGCCGATCCTTCCGCCCGGCTATCTGGAGAAGCTTCAGCGCGGCCTCGCGGAAGTGGCGGACAAAGGCCATCCGCGGCTCCGGTTCATCGGCTATACCGGCAACGAGACGCTCGATCGTCGCACCGCCATGGTTTACGGCGACGACGTCGGGCTCTCCACCGCGCGTGCAAGGCGGACCATGGAGCAGGTGGCCGATGCGATGGGCCTCGATGCCAGCCAGACCGAGCACGAAGGTCGGGGCTTTCTGCAGTCGAAGGACGTGATCAACGCGGGTTTCGTGCAGGGTCAGTCCTCGTACGTAGAGGTCCAGGTCGTCTATGACGAGCTGGCGCTGCTCGATGACTACGAGGGTGTGGAGGTGTCTCCTCTGACCCGCGAGCTGACACCGGAAAACCCGTTCGCGCTGAACCTGATGCGCATAACGGTGGACGGAGAACCCATTGACGACCCCAACCGCAGCTCATCGGACGTGCAGCGCTGCACAGACGTCGCGCTGCAGGAGCGCAACATCCGCTTTACCTTCGACAACCTCACCGCCGAGCCCCGGCTCGCTGTGGCGGCCAGTACCGACGCCGTCGAGATCCACACCATCAATCCGGCGGTGGCGGTGGCAGCACCCGTACGTTTCCGGATGTACAGCAACTACGCGCCCTACATCGAGCGATCCGAGGTGCGTATCTTCCCGGCGGCTGCGTCGACGGAGTCCACACCGTCCGCGGTGCTGGCGGTAGGGCCGGATGGTTACGCCCAATGGCGTCCAGAGACCCAGAACTTCGCGGGTCCGGTGGCGGAACTGAAGTACGTCCTGCGGGCGTATGGTGCGGATGGTACGTTCGACGAGACGTCGCCGAAGTCGCTGTGGCTGGCACACTCGGGTCTGTCACCGGCTGAGCTCTACGAACGATCTGCGGAGCCCGAAGTGCAGACCGCCGACACGACGGGACTCGCCGCCTTCGGCGACGACACGCTGGCATTGCAGAACATCCACATCGGCAGCGGCACCGTCACGGTGCAGGGTGAGGGGCTCGCGCCGGACCAGGAAGTCTGGGTGGCCGGTACCCCGATCCCGCGGGATGCAAACGGGAACTTCATTGCCCAGACCCTGCTTCCGGATGGGCCGCATACCGTCGAGGTGGCGGTTCTGGACCAGCAAGGTAGCGGTGAGCTGTACCTGAGGGATCTCGAGTTCAAGCAGAACGACTGGTTCTATGCGGGCATGGCGGATTTCACCTGGTCGCAGACCAGCGCCAGTGACACGGCAGATCTGTTCGTCGGCGACAATCCGAGCCACGACTTCGACGGCGGTATCGATGGTCGGATCGCCGCCTACGCATCCGGCCAGTTCGGAAACGGCTGGGGGCTGACCACCAGCCTGGACACCCGCGAGGGCGAGCTCGGTGAGCTGTTCAAGAACTTCCTGGGCAAGGAGCCCGGTTCGCTGTTCCGTCGCATCGACCCCGATTATCACTATCCCACCTTCGGGGACGACAGCACCGTGCAGGAGCTCGCACCGACCCAGGGCAAGCTCTACCTGAAGGTCGACAAGGACGACAGCTACGGACTCTGGGGCAACTACCGCGTGGCTTACATGAACAACGAGCTGGCCCGGGTGGATCGCGGACTTTACGGCGGTCAGGGACATTACGAGTCCCGTGGGACAACGCGTTTCGGCGACAAGCGCCTGGTGGCCGACGCCTTTGCCGCGGAGCCGGGAACCGTTCCCAGTCGCGAGGAGTTCAAAGGCACGGGCGGGTCTTTCTATTATCTGCACCATCAGGATCTGCTCATAGGCTCGGAGAGCCTGCACATCGAGGTACGCGACAAGGTCTCGGGTCTGGTCACCGGGGTCGTCAACCTGTCGCCGTCCACGGACTACGACATCGACTATCTGCAGGGAACCGTGCTGCTGGCCGAGCCGCTCGCCTCGACGGTCACCGACCAGCTGCTGGTGCGGACCGGCAGCGACAGTGGTGACGACGCCTACCTCGTGGTGCGGTACGAGTACACACCGGGCTTCGACGAGGTCGACGCGCTGTCCACGGGCGGTCAGGCCCACTACTGGCTGACCGACCGCATCAAGGTTGGCGCCATGGCCAACGAGAACAGCAACGACAACAGTCAGTTCGAGAGCAGCCTGAAGGGTGCGGATGTGACCTATCGTCTGAGCGCCGAATCCTGGCTCAAGGTGCAGGGTGGCTGGAGCGACGGGGTGCAGACCCAGTCGCTGGCGTCCAACGATGGCGGTTACGACTTCCTCGACCTCAACGATCCGCTGGTCATGGACAGCAGCGCGTCCGCGTACCGCGCGGATCTCTCCGTCGATCTCGGCGACGTCTCGAAACGACTGGAAGGCCGGGTGACGGTCTATGGCCAGTCCCAGGATGCCGGCTACTCGGCGCCCGGTCTCGAAACGTGGACGGACACGGAGAGCTACGGCGGCACGCTCGAACTGCCGGTCACCAGGAAGCTCGCGCTCAAGGGCAAATCCGATGTGGTATCCCAGACCGACGGGCTGGATCTTGCCGCCCACGAGCTCAATGCGCGCTACCAGCTGAGCCCGCGCTGGAATCTGAACGGAGGCGTTCGTTACGACGATCGTCAGGACGCCTCGCCGGTGCCCATTGCCACCCAGCAGACCGGTGCCCGCACCGATGCCGTGCTGCAGCTCGGTTATGACGCCCGCGGCCGCTGGAGTGCCTACGGCTTCGCCCAGGACACGGTTTCGGCCAGCGGTGACAGGGAATCCAACGGCCGCTTCGGTATGGGCGGTGCGTTCATGGTCTCGGAGCGGCTGCAGCTCACCGGAGAAATCTCCGATGGCGATCAGGGTCCGGGCGGCAGGGTCGGTACCCAGTACCTGCAGTCGGAAAGAACCAGCTTCTATCTCAATTACGCGTTGGAGAACGAGCGCACGGACAATGGGCTGCGGGACACCCGCGGTGCGGAAGGTAATCTGGTCAGCGGCGTGAAAACACGTCTCTCCGACAGCACGAGTGTCTATCTGGAGGAGCGCTATCAGCACGGCAGTGCCCTGACGGGCCTGACCCACGCGACCGGCGTCACGCTGTCGCCGTCCGAGCGCTGGAATCTGTCGGTGGGCACCGATATCGGTACCCTTGAGGACCGGCTCACCGGCGCGGAAACGGACCGCACCGCCGGCAGCGTCAGCCTCGGCTTCGGTACCGAGTCGCTGCAGCTGTCCACCGGGATCGAGTATCGCAATGACGAGTCGGAACAGCCGGATGCCCTGGTCACCAAGCGCAAGTCGTGGCTCTACCGGAATACCTTCCGCTGGCAGATGACCCCGTCATCCCGTCTGCTCGGGAAGCTCAACTACGCCACCAGCGACAGCTCACTGGGGGCCTTCTTCGACGGTGAGTACACCGAAGCCGTCATCGGGTATGCCTTCCGACCCGTGCGGAACGACCGCCTGAACGCACTGGTGAAGTACACCTACTTCTACAACGTGCCGACCACGGGCCAGGTGACCCAGTCCAACACCCCGTCGGAGTATCTGCAGAAGAGCCACATCGCGGCCGTGGATCTGACCTACGATCTGACGTCGCGGTGGCGGATTGGCGGCAAGTATGCCTACCGGCTCGGCCAGATCAGCCTGGACAGGGACAATCCGGATTTCTTCGACAATTCCGCGAGTCTCTACGTGGTCCGCACGGATTACCGTTTCCGCCAGAACTGGGAGGCCCTGGTCGAGGCGCGTCTGCTCGACATGAGTGACCTCGGTGAGCAGCGCTCTGGTGCGCTGCTGGCGATTTCCCGTTACTTCGGCGATCACTTCAAGGCTGGTGTGGGATACAACTTCACGGACTTCTCCGACGACCTGACGGATCTCGACTACGATGCCAAGGGCGTGTTCATCAACCTGACCGGTGCGTTCTGACGGGACCGAAACAGGACCCTGGAAAAGGCGCCCGCTTTGCAGGCAGAATTCCCGACATGCCCATACCGATGACTCAGGAAGGTGCCGACGCGCTGCGCGGCGAGCTGCAGCACCGGAAATCCGTGCTGCGTGCGGAGATCACTCAGGCCATCGCCGAGGCCCGCGAGCACGGCGACCTGAAGGAGAATGCCGAGTACCACGCTGCCAGAGAGCAGCAGAGCTTCAACGAAGGTCGGATCAAGGAGATCGAGAGCAAGCTGGCGGACGCCCAGGTCATCGACATCAGCCGGATCTCGCCGTCCGGTAAGGTCATCTTCGGTGCCACCGTCACGCTGATCGATGCGGACAGCGGACAGGAGATCCGCTACAAGATCGTCGGTGAGGACGAGGCGGATCTGAAGGCGGGCAAGATCTCCGTCATGTCACCCATCGCCCGTGCAATCGTCGGCAAGAGTGTCGGCGATGTGGCACTCGTCAAGACACCGAGCGGTGAGCGGGAATACGAGGTCGAGGCGGTGGAGCACCTCTGAGCGCGGCGTCGGCTCAACGGGGTGGTCTGATACCCCCCGCGCGCAGGACGTTGGAAAGCGATTCCCGGGCTTCGGGGTTGGCACGGTAGAGCACCAGCACCTTGCCGATGCGCTGGATCACCTCCGCCCGGCAGGCGTCGGTCAGTGCTGTGCCGAGCGCGTCGCGGGCATCCCGGTCCTCCGAGTTCACTTTCACCTTGATCAGCTCGTGGTCGCAGAGCGCCCGGTCGGTCTCCGCGACGACCGCGTCAGACACTCCAGCGTCCCCGACGATGATGACCGGGTGCAGGTGGTGGGCGATCTGGCGGAGTCGTTTGCGGCTGGCGTTGTCCACGGACACGGCTCGGGCGTGAAGGGAGCGCGCATTGTAGGAGCGCTCCGGCGATGCGCAAGTGCGATCGGGGCGATCGGGTATCATTCGGCCATGGAACGGCAGCGCGGTCCGCGCAGAAAACGCAGTAAATCCAGCGACCGCTGGCTCACCCGTCAGCGCAAGGATCCCTTCGCGAAGCTGGCGGCGAAGACCGGCCGGGTCAGCCGCGCTCATTACAAACTCGAGCAGCTCGACCAGCGCTTCCGGTTGCTCAAACCCGGCATGCGGGTGCTCGAGCTCGGTGCCGCACCCGGTGGCTGGACCCGCTACGTCGAGGACCGCATCGAACCGGGTGGGATGCTCATCGCCGTGGACGAGCGGCCAGTGTCCGTGGGCGGTGGCACCGTTCTGCTGCAGGGGCTGTTCGGCACCGCGGAGATCGACAATAAAATAGATGATCTGCTTCAGGGGCGCGGACTGGACCTTGTTTTATCCGATATGGCACCCAACATCAGTGGTATCCGTGCGGCGGATCAGGCCCGTTCCATGGCGCTCGCGGAACTGGCCGAGGCCGCGGCGGACCGCTGGCTGAAAGAAGGTGGCAGCCTGGTGGTCAAGGTCTTCCAGGGCGAAGGGGTGGAGGACTGGATCCGCCGGATCCGCAGTAAATACGGGGCGTTCCGGCAGGTCAAACCGGAGGCCTCCAGGCCCGATTCGCGCGAGATGTTTGCCGTGGCCCGGGCGTTCCGGGCGAAAGGCGGCTGACCGGCGTAGCCCGGGACGGATCGACCCGGGTCGGATCGCGTTCACGGTTACATGACGCACATCCGTCCATCATGTGGTCGAAAGAAACGGGGCAGAAAGTGGTGTAGGCTACCGTTCTCACAACGTTTACCAGGCAGTTGCCCACCGGATCGGGCAGAAGAGGGTAAGTCCTTGACAGATATGGGAAAAAATTTACTGCTGTGGCTCATCATCGCCGCAGTGCTGCTGACGGTCTTCAATAACTTCAACGTCAAGCCGGAGCCGGAAACCGTCAGCTACACCGATTTCATCGAGCAGGTCCGCACGGACCAGATCGCCAGGGTGGAGATCGACGGACTCGTCATCCGGGGCCAGAAGACCAACGGCGACGACTTCCAGGTGGTCCGTCCGAACGTGGACGATCCGAAGCTCCTCGACGACCTGTACAACCACAACGTGGAAACCCTTGGCAAGCTGCCGGAGCAGCAGAGCATCTGGGCTCAGCTCCTGGTGGCGAGCTTCCCGATCCTGATCATCATCGCGGTGTTCATGCTCTTCATGAGGCAGATGCAGGGCGGTAGCGGTGGCCGTGGTGGCCCCATGGCGTTCGGCAAGTCGAAGGCGCGATTGCTCTCCGAAGATCAGATCAAGACCACGTTCGCGGATGTCGCCGGCGTCGACGAGGCGAAGGAAGACGTTCAGGAGCTGGTCGAGTTCCTGCGTGATCCGGGCAAGTTCCAGCGCCTCGGCGGCCGGATCCCCAGAGGTATCCTGATGGTGGGCCAGCCGGGCACGGGTAAGACGCTGCTCGCCAAGGCGATTGCCGGTGAAGCCAAGGTACCGTTCTTCTCGATCTCCGGCTCGGACTTCGTGGAAATGTTCGTGGGTGTGGGCGCATCACGCGTGCGCGACATGTTCGAGCAGGCCAAGAAACAGGCACCGTGCATTATCTTCATCGACGAGATCGATGCGGTGGGTCGGCACCGGGGTGCGGGGCTCGGCGGCGGCCACGACGAGCGGGAACAGACGCTGAACCAGCTGCTCGTCGAGATGGACGGCTTCGAAGCCAACGACGGCATCATCGTCATTGCTGCGACCAACCGGCCCGACGTGCTGGATCCCGCGCTGCTGCGTCCGGGCCGGTTCGACCGTCAGGTGGTTGTCGGTCTGCCCGACATCCGTGGCCGCGAGCAGATCCTCAAGGTGCACATGCGTAAGGTACCGCTGTCCGACGACGTGGATCCTGCCATCATCGCCCGTGGCACACCGGGCTTCTCCGGCGCCGATCTGGCAAACCTGGTCAACGAGGCAGCGCTCTTCGCTGCCCGTGCAGGCAAGCGGCTCGTGGAGATGGACGAGTTCGAGAAGGCCAAGGACAAGATCATGATGGGCGCCGAGCGCAAATCCATGGTCATGTCCGAGAAGGAGAAGCGCAACACGGCCTATCACGAGGCCGGCCATGCCATCGTCGGGCGTCTGGTGCCGGATCACGACCCGGTCTACAAGGTCACCATCATTCCGCGCGGTCGCGCGCTCGGCGTGACGATGTTCCTGCCGGAAGAGGACCGCTACAGCCTGTCCAGGCAGACCGTGAAGAGCCAGATCTGCTCTCTGTTCGGCGGTCGGATCGCCGAGGAGATGATTCTGGGTCCCGAATACGTCACGACCGGCGCCTCGAACGACATCGAGAGGGCCACGCATCTGGCGCGCAACATGGTCACACGCTGGGGCCTGTCCGACTCCCTCGGCCCGGTGATGTACGACGAGGACGACGGCGAGGTATTCCTCGGCATGTCCGGCGGGGTCAAACCCAAGCCGTTCTCCGACGAGACTGCCCGCGCCATCGACGTGGAGGTCCGCAAGATCATTGAGGACTGCTACACGACGGCGAAACGCCTCCTCACCGAGAACGAGGACAAGCTGCATAACATGGCCGACGCGCTCATCGAGTACGAGACCATCACCAGCGATCAGATCGACGACATCATGGCCGGTGCCAAGCCCCGTGATCCCGCCGATCTTCCGCCCCCACCCGCCAGAAAGCCAGCCGGCGAGAGCGGCGAGTCACCTATCGGGGGGCCGGCCGAAGACCACTGACGGTAACAGGCCGTGGGGCCTCGCGCGCTCGACTGTCGTGGGCGGCTGCTGTCCCTGGAGCGCACCCGGGTCATGGGTGTGCTCAACATCACCCCGGATTCTTTTTCCGATGGTGGCCGTTTTGCCCGGGGTGCGGCTTCACTCGGTGAGGTGTGCCGTGTCGCGGAAGCCATGGTCGACGCCGGTGCGGCCATCCTGGACGTGGGGGGCGAGTCCACCCGACCAGGGGCAGCCTCGGTCAGCGCCGGTGAAGAGCTCGATCGTGTGATGCCCGTCGCTGAACGACTGCTGGGGCTGGATACCCTGATTTCCGTGGATACCCGGAAGTCGGAAGTGGCGGCGGTGGCGCTGGCTGCAGGTTGTCACATGGTCAACGACGTCTCCGGGCTCGCCGATCCGGCGATGCCCGACGTGGTCAGCCGCAGCGGCGCTGCGCTGTGCGTCATGCACATGCAGGGCAGCCCGGAGACGATGCAGCGAAATCCGCGCTACGATGACGTGGTCGCAGAAGTACGGGCAGTTCTGACTGAGCGAGTCGGCCGGGCACGTTGTGCAGGCATCCCGGACGACCGGTTGTGCATCGATCCCGGCTTCGGTTTCGGTAAGACGCTGGCGCACAATCTTGCACTGTTCACTGCTCTGGAAGACCTGCGGGTGGACGATCTGCCGATCCTGGTCGGCGTGTCGCGCAAGCGCATGATCGGCGATCTCACCGGCGCGCCGGTGCGCGCCAGGCTGGCGGGCAGCCTCGCCGCGGCGGTGCTGGCGGCAGAGCGCGGGGCGGACATCGTCAGAGTGCACGATGTGGCGGAAACGGTGGAAGCCCTCAAGGTTCTGGAGGCGTTGAGAGCATGAGCAGACGTTTTTTCGGCACGGACGGTATCCGCGGACGGGTCGGCGAGTATCCGATCACTCCCGAGTTCTGCCTGCGGCTCGGCTGGGCGGCGGGCAAGGTGTTCGCGCGCCGTAGTGCCATCGATCAGGACAGTGAACCGCACATCCTCATCGGCAAGGACACGCGGATTTCCGGATACATGCTCGAATCCGTACTGGAATCGGGCCTGGTGTCGGCGGGGGTGAGCGTGAGCCTCATGGGCCCCATGCCGACCCCGGCGGTCGCCTACCTCACCCGGACACTGCGGGCCGATGCGGGTATCGTCATCAGCGCTTCCCACAATCCTTACTACGACAATGGCATCAAGTTCTTCGATGCCGAAGGCAACAAGCTGCCCGATGAGCTGGAGCTCGAGATCGAACGTGAGCTGGACAGCGAGATGGTGTGCGTCGACTCCAACCGGCTCGGCCGCGCAAACCGGATCAACGACGCAGCCGGGCGTTACATCGAGTACTGCAAGGCCACAGTCGGCCGGAACTTCCGGTTGTCGGGGATGAACATCGTCGTGGATTGTGCGCACGGTGCCACCTATCACGTGGCGCCTCAGGTACTCGAGGAACTGGATGCGCAGGTCAGCGTCATCGGTGCGGACCCCGACGGCTTCAACATCAACGACGGCTGCGGTTCCACGAGTCCGGAAGCGCTGATCAGGGAGGTGGTCTCTTGTGGGGCCGACCTCGGCATCGCCCTCGATGGTGACGGCGACCGGCTGATCATGGTGGATGGAGACGGCACGGTGGTGGACGGAGACCAGCTGGTCTACGCCATTGCCTGCCACCGGCGCGCTTCGGGGACGCTATCGGGCGGCGTGGTGGGCACGCTGATGTCGAATTTCGGTCTCGAGCTCGCGCTCACCGATGCCGGCATCGATTTCCACCGGGCCAATGTCGGCGACCGGTACGTGCTCGAGGCGCTCCGGCAGCGTGGCTGGTACCTGGGTGGCGAGTCGTCGGGCCACATCATCTGCCTCGATCTGACGACGACGGGAGATGCCATAGTCGCCGCGCTGCAGGTGCTGCAGGCGATGCAGGACGGCGACCGCACACTCGGTGAGGTGGTGAGTGGGATGCGCAAGCTCCCTCAGACGCTGAAGAATGTCCGGGTGTCCGCACCGACGGAACGGGCCGGGGCCGCCGACGTGCTGGCCGCTGTGAACGATCACGTGACGGCGCTGGCCGGCAGGGGTCGAATCCTGATCCGCCCGTCCGGTACGGAACCGGTGGTGCGGGTCATGGTGGAGGGCGACAGCGCGGACGAGGTTGACGCCATCGCTGCCGAGCTGGTCGCCGTGGTGGGTTCGAAGGACGTCTGAGGGCCGATCCGGTCCACTCTCTGCGGGCCGTGATGGTCTTGTTGCTGCGACGGCGAGCCGTTAACATTGCGCGCCCTCCGATAGCAGGGACCGGTCATGCGTCGCGGTATTGCCGCCGGCAACTGGAAAATGCACGGTTCCCGGCAGTTCGTCGCCGACTATGTCCGAGCGCTGGACGGCCAGGTTCAGAGCTTGGAATGCGCCGTGGTGCTGTTTCCCCCGGTGGGCTATCTGCCCCTTCTGGCCGAAAGTCTGCGGCATCTGGATCTGGACAGGATCGTCGAGCTGGGTGCGCAGAATCTGCATACCGAGGTGCAGGGAGCCTTTACCGGAGAGATGTCCGGCGAGATGCTCGCCGATCTCGGTGCCCGATGGGTGCTGGTCGGCCACTCGGAGCGTCGCGAATACGCCGGAGAGACGAACGATGTGGTCGCGGCCAAGACAGCGGCAGCGCTGCGGGCCGGGCTCAAACCCATGGTCTGCGTCGGCGAGAGTGAAGCCGATCGGGATGCCGGCAGGGCCGAAGCGGTGGTGATCGGCCAGCTCGAGAGCGTGCTCGCGCGCTGTGGCGGCGAGCTCGGCGCGATAGCCTACGAGCCGGTCTGGGCCATCGGCACGGGACGGACGGCAACACCAGCGCTGGCGGAAGAAATGCACGCGCTGATCCGGTCGGCGCTCGCCAATCATTCGGCGCCGGCGGCGGAACTGCCGATCCTTTACGGCGGCAGCGTAAAAGGTGGAAACGCCGGTGCGTTGTTTGCCGAGCGCGACATCGATGGTGGCCTGGTGGGCGGAGCATCCCTCAAGGCCGAAGAATTCATGGAGATTGCCCGCGCGCTGCCGGGATGATCTGGAGCCGGGCTCCGGTTCCTCAGGATTTCAGGGGGTAGACCGTGTCTACATTCGAACTGGTACTGCTGATGCTGCTGGTAGTCGATGCGATCGCTCTGGCGGGGCTGGTGCTGCTGCAGCAGGGTCGAGGCGCCGATGTCGGGGCGGCATTCGGCAGCGGATCCGCCAACACGATGTTCGGCAGCACCGGATCTGCGAGCTTTCTCACCAAGCTGACGGTCTGGCTCGCCATCGGCTTTTTCCTGATCTCGTTCGGGCTCGCCTGGACGGCCAAGGACCGGGCGGCGAACATCGGCTCTGTCGGCGTACCCCAGGTTCAGGCTCCCGATGTCGACCGGGAAGTTCCCGCCGGCGATGATGCGTCGGCGGCTGCCGACCAGCCGGCAGATGGCGGGACCCCTGCGGATGAGTCCGGCACGAGCCCGGCCGAGCGGTTGACTCCCGAAGGAGAACGTGTAGATTCCGACATCCCCGATGTCTGAGGCCTCTGTCTGGGCATTGGACCCCGCCGAAGTGGTGAAATTGGTAGACACGCTACCTTGAGGGGGTAGTGGGCTTACGCCCGTGGAGGTTCGAGTCCTCTCTTCGGCACCATCTCCTGCTATGGCCGGTATCGTGACCGGCCTCTAAGGCCCCGTAATCCGGGGACTTTTCAGTGATTCAAGACGGTTGCGGGGTGGGTGACTGACACCTATAATCCCGCCCTTGCTGATGCGGGGTGGAGCAGTCTGGTAGCTCGTCGGGCTCATAACCCGAAGGTCGTGGGTTCAAATCCTGCCCCCGCTACCAAGGAGAAATGGCCCCTTATCAGGGGCCTTTTCATAGCTGTCGGCACTGCCGCCAGCCGTCCTTCCAGGTGGCTCAACCCGTAGAGGCTGGGTTGCCCTTGTCCGGTTACTTGTCCGGGACCATGTAGACAAGCGCTGCCGCGATGAGCGCGGAAGCATTCGGGAAATGGGCGTAAGCCCATTTTTTGTTGGCGGAAGAAAAGTCGACAGGGCGGCCGACGACGGTGCGTCCGGTTGACACGCCGGCCAACGGAAAAGAACGGAAAACGGAAACAGATAAGGAGTGAACAGAAAAGAGGCTGACATCGAAGCTCTGCTGGCACCGGTCGTCGGGCTGGAAGGGTGTGAAATCTGGGGCGTGGAGTACCGGTCCCAGGGCAGACACTCGAAGCTCTCGATTTACATCGACTCGGCCGAAGGTGTCGGTGTTGATGACTGCGAGCGGGTGAGTCGTCGTGTCAGTGATGTGCTGGACGTGGAAGACGTGGTCAGCGGGACCTATACCCTGGAAGTCTCCTCGCCCGGCATGGATCGGATTCTGTTCAAACCGGCGCAGTACGAACGCTGTGTCGGCGAGGAGATAGATGTGCGTCTGAACTATCCGGTGGATGGTACGAAACGCATCAAAGGTGTCCTCATGGGGCTCGAAAGCGGCGAGGTCGTCGTTCGCGCCGGTGAGGATGAGTACTTACTGCCTTTGGAGAACGTACAGCGGGCGAGAGTCGTACCGCGGTTCGATTGAAAACTCGATGAGCAACATGAGCAAAGAGATCCTTCTCGTAGTGGACGGCGTGTCCCACGAGAAGGGCGTACCCAAGGAAGTCATTTTCGACGCCATCGAAGCGGCGCTCGCGACCGCGACGAAGAAACGCTACGACGAGAACGCCGAGTTCCGGGTGGTGATCAACCGCGCCACCGGTGAGTACGAGACTTTCCGCGTCTGGAACGTGTGCGATCCGGAAGCGGAAGACGTGGAGGAAGAGTGGAACCCTGCCGCCCAGCTGACGCTCGAGGAGGCGCGGGCGAAGAATCCGGATCTGAATCTCGGTGACGTCATCGAGGAGCCGGTGGAATCCGTGGAGTTCGGACGCATTGCCGCTCAGACCGCGAAACAGGTGATCGTTCAGAAGGTCCGGGATGCGGAGCGCGCACAGATCGTCGAAGCCTATGCGCCGCGTGTGGGCGAGCTGATCGGCGGAACGGTCAAGAAGCTCGGCCGTGACAGCGTCATCGTCGATCTGGGCAACAACGCTGAAGGTCTGCTGACCCGTGAGCACCTGATCCCACGGGAAACGTTCCGGGTGGGTGATCGGCTGCGGGCGCTGCTCCTGGAGATCCGTCCGGAGAACCGCGGGCCGCAGCTCATCCTGACGCGGACCTCACCGCAGATGCTGATCGAGCTGTTCAAGATCGAAGTGCCGGAAATCGCCGAGCAGGTCATCGAGATCCGCGCTGCGGCCCGGGATCCTGGCTCCCGGGCGAAGATCGCCGTCAAGACCAACGACGGCCGCATCGATCCCGTGGGCGCGTGTGTCGGCATGCGCGGATCACGCGTTCAGGCCGTCTCCGGCGAACTCGCCGGGGAACGCATCGACATCGTCCCATGGGACGAGAATCCGGCGCAGCTCGCCGTCAACGCCATGGCACCGGCCGAGGTGGAGTCCATCATCCTGGACGAAGAAACACAGTCCATGGACATCGCTGTGGCGGAAGACAATCTGGCTCAGGCCATTGGCCGGGGTGGTCAGAACGTCCGGCTTGCCAGCGATCTGACCGGCTGGCGGCTGAACATCATGACGGAGGCCGAGGCCATCTCCAAGCAGGAGGAAGAGGCCAGCAAGTACATCCGGGAGTTCATGGAGACGCTGGCGGTGGACGAAGATGTCGCCACGGTGCTCGTCGAGGAAGGATTCAGCACGCTGGAAGAGGTGGCCTATGTACCCATCGAGGAGATGGCAGCCATCGAGGGTTTCGACCAGGAGATCGTCGAAGAGCTCAGGAACCGCGCGCGTGATGCCCTGCTGACCCGGGCCATTGCCAGCGAGGAAGCACTCGGCGAACAGGAACCGGCGGAAGATCTGCTGAATATGGAAGGCATGGATCGCAGGCTCGCTTTCCAGCTGGCCAGCCATGGCGTGATCACCATGGAAAACCTGGCCGAGCTGGCAGTGCCCGACCTTCAGGAGATCGTGGAAGACCTCGACGAGGAAACCGCGGCGGCGCTGATCATGACGGCTCGCGCGCCCTGGTTCGAGGAAGCCGAAGAATAAGCTTAAAGAGGTTTAGGCATGTCCGACGTCACGGTAAAGCAACTCGCAGATACGGTGGGAACACCGGTCGACCGCCTGCTCAAGCAGATGCAGGAAGCGGGTCTGGCACACTCACGTGATGATGAGCTGGTCTCTGATGACGAGAAGCAGAAGCTGCTCTCCTTCCTGAAGGCGAGTCACGGTGACCGCGCGGCTACGCAGCCCAGCAAGATCACGCTCAAGCGGAGAACCACCGGCACGCTGAAGACAGGCCAGGGACGGACCGGTAAGACCGTCAACGTGGAAGTGCGTCGCAAGCGCACCTACGTCAAGCGTGCAGAGGCGGAGGCCGAAGCCAAGCCGGAGCCGGTAGCCGCGGAAGCAGCGTCGAAGCAGCCGAAAAGTGCGCTGGCCATCGAGGCGCAGCGGATCCGGGACGAGGAGATGGCCCGCAAGTCTGCCGAGGAAGAGACGCGCCGTCAGGATGCGGAACGCAAGGCAGAAGAAGAACGACGCCGCGAAGAGGCAGCCCGCCAGGAAGAAGAAGCCCGAAACGAGGCAGAGCGCAAAGCACAGGAGGCCGCCCAGGAGAAGCGCAAGCCGGAAGTTCCGGCAGATCCCCAGGAGGCAGCGCGCGCCGCGGCGGAAGCCCAGGCCCGGCAACAGGCCCAGGAGCGGGGTGGCAAGCGGGTCAAGAGCAGGGAGCACGACCGCAAGCGGACGGGTGATCGCCGTCAGGAGCTGTCGCTCAAAACGGAGCGGCGTGCGCGTCGTCGTCACCACCAGACGCCGATTCAGGTCGAACAGCAGGGCGGTGAGTTCCGGCCGACGGACTTCATCGCCCGGGAAGTGGAGATTCCCGGTGTGATCACGGTCGGCGATCTGGCACAGCGGATGTCCGTCAAGGCCGGCGAGGTGATCAAGACCCTCATGGGTATGGGGGTCATGGCCACCATCAACCAGACCGTGGACCAGGACACCGCCACCCTCGTTGTCGAGGAGATGGGTCACAAGGTGAAGCTCATCCACGAGGACGCGCTCGAGCAGTCTCTGGAGCAGTCCCTCGTGCTGGAGGGCGAAGAAGTCACACGGCCGCCGGTGGTTACGGTCATGGGGCACGTCGACCACGGTAAGACATCGCTTCTGGACTACATCCGCAAGACCCGGGTCACGAGTGGTGAGGCCGGTGGCATCACGCAGCACATCGGCGCCTACCGCGTCGATACGCCGCACGGCCGCATCACGTTCATCGACACACCGGGCCACGCTGCATTCACCGCCATGCGTGCCCGCGGCGCCAGGTCAACGGACATCGTCATTCTGGTGGTCGCCGCCGATGACGGCGTCATGCCGCAGACCGAGGAAGCGATCCAGCACGCCCGTGCAGCGGGTGTGCCCATCGTCGTCGCCATCAACAAGATCGACCTGGAGGCAGCGGATCCTGACAGAGTGACCAACGAGCTGGCGGCAAAGGATGTGGTGCCGGAAAGCTGGGGTGGCGACACGCAGTTCATCAAGGTTTCCGCGCATACCGGTGAAGGCATCGAGGAGCTGCTCGAAGCCATCCTGCTCCAGGCCGAGATTCTGGAGCTGAAGGCGGTCGAGCAGGGCCCGGCCCGTGGCGTCGTCATCGAGTCGCGGCTCGACCGTGGTCGTGGTCCCGTGGCGACAGTGCTGGTGCAGAACGGCACGCTCAATCAGGGCGACGTGGTAATCGCGGGTGAGTTCCATGGCCGGGTACGGGCCATGCTGGACGACGTAGGCGAGCAGGTGAAGGTTGCAGGTCCTTCCGATCCGGTGGAGCTTCTGGGGCTGACCGGAACGCCGGAGGCCGGAGACGACTTTTCGGTGGTCACCGACGAGCGCACGGCGCGAGAGCTGGCCGAGTTCCGTCGCGGCAAATCCCAGGAACAGCGCGTTGCCCAGCAGCAGGCGGCGAAGATGGAGAACATGTTCGCCAACCTGGGCGAAGGCGAGAAACGGGTACTGAAGATGGTGCTCAAGGCCGACGTGCGCGGCTCGCTGGAGGCTATTGCCCACGCCCTGTCGGAAATGGGCAACGACGAGGTGTCCGTGAACGTGCTGGGATCCGGCATCGGCGCGATCACCTCCTCGGATGCGAACCTCGCGCTCACTTACGGCGCGGCCGTCTTCGGATTCAACGTCCGTGCCGACAGCGCGGCGAAGAAGATCATCGAGCGGGAAGGCCTGGACCTGCGTTATTACAGCGTGATCTACGAGCTGCTCGACGACGTCAAGCAGGTGCTTTCCGGCATGCTGACTCCGGAGATCCGCGAAGAGATCGTGGGTATTGCCGAGGTTCGGGATGTGTTCCGCTCACCCCGCTTCGGTCAGGTGGCCGGATGCATGGTGACTGAAGGGACCGTGTTCCGTAACAAGCCGATCCGTGTACTGCGCGACAACGTGGTCATCTTCGAAGGCGAGTTGGAGTCGCTCAGACGCTTCAAGGATGACGTCAACGAGGTGCGCGCCGGAACCGAGTGCGGTATCGGTGTACGCAACTACAACGATGTGCGGGTAGGAGATCTCATCGAGGTCTACGACGCCAAGGAAGTGGCGAGGGAGCTTCAGTAACCGGCATGCGGGAGCACGGCAGAGACCTACGCGTTGGAGACTTCATCCGCGACGAGCTGGCCCTCATCATCCAGCGGGAAATGCGTGATCCTCGTGTCGGCATGGTGAGCGTCAATGAGGCGCGGGTGAGCAGGGATCTCTCCTGGGTGGACGTCTACGTATCGTCGTTCGAGACGAAGACGAAGGAGGAGCGGGCAGAGCTCGTAGCTGTGCTCAACGGGGCTGCCGGTTATTTCCGTTCCGAGCTCGCCAAGCGGCATAACATGCGCACGACGCCGAAACCCCGCTTCCACTACGACGAGTCGGTGGAACGGGGACCGAAACTCGAGTCGTTGATCGAGAACGCCCTTCTCGCCGATGCCAAGCAGCACACGGCGCCCGATGGTCCGGATTCGGGTGAACGCGATGGGTAAGCGTCGTCGCGGCAGGGACGTGAACGGTATTCTGGTGCTGGACAAGCCCGCGGGAATGAGCTCGAACGAGGCCGTCCAGAAAGCCAAACGGCTGTTCAACGCGAGAAAGGTCGGTCACACGGGTGCGCTGGATCCGCTGGCGACCGGCGTGCTGCCGCTCTGTTTCGGCGAGGCGACCAAGTTTTCCCAGTATCTGCTCGCATCCGACAAGAAGTACTGGGTGCGCATCCGGCTCGGCATTGCCACGGACAGTGGCGACGCGGATGGCAAGGTGGTGAGCACGAGACCAGTCGAAGGTGTCGATCGGACCCGTGTGGAGGAAGCCCTGCGCTTCTTCCGTGGCGAGATCGACCAGGTGCCGTCCATGTTCTCGGCGATCAAGCATCAGGGTCAACCGCTGTACAAGCTGGCCAGACAGGGCATCGAGATCGAGCGGGAAGCACGCCGGGTGACGGTATTCTCGAACGAGCTCGTCTGCCTGCAGGGGGACAACCTGGTGCTGTCGATTCACTGCAGCAAGGGAACCTATGTCCGGACCATCGCCGAGGAGCTCGGCGAAGTGCTGGGATGCGGTGCGCACGTCGTCGAGCTTCGTCGGCTGGCAGCCGGACCCTATACGGAAGCCGATCTGGTGTCTTTCGAGCAGCTCGAAAGGGCGCTCGAGCATGGCAGCCTGGATCCGTTTCTGCAGCCGGTCGACAGTGCCGTGAGGGAGTGGCCGGAGGTCAGGTTGACCGACAACACCGCCTACTACCTCCGGCAGGGTCAACCGGTCATCGTGCCGCACGCACCCACGAGTGGATGGGTGCGGCTGTCGGAAGTCGAGGACGACCACACCACGAAGTTCATCGGGGTGGGCGAGATTCTCGACGATGGAAGAGTCGCTCCCCGCCGGCTGGTGGTGGAGCGGGAAAAGTAGCGGGCACGGAGTGGAAAAGCGAAACGCCCGCAAAGATCGAGGTCACTGTAAATGTGCACGGTGATCCCGAATTCTCTTGCGCACATTGAACTGGAGAAATGAAAAATGGCACTGAATGCCGCAAGCAAAGCAGAAATCATCAAGGAGTTTCAATTGGAAGATGGGGACACAGGGTCCCCGGAAGTGCAGGTGGCCCTGCTGACCCACAACATCAACGGGTTGCAGGATCACTTCAAATCGCATCAGAAGGATCATCATTCCCGTCGGGGACTGATCCGCATGGTCAACCAGCGGCGCAAGCTTCTGGATTACCTGAAGCAGAAGGATGCAAACCGTTACAGCGATCTGATCAAGCGATTGGGTCTGCGGCGCTGACACCGAGTCGGCTCCGCGAACGGACGCCACCGGCGATGCAGGTCCGGCGGCGTGCCGATAACAGATTTTGGAGGTTAAGTGTTTAAGACAG
>QJYB01000079.1 GCA_003247835.1 Gammaproteobacteria bacterium | reverse complement strand
GTTTTTCTGGTAGTAGTCCTGATGCGCCGCCTCTACCGGATAAAACTTGCCGGCGGGCAGAATCTCCGTGGCGATGTGGTGGTCCGGGAACTCCGCGGCGACTCTGGTCTTAGAGGCTTCGGCCAGAGCGCGCTGGGTGTCGTTAGCTACGAATATAGCGCTTCGATAACTCGGTCCCTTGTCGCAGAACTGGCCGCTGTCGTCGAACGGGTCGATGTTCACCCAGAAGAGATCGAGCAGGTCCTGATAGGAGATCACGTCGGGATCGTAGGACACCCGCACCGCCTCGTAGTGTCCGTCATGGCGGCCGTTGTACGTGGGGTTCGGGTAGCTGCCCCCGGTGAATCCGGACACCACGTCGGAGACGCCTTCCTGCTCCTGATACAGAGCCTCCACGCACCAGAAACAGCCGCCGGCGAACACGGCTTCGTCGGCGGCTGAGCTGGTGGCCCAGAGCGTCAACAGCAGGACTGGCAGCCAGTTAGTGCGCTTCATGATCGGGTGGCCTGTCTGGTGTGCAGAAACCAGTGGTCGATGGACTTCTCGGCTCGCTGTGCCACGATATCGGGGTAGAGGAGGAAAGCAAATGGCCGAGCTGGAAAATCGGGTGCCGGCAGGTACCCCCTACGTACCCCCCCTGGAACGGACCCAGGGGCAGCCGCCACCCATCGCCGCCAACGGCGGGTTGTCCTACATGGCGCTCGACCGGAACGGCGATGCGGGTACCGCCGCCGCCCTCGCGGATGCTCTGGCGCAGATCGCGAGCGGCGAGGGGCAGGCCGTGATCGATCTCATCGAAAATTCTCCGCCGGGACCCATCGAAACCAGGTGGGGACTTGGCTTCCGGCGTTATGCGGAGTGCCTGGAGTACATCCGGGAGCAGAAGATCGAGGCGCCGGAGGGCGGGCTGGCACTACCGCTCAGATACACGATCTACGAGCAGCCGTCCTACTCGGTGGTTTCATCGAATGCCCTGTGGCGGGATCCTGCGCGGGAGCGTGACGCCAGGGCGCTGGCCAAGGACGAGCGGGACAACGTGCGCCGGTGCCTCTACTTTCCCCAGGTGATGCGTGATGCGCGCCGCATCGGCGAGTACTACCCCGGTCTCGACCCGACCAGCCCCGAGTGCATGGACAGGCTGGGCGTGGCGCTCGGTTACTGCGAATCCGAATGCCGCAACTTCTACGACGCCGCTGAGGTGGAACGCGTGTTCTACCCGGAAATGGAGCGGCTGCTGCTCGACTTCTACCCGGATGCGACCGATGCCCTGGTCTACAACCACGATGTGTTCGACAAGGACTACGAAGGCGATCGTACGGAGGATCAGGCCAACAAGAATCCGGGCGTGAACGCGGCCTACGCCAACCTGGTGCACAACGATCTCAACGACAACAGCGGCCGGGTCCGTTGCCGGGAACTCCTGACGAAGAACCTGCGGAACTTCGGCCGCGAGCAGCACTACTCGGAGGCGGCGGCGGACGCGAAGATGTCCCGCCGGTTCCTGTCCATCAACCTGGCCAAACCCATGGAGACGGTGGAGCAGAATCCGTTCGTGCTCTGCGCATGGCCATCCTTTGCAGATCAGCCCTACATCAACAACTACCGGATCTATGACGACCGGGTGGGCGAGACCACGCGGTTCACGTATCGGCCGGATCACGAGTGGTACTGGTTCCCTCATCAGCAGCCGCACGAGGTGTCGATGCTGAAGTGCTACGACTCCATCACGGACGGTTCGGTTTCGCGGTGGTCGTTTCACACCGCCTGCATCGACCACACGGCACCGGAAGATGCCCGCTGCCGCAAGAACGTGGTGGTGCGTGCCTTCGTCTTTTTCTGATGAAGTTTTCGGTCGCGTTCGCCTCTGAGGTCGACTCCTGGCGCTGGGTTAGGCGCGCAGAGGAACTCGGGTTTCACGCCGCCTGGTTTTACGACACCCAGCTCCTCAATCCCGACGTGTTCGTCTGCATGGCCCTGGCGGCTCATGAAACGTCGACGATCCGACTGGGCACCGGTGTGCTGGTGCCATCCAATCGGATCGAGCCGGTGACGGCAAATGCGTTCGCATCCCTTTCCCGGATCGCGCCCGGCCGGATCGACTTCGGGGTCGGTACCGGATTCACGGCTCGGCGGACCATGGGGCTGGGCGCGATTCCGCTCGCAACGACGCGTCGATACGTGGAGCGTGTCCGCGATCTGCTGCGCGGTGAAACCATCGAATGGGATTTCGAGGGAAAGGCGCGGAAGATCCGCTTCCTAAATCCGGATCTGGGGCTCATCGATATCGGGCAGGAAGTTCCTCTCTGGTTTTCCGCATTCGGCCCCAACGCCAAACGGGTCGCCGCAGAGCTGGGGGCCGGCTGGCTCAACTTCGGTGCCCAGGGAGCCGTCGAGAGCCTTAAGGAAATGCAGGAGATCTGGCAGGCTGTCGGGAAAGGCGCGGACGCCTTGCGATCGAACCTGTTCTTTCTCGGCGCGGTGCTTGACGGGGATTCAAGTGACGACGAGGCGCGGTTGATGGCGGAAGCTGCGCCGCTCACCGCGGTGATGTTCCACAACCTGGCAGACGAGGTCGGCGCGATGGGTGGGCGGAACCTGCCGACGGGGCCGCTCGGCAATCTGCTGGCTGAATATCTGAGGGTTCACGACGGCTATCAGCCAGCCGACGCGAAATATCTGTCGAACCATCGCGGCCACCTGATGTTCGTGCGCCCGGAGGAAAAACACCTCACGCCGGAGCTGGTGAAAGCAACGACCATGAGCGGGACCCGATCGGAGCTGATAGAGCGGCTGCGGTCGCTGGCCGCGGCCGGATATGATCAGGTCACGGTGCAGCTCGTTCACGACCATGAATCTGCCATCGAAAGGTGGGCCGAGGTGTTCCAGGCCATCTGAGCGTGGCGGGGAAACTTTAAGGCCCGTCAATCCTCTGGCGGCGTTTCGAAGGCACGTTCCTCTGAGAATCGGCGCACGTCCTCGGGCCACGCAGACGTTTGCGCTCGAAACCGCTCCCGGTCGCCGGCGAACAGCGCTCGGGTGGCCTCCTCGAATCCGGGCAGGTTGCCGGCCATGGCCGACATGAAACGGTACGCCGCCTCGCGGGCTGCCCTTCGCTCGGTCGTGCCGCGATCACCGCGTCGTGCCGCGTCGACCAGACGACGCAGCGCCTGGGATGCTCCTCCGGGTTGCGCGGCCAGCCACTCCCAGTGTCGGGGCAGGAGCGTCACCTCCCGGGATACCACACCGAGCTTCGGTCGACCTCTGCCACGGCGGGCGGGTGGTTGGTCTTCAGCCTGGCGGTTTGTTTGTGCGACCCCTCCCGACGTGTCTCCCAGCCGGCGCAGTGTCTCCGCCGGATCCCCGCGCAGATCGAGATCGATCACATTACCTGTCGGCTCATCGAATACGACAACGGGTTCCGAGCTGGCGGACGCTGCAGCTTTGATGGTCGCCACGATCTCAGCCAGGGGACCCCTGGCGACGCGGCGCGTGCCGACGAACGCAATGCTGGCTCTGGATGAGAGATCGGACACGAACACACTCCCGAAAATATTTTTTTACCCGGATAATATTGAACCGTCAATATTACCCGGGCAATAATACAGTTTTCGTCCAACGGAGTCCGGTAATGAAGGGTGAAGCCAGGCGAGCCGCCATCGCGGCCTACAAGCGTCGGGTCGTGCCTGCCGGAATCTTCGCCATCCGTTGCACGGCCAGCGGCCAGTGCTGGGTCGGCAAGGCCGTCGACCTGACCACGATCCTCAACCGCCTGCGTTTCACACTGAGCCGGGATGTCTGTATGAATCGTCCGCTGCAGGAGGCCTGGCGACGCCATGGCGCCGATTGCTTTGCGTTCGAGACGGTGGAAACACTCGACGACGACCTGACCCCATACGTGCGCGATCGCACGCTCAAGGAGCGGCTCGACTACTGGCAGGCCGCGCTCCCGGCGGAGCGCATCTAGTGGTTGCCGGGGTGTCATGGGCGACGGTCAACGGCATCTCGCTCGCCTGGGAGTCGTTCGGATCCGTTGCCGACGAAGCCATGCTGCTGATCTCCGGTCTCGGTACGCAGATGACCCGCTGGACGGACGACTTCTGCAGACTGATCGCCGCCGAAGGTTATTGCGTCGTTCGTTTCGACAACCGTGACGTCGGTCTGTCGACGCACCTCATCGACGAAGGCCCCCCCGATTTCGCGGCACTCGCCGCGTCAGTCCAGGCCGGCCGTGCGCCTGAGGTTCCCTACACGCTGGCTGACATGGCGGCGGACGCGATCGGGCTGCTGGGTGCGCTCGGTATCCGGCGTGCGCACATCGTGGGACGTTCGATGGGGGGAATGATCGCGCAGCTCGTGGCGGCCTCGAGCGATGATTGCACCGCGTCGCTGACGACCATCATGTCCAGCACCGGGAACCCGGCGCTGCCGGCCGCGGATCCGGACATCATGGCGTTGCTGACCAGCCCTTCGCCGGACCCGGCGCGCGACGAGGCGGCTTTCATCGAGCACGGCCTGGCGTTTGCGCGACGGATCGGCAGTCCGGGATACCCCTTGGATCTGGCGGCATTCCGGACTCAGTTGCTGGCCGACGCACGGCGAGCCCATGACCCCGGTGGTGTAGCTCGTCAGATCGGCGCGATTGCGGCGACCGGGGATCTGCGGCCGCTACTTGGGCAGATCCGAGTGCCGACACTGGCGATTCACGGTACTGACGATCCGCTGATTCCATCCGCCGGCAGCGAGGACATCGCCCGCAACGTTGCTGGCGCTGACCTGATGCTCATCGAAGGCATGGGCCACGACCTGCCGCCGGGGCTCCATGCCACTCTGGTCGAAGCAATCGTCCGGAATGCCCGTCGGAGCCTCACACGTTCCTGATCGCCTGGCACTGGAAAGTTCCGTTTTCCGGGTATAAACTCCGACAATATTAGTCGGATATCAAAGGAGCGGGTTAGTGCCGCATATCAGCCGGGGAGTGGAATACGCGCTGCACTGCCTGCTCCACCTGACGGATTCAGCGGATCCGCACGCGCCCAGCGCTCACGAACTGGCGGAATTCCAGGGTGTTCCCTACGCCTTTGTGGCGAAGCTCTTCACCCGACTGGAAAAGGCCGGGCTCGTTCGTTCAGCGATGGGAGCGCGCGGCGGATTCGTGCTTGCGCGGCCGGCCGCGGAGATCAGCGTGCTCGACGTGGTGAATGCGGTGGATGGTCGGAAGCCGCTGTTCAGGTGCACGGAAGTGCGCCGCAACTGTGTGCTCTTTGCCGAGGGTGCGCCGCCGGAAGCGGTGAACGGGGTTTGCGCGATTCATCAGGCCATGCTCGATGCCGACAAGGCGATGCGAGCGGCGCTTGCCGGTCGGACACTCCACGATATCGGCACCACCGTCACGAAGAAGATCCCCATCAAGCACCTGCAGGCCAGTCAGGAATGGTTTGACTCGCACGCCATCGAACGGACGGCGGGCGGAAAAAAGAGGAAGCGTTCATGAGTGAAGGAATTGTGGTGGCGGGTGGTGGTTTCGCCGGGTTGTGGGCGGCGCTTGCAGCCCGGCGTGAGGCGGACGTGCCGATCACGGTGGTCAACCGGGATGAGTATCTGACCATGCGTCCGCGGTTGTATGAGGCGGATCCTGCGACGTTGCGTGTGGAGCTGTCAGCAACACTGAGCCCGGTTGGTATCAACCTGGTCGTCGCGGACATCGAAGGCGCGTGCATGAGCACCAATCGACTGCTCACGACCGAAGGCGGGATCGGTTTCGAACGGCTGGTGCTGGCCACGGGCAGCAGGGTGAAGAGGCTGCCGATCCCCGGTGCGGAACACTGCTTCGACATCGATACCCATCAGGGGGCAAGCGCGCTCGATGCCAGGCTGGCGTCACTTCAGGCGGGTGACCGCGTTGTGATCATCGGTGCGGGTTTCACGGGCATTGAGCTTGCGACCGGATTGCGTCCACGCCTTGCTGCCAGGGATCCGGCGCTGGCCGATGGGATTCACATCGTGCTGCTCGATGTCGCCGGCACGGTGGGCTCGGAGCTCGGCTGCAATCCGCGACCGATGATAGAGCAGGCGCTGGAGGCGGC